>JBEKDR010000035.1:0-32607 GCA_050014255.1 Bacteroidales bacterium | reverse complement strand
AAAAACAGCGGCGAGATCCTCGGGGCCGACTGGTTTTTTTGTGGCCGGATTTAAAGGAGGCATTGGTTTATTAGGCATGTCCGCCAGGATATTATACCATTGTCTGGGCATTTCACTTTCGCTTAAGATGATTTTTCTGATCTTTTCCATAATTGTTAAATATTAGTGTTTGTTAAAAATTTTAAAACAAAAAAGGCACACTGTGAACAGCGTGCCCCTATAAATAAATATCTTGTAAATGTTATATAATGGCTTGTTTCACAGCTAAATCAGTTGAGCTGCGCCACGACCAGATATAAAACATCTTTGCTTCCATGCCGACAAAAATAATTAAAAATTTAAAATTTCAATAAAAAAACACTTTTTTTTTAATTATTTCATGATTTTCCCTTTTTTTTTGATCAGAAAGATAACTAATCAAGCCTTAAAGTTGCTATTCATGAACCATTGCACCAAGATGTCTGAGATCATCAAAAAAAACAGGATATGATTTTGCGACGCATTGAGAGTCCCTGATTGATACTCTTCCGGTTGCTCCAAGTGATGCTACAGCAAGAGCCATTGCAATACGATGGTCATCATGGGATTCAACCCTTGCACCCTGTGGCCTTCCTCCGGTCACATGCATCACATCATCATTAATTTCGATCTTAACTTTCATTTTACCGAACTCTTCTTTAAGAGCTTTGGCCCGGTCACTCTCTTTATATATTAATCTGGATACACCTTTGATCGTTGAAATTCCTTCACAATAGGAAGCGAGAGCAACTAGCGGCGGGAACAAATCCGGCGATTCAGTTGCATTAAATTCAAACGCTTTCAATTCAGATTTCGTAATCTCAATCTGGTCCTCACCTGTTATGATATTTGCACCGGCATTCTCCAGGGCATTGATTATTGACATATCACTTTGCATACTGTCTCTCCGAAGTCCCTTAACACTCAATTCTCCATTAATGGCACCGGCAACCAGTAGAAATGCTCCTCCGCTCCAGTCACCTTCCACAGTATAATTATGAGGAATATACTTTTGATTTCCCTGAATATGGAACAATGTATAATCATTATTCTCAACATTTATTCCAAATGACTTCAGGATCTGGATCGTCATATCAATATATGGTTTGCTCTTAAGATTATTGACTTTGATTTCAGAGTTTCTGGCAGCAAGAGGCAAAGCCATTAACAAACCGGTCAATAACTGACTGCTGACGGAGCCATCTATTTCACACTTTCCGCCGGCCAAAGGTCCCTGGATTACAAGCGGAAGAAATCCTCCGGAGCTGGTGCATTTCACACCAAGCTGATTTAAAGCCGCTTCAATCATAAACATTGGTCTCTTTTTAAGAGAATTTGCTCCAACCATGGTAATTTCAGCAGGATATAAAGCAGCAATAGGTGAAAACATACGGATTGCCAGGCCCGATTCACCGCAATTAAGCTTTGGTTCTTTCAAAATTGCAGAGCCATTTATCTTAAGTTCGTTAACCTGAGGTTCAACCCTGGCACCAAGTCCGACAGCAATGCTCATCGCTGCTAATGAATCGTCACAATAAGAGGGATTATGGATTATACTTTGACCGTCAGCCAGTAACGCTGCAGCGATTGCCCGCTGTGTCATACTTTTTGAAGCCGGAGCATTGATAGTACCTTTAATTGCGGACGGTTCTAAATATCTTTCCATAAGTTATTTTAATTTTTATATTTCTTCCGTATGGCTTATCACACCGTTATTCATTACCTTCATCTGGTGGTTTATTGACTCCTGGTGAATTGCTTTGAAAATTGTATCAATCAGTTCTGTGCTTAGGCCTTTAGCATGACCTTTAGTCAATACTTTATTAATAATTTCATCCCATCGGGTAGTCTGCAAGATAGTGATATTATTTTCCTTTTTATAACGACCAATAGTTTCCGCAACTTTCATTCTTTTTTCCATCAGATCTAAAAGATGATCATCATAGATATCGATCTGTTGCCTTAATTCGCCGAGTACATCAAGCAATTTTGGATCAGAAGTGCTTGGATTACGAAAAATTAACCTGCTTAACAATTCTTTCAGATCGTTGGGAGTAATCTGTTGGGCAGCATCGCTTAAAGCTTTTGAAGGGTCGATATGAGATTCAAGCATTAGCCCGTCGAAATTGAGGTCCATTGCCTTCTGGGATATTTCATGAAGAAATTGCCGGGCTCCGCCAATATGACTTGGATCACAGATAATTGGTAAGTCAGGTATTCTTCGCCTGAGTTCAATTGGCAACTGCCAGTTGGGCTGATTGCGATACAATGTTTTTTCATAGGATGAGAAACCACGATGTACTGCCCCTATTCGCGTAATTCCTGCTCTGGCAATGCGTTCTATTGCACCAATCCATAATTCAATATCGGGATTAATAGGATTTTTGACCAGTACCATAACATCAACTCCGCTTAGAGCATCGGATATCTCCTGAACAGTGAAAGGATTAACAGATGTCCTGGCGCCGATCCAAAACATGTCAATGCCATACTTTAAAGCTTCATAGACATGTTTTTCATTTGCCACTTCAGTACCGACAAGCAGACCAGTTTCCTGTTTCACTCTTCTAAGCCATTTTAACCCTTCAATACCCACACCTTCAAAGGAATTAGGTCGCGTCCTGGGTTTCCAGATGCCGGCACGAAACAAACTAACCTCTTTAATCTGAGCTAATTGTTTAGCAGTTTCCATCACCTGTTCCTCTGTTTCAGCGCTGCATGGGCCGGAAATCAGAAAGGGTCTGCCCTTATAACCTCTCCAGTCTTTGATCAGGGAATTCTTAAGTTGTAATTCCATATCTTAATATTTTAAATGGTAACTATTTTTAAAAAGTGCCTAGAGTGCCTAAAGTGCCTAGAGTGACTAAAGTACTTAGAGTTATTATCAATATGTTAATCTTCAACTTTTTCAACTCTTTCAACTTTAAGTACTCCAAACTCTAGCTCACTCCGAACTTCTTTTAATTTAATATCTTCCTTATCTTATTTGCCTCTTCCATAAGAACTTTCAATCCATTAATATCTTTATCGGAAATCATTTTTCTGAATGAATTCATTTTTTCAATATAGGTATCCATAACCTCAAGAATATACTCTGCATTTTCGAGGAAGATGGGAGCCCATGTCTCTCCGTTACTTTTAGCGAGACGGACAGTACTTTCAAAACCTCCACCTGCAAGAGTCAGGATGTTTTGTTCTTCGTGTTCCTTTTCAAGAACACTTAATGCCAGTGAAAAAGAAGTAATATGTGAAATGTGAGAAATATAAGCGACATGCACATCATGGTCGCTGGAGTTCATGTACACCTTATGCATGTTAAGCAAATCGAGCATTTTTTCAACTGTAACAAGAGCGTCAGGATCACTGAGTTCCTTGTCACAAATAATTGCAGTCTTATAGTCAAAAAGCTTACCTATAGCTGCCAGAGGACCTGAATATTCTGTACCTGCCATAGGATGTACCGCAACATATCTGCCTCTGCCCGGATGATTTATCGAAGCCCTGGCAATACTGGCTTTTGTAGAGCCCATATCAGTGACTATTTTTGAAGTTCCTGCCAGCCTGTCGAGAATTCCTGGTAACATGATGCAATTTGTATTAACAGGTGTTGAGAGTATTATTAAGTCGCTTTTTTCAACGGCATTTTCCAGAGTATCATTTTCATCGACCAGACCGCAAAGGAGGGCAATGTTCTGATGATGCATATTTGTGTCAACGCCTATTATTTTGTCTGCAAAACCTCGTTTCCGCAGATCAACCATCAGCGATCCTCCTATCAATCCTATTCCGATTACAGCAATTGTCATTTCTTATGTGTTGTTACTAAGTTATTGGGTTATTGAATAGAAAGTAAACTTGTAATTCTGTTTTTGGCTTCATTCAGTCTCTCTTCATTTGCACAGAGAGAGATACGGATATAACGTTTTCCATTCTTTCCGAAAATGAACCCGGGGGTGATGAATACATTAGTCTTCATTAATATATTCTCTATATAGGATTCACATTCTTGAATATCTTCAGGAATTCGTCCCCATACAAACAAACCAACCTGTGATTTATCATACCGGCATTTGAGTAAATCCATAATCTCTTCAACAATTTTCCTTCGCCTGGTATAAACACTGTTGACTGTCTCGTACCATGATGCCTGATTATTAAGGGCCTCAACTGCTGCCATCTGCATGGCCAGAAACATTCCTGAATCCATGTTGCTTTTTACTTTCAGAATTGTTTTAATATAATCATTATGCCCGGCGACCATACCAATTCTCCAGCCAGCCATATTATGCGATTTGCTTAGTGAATTAAGTTCCAGAGCACTTTCTTTTGCTCCATCTACGGCAAGGAGACTGTCATATTTGTCATTTAATATGAAACTATATGGATTGTCGTTGACAAGCAGTATCCTATGTTTCCTTGAAAAGGTAACCAGTTTTTCAAACAGATCAATCGATCCTTTCACGCCGGTTGGCATATTCGGATAATTAACCCACATCAGTTTTACTCTGCTCAGATCACTCTTTTCAAGGGATTTCAAATCGGGCAGCCAGCCCTTTTCTTCTGAAAGTTCATATTTTCTAACAGTACCTCCAACAAGTTCTGTTACTGAGGAATAAGTAGGGTAGCCGGGGTCTGGGATGAGCACTTCGTCTCCAGGGTTTACGAATGCCATACTTATATGCATGATTCCCTCCTTGCTTCCCATTAAAAGCAGTATCTCGTTGTCGGGATTAAGATCAACCTGAAAATACTTCCTGTACCATTCTGAAAATGCTTTCCTCAAAGCAGGTATCCCGGAATAGCTCTGATACCCATGCGAGGTTGGTTTTTTTGCTTCGGCAATTAGCGCTGAAACTGTATTTTCAGACGGGGGCTGGTCGGGGCTGCCGATACCAAGATTTATGACATCAGAACCCTCTCTGCGCATCCTGTCGATCTGGGCAAGTTTTTGAGAGAAATAATATTCCTGCACATTTCCTGTGCGGTCAGCTGGTTTAACTATCATAAAGCATGTCTCCTTTAAAATAAACACCAAGAATCTCAAGGTTACTGGTGTATTTTTCCAGAACTCTTTTGATTATATCGGATTTTGTATTTTTATTCAACTCCAGATCGAGATAGAACATATATTCCCATTCTCCATTTAGTCGCGGTACAGACTGGATTTTTGAAAGGTTGATTTCCAGTTCTGCAATCTTAACAAGAACTTTTGCCAGAGATCCGGGTTTATGTCCTGTAGAGAAACATATTGATACCTTGTTGCCTCTGGTGTTTCCTTTCTCCTCATTTCCAACCACCAGAAAGCGCGTGTAATTCTGTTTATATGTTTCAATACCGGGTGCAAGAATTTCGAGACCATATATCTCTGCGGCATGTGCTGGCGCAATTGCTGCCACTCCTTTAACACGTGTTTCACTTATCATTCTAGCACTTCCTGCTGTATCGTCACTCTCAACAAGAGTCATACCGGGAAACTGGTTAAGGAAAGTCATGCATTGTGCAAACGCAATCGGATGAGATCTTATCTCCCTTATGTCAGTTATCTTCTGATGAGGTAAAGCCATGAGATTTTGTTTTATCCGAAGATTATGTTCTCCCAGGATCTTCATCCCTGATTCCCTGATGAGTGTGTAATTATAGAGAATACTGCCTGACCTGGCATTTTCAATTGCCATTACTGCAAAATCAGCCTCACCTTGCTTAAGAATACTGAGTTCCAGATCAAAAGTAGAACATGGTACTATTTCGATTTCATCATAATTGAAGTATTGCCTCGCAGCAACTTCATGAAAACATCCTGTCTCTCCCTGTACTGCTATCTTCATATTCTCAATATGTATTAAAACAGCAAGGGCCCCTCCGAGGGACCCTTGCTTTCATATAATTTAAATTATCTGTATACAAAAATCCCCTTATCTGTTTTTAAAATAAAAATAGAAGTAAAAAAAGGAGATAAAATATTTATATACAATATTCATTTAGTTGCGTTACTGGCTTACAAAAGTAATTGAATTTTTAAAAAAACAAGTAAAAAATCAGAAAAAGTGTTAATTGGGTTAAAAATTAATAGTTTACAACACCACAACCTACCTGAAAGTGGTCTAACTCTGTGGTCCTCGTGGATACTTTGTGGCGCTCTGTGTAACTATAGATTAAGAACTAACACAGAGTGGCACAGAGAAGCACGGAGGTTCACAGAGAAAATCAATTTGATCCTTTTATTCTCTACAATATTAAGATTTTATTTTTTATGCCTCTCTTTCAAAACCTCTTCAATACTCTGCAGAGCAACTCCTTTTGTTTTTAATAGTATGAGCAGATGATAGAGCAGATCTGCAGCTTCGTTTTTAAACTGATCAAGATTATTATCCTTGGCTTCAATAACTAATTCGACGGCTTCTTCCCCGACTTTCTGAGCAACTTTATTAATTCCTTCTTTATAAAGCTTATTGGTATATGAATCCGCAACATTATTTTCAATACGCTGGTTAATAATATGTTCCAATTCATAGATAAATCCTTTTGCATTCTCATCACCAAAGCAGGAGGTACTACCTGTATGGCAAACAGGTCCCGCAGGATTGACTTTGATAAGGAGTGAATCATTGTCGCAATCGGCTAAAACTTCTTCAACATACAAATGGTTTCCTGAGGTTTCTCCTTTGGTCCAGAGCCGGTTTTTACTCCTGCTGAAAAAAGTAACTTTCTTTTCTTCCATGGTTTTTTTAAAAGCTTCCCCGTTCATATAGCCAACCATTAATACCTGGAGGGTCTTATTATCCTGAATTACAACCGGGACCAATCCGTTTCCTTTATTAAAATTGATATTCATGATCTAAGTTCTAATTATATTGTTATTCTGTATCTCCCATGTTTTGCCCCCCTTCCCCCCTAAAGGGGGGCTAAATTGTTTAAGAGAATTAAACCCCCTTTAGGGGGTAGGGGGCGAAAAAATATAAAATACACTAAGGGTTATTGTATCCTTATCTGATTGCGATGCCATCATGTTTCAGGTACTTTTTCAATTCTCTTATATTTATCTCTCCAAAGTGAAAAATGCTGGCAGCAAGAGCAGCACTGCATTCGGTATTAAAAAAGACCATGCTGAAATGTTCCATCGATCCTGCTCCTCCGGATGCAATGACAGGAATATTTACATTTCTGCTCACCTCAGAGGTAATATCTAAGGAAAATCCCGATTTTGTTCCGTCATTATTCATGGAAGTAAGCAGAATTTCACCTGCTCCAAGTTCTTCAGCATTGAGTGCCCAGCTTACTGTTTTTAGCACGGTGGGAGTCCGGCCTCCGTCTACAAAAACGATCCATTCATCATCAACAAATTTTGTGTCAATAGCAACAACGACACACTGACTTCCAAACTGCCCTGCAATCTCAGATATCAGTTCGGGTCGGCGTACTGCCGATGAATTTACTGTTATCTTATCCGCTCCGGCATTAATAAGAACTGAAACATCATTAACGGTATCAATCCCACCTCCAACTGTAAATGGTATATTTATTTCATCTGCAATCCTTTCAACCAATCCGGCAAGAGCTTTCCTGTTCTCAATTGTTGCAGTTATATCGAGAAAAACAAGTTCATCCGCACCCTGTTTTACATATGCTTTTGCCAGTTCGACAGGGTCTCCTGCATCTATGAGGTTTATAAAATTCACACCTTTAACCGTACGCCCGTTTTTAATGTCGAGGCATGGAATGATTCTTCTTTTTAACATAGGTTTCCCAATTCTTTTAAAGTTATTTTTCTCTCATAAACTGCTTTACCTATAATTACCCCTTCGCAACCCACTTCTTTTACATTTTCAATATCTTTGATTGAAGATATGCCTCCGCTGGCAATGAGATTGATTTTTACTGCATTAAGAATCTCTTTATACAACGCTGTTGATGGTCCCAGAAGCATACCATCTTTTTTAATATCAGTACATATCGTATATTTCACTCCTTTGGACTTGTAATCAGAAATAAAACTTATTATCTCTTTGTCTGAATTTTCCAGCCAGCCTCCTGTAGAGACTTTTCTATCGATACAGTCTGCCCCGAGAATCAGTTTTTCCTGTCCCAGTTTTGACAGCCATTCAATGAATAGATGAGGGTCAGTCACGGCTATGCTTCCGGCAGTTACCTGTCGTGCCCCGGCATTAAACACTGTTATCAGATCTTCATATGATCTTAAACCACCACCGAAATCAATTTTTAATTTGGTCTTCCATGCAATCTTTTCAAGGACCTTTAAATTTTCTACTTTTTTGTTTCTGGCCCCTTCAAGATCGACCAGATGTAAATAATTAATGCCATTATCTTCGATCTGCCTTGCAAAATCAAGAGGGTCCTCATTATAAACCTTCCTGGAACTAAAATCTCCCCTGGTAAGCCGGACACATTTACCCCCTATTATATCAATTGCTACAATGATTCTCATAGCTCCAGGAAATTTTTCAATATTTTTTCGCCCGTTTCAGCTGATTTTTCCGGATGAAACTGTGTTGCATAAAAATTTTCCTTCTGCATTGCTGCACTAAATGGAAGGATATAATCACACGTTGCTGTTGTGCATAATGAGATTTCAGCGTAATAACTGTGAACATAGTACAGATCGTCATCAATGGATATGCCTTTGAACAGATCTCCTTTCATTGTCAGACAATTATTCCAGCCCATATGCGGAATCTTGTCAACCGGTGGGAATAATTTGACGTCGGTATCAAATATTCCGAGGCATTGAGTCTTACCCTCCTCAGAATGACGGCACATGAGCTGTAAACCAAGACAAATTCCAAGCACAGGCTGCTTCAATGAAATGATTGTCTTATCCAATCCTCTTTCCTTAAGATAAAAAATGGCAGAACTGGCTTCTCCAACACCCGGGAAAATAACTTTATCTGCGCTTAATAACTCAGATGGTTTGTCTGTGATAATGCTTTTATAACCCAGTCGTGAAAGTGCATTCTGTACAGATTTTATATTTCCTGCATTGTATTTCAATATAGCTATCATAAGCTGCCTTTTGTACTGGGTAAGTCAAAGTTTCCTGTTTGCTTAACAGCCACTTTTATGGCTTTTGCGAATGCTTTGAAGATTGCTTCAATCTTATGATGTTCATTTTCACCTTCGGCTTTGATATTCAGATTACATTTGGCATTGTCGCTGAATGACTTAAAGAAATGAAAGAACAATTCAGTCGGCAGTTCCCCAATTTTCTCACGTGAGAACTTCACATCCCATTCCAGCCACGGCCTGCCTCCAAAATCCAGAGCTACCTGAGCAAGGCAATCATCCATTGGCAGAATGAAGCCGTATCTTTCTATCCCTTTTTTCCCCCCCAGCGCTTTCAGTAAAGCCTCCCCTAAAGCAATTGCCACATCTTCAACAGTATGGTGTTCGTCAATCTGAATATCACCCTTCACTTTTGCATTTAGATCGATATTCCCGTGCCGGGCAATCTGATCCAGCATATGATCGAAAAATCCAATTCCTGTATTGATCGTGCTTTTGCCTGATCCATCAATATTGAGTTCGATACGAATGTTTGTCTCGGTTGTTTTACGTTCCACTATTGCAGTCCTTGGAATATGCTTAAGATACTTATAAATATCGTTCCAGTCTCTGGTCGTTAATTCGGCTTCGGACAATCTTTTATCACTGAATAAAATGGCTTTACATCCCAGGTTTTTTGCCAGTTTGACATCTGTCATCCTGTCGCCGATAACATATGATGAGTCGAGATCGACCCCGCTGGCAAGGTATTTGACGAGCATCGCAATTCCTGGCTTACGGGTCGGCGCCTTTTGTAAGGAGGTTGTTCTGTCAATAAATATTTCTGCGAATGTAACACCCTCACCTTTGAGTATTTCCAGAATCTTGTTCTGAACCGGCCAGAAGGTATTTTCAGGAAATGACTCTGTACCCAAACCATCCTGGTTAGTAACCATAACAAGTTCAAAATCAGTCTCCTTTGCTATTTTCGATAAACAAGATATAGCTCCGGGAAGAAAAGTCAGCTTTTCGAAGCTATCTGTCTGTTCATCTTCCGGCTCTGCTATAATTGTCCCATCACGGTCAATAAAAAGTACTTTCTTCATATTGAAATGGATCTTAATACCCTGATTAGCTGGTCATTTTCTGATTTTTTCCCTATTGTGATCCGGAGACAGTTTTCAACCATGCTGCTACGGTTCCTTATAATAATATTCTTGTCAACCAATGCATTATAAATATAATCAGCATTTTTAACTTTTACAAGAAGAAAGTTGGCATCTGAAGGATAAACATTTTCTACTAAATGCATTTTTAAGAGTAATACAGAAAGTCTTTCCCGTTCCTTTTTAATTCTTAGAATCTGGCTTTGATATTGTTCAATCTGACCGAGTTTTAGTAATGCAGCTTTCTGGTTGATGGCGCTGATGTTATATGGTGGTTTCAGCTTATTGAAATACTTAATAACTGCAGGGTTTGAAAAGGCCATTCCAACTCTTACTGATGCAAGCGCATATGCCTTACTGAATGTCTGCATTACTATCAAATTAGGATGTTTATCAACCAGTTTGATAAATGAAGGTTTTTCACTGAAATCAATATAAGCTTCATCAATTAAAACGATCCCGCTGAATTTAGTGATGATGTATTCAACGTCGGCATAATTCATTGAGTTGGCTGTAGGATTGTTCGGGGAACAAATAAAGATGAGTTTCAGATTTTTATCTGAGAAGAATGGTTCTGCTTTTTTAAGGTCAATCTGAAAACTATCGGTCAATGGGATCTTTACAACTTCAATATTATTTACAGAAGCAGACACCTGGTACATACCATAGGTAGGAGTAAAGGTGAGTGCTTTATCTATTCCCGGATTGCAGAAAACCCTGAAGCAAAGATCTATAATTTCATCGCTTCCGTTTCCGAGGAATATTTTTTCCTCTTCAATCCCTTTGACTTTTGAAATTGCAGTTTTAAGTTCTCTCTGATAAGGATCGGGATACCGGTTCAGCTTACCGTAAGGATTCTCATTGGCATCCATAAAAATACCTGTTTTGCCATTGAATTCATCCCTGGCACATGAATAGGGAGTTAGTTTTAAAACATTTTCCCTTACCAGTTTATTCAGATCAGCCATTTTGCAAACTTTTAAGTCTGACGCTTACTGCATTTTTATGACCCATTAAAGACTCAGCTTCAGCCATAAGTTCAATTGCCGGTCCAAGGTTTTTTATTCCTTCAGCGCTAAGCTCCTGGAAAGATATTTTTTTGAGAAAGCTTTCAGCAGAAACACCGCTATAATTCCTGGCAAATCCATTTGTCGGAAGTGTGTGGTTAGTTCCGGATGCATAATCTCCGGCACTTTCACAACTGAATTTTCCAAGGAAGACAGAACCTGCATTTCTTATTTTGTCAGCGAGCGAATACAAATCAGTGGTATTGATAATCAGATGTTCAGGTGCATACAGATTACTGAAATCTATACAGTCATCCAGAGAAGACATCAGGATCATTTGACTGTTTTCCAGAGCTTTTAAAGCAATTTCTTTTCTTGGTAATAACTCAACCTGCTTATCTACTTCAGATATAACTTTTTCTAAAAGATTCATATCATCGGTCAGCATAATAACCTGACTATCAGGTCCGTGTTCTGCCTGAGAAAGCAAGTCTGTTGCAATAAATTCAGGGTTGGCCTGGTTGTCTGCAATCACTAATACCTCAGTCGGACCAGCAGGCATATCTATAGCGACACCATCCTGCTGAACCATCTCCTTGGCTTTTGTAACATATTGATTACCTGGTCCGAAAATTTTGTACACTTTCGGAATGCTTTCCGTCC
This sequence comes from Bacteroidales bacterium, assembly GCA_050014255.1. GTDB lineage: Bacteria > Bacteroidota > Bacteroidia > Bacteroidales > VadinHA17 > LD21. The sequence goes on along the minus strand of JBEKDR010000035.1, from coordinate 20,756 downwards.
CGTACGCCATTGCCGCAATAGCCTGAGCTCCTCCTACTTTGAATATGTCAGATATCCCGATAAGCTGAGCTGTGTAAAGAATTAGAGGACTGACTTTTCCATCCTTTCCGGGGGGAGTGCATACAACAATTTCTTTGCATCCTGCCAGTTTTGCAGGAATACCGAGCATAAGCAGTGTTGAAAAAAGCGGAGCATTGCCGCCAGGTATATACAGGCCTACTTTTTCAATTGCCACACCTTTTCTCCAGCATCTGACACCTTTGACAGTTTCAATAATATGTTCTGTCAGAAGTTGAGCTGAATGGAAACTCTCAATATTCTTTTTTGCAACACTTAATGCTTTCTTCAGCTCCCGTGGGATATATAAGGCTGATTCATGGATCTCATCAAATGTGACCTTTAATTTTCCGGGAGACACACCATCAAATTTTTCAGAGAAATAATAAACAGCTTTGTCAGTTTCTGATTTTACTCTGTTTAAAATATCTCTGACGATAGTTTCAATATCGTCCCTTGCTATTTCCGGACGTTTACAAAGTTCATTCCAACTTTCTTTTCCTGGAAGTAATACTGTTTTCATCAGAGTATCATTTTCTCGATTGGAATTACCAGAATACCTTCTGCACCGGCTGCCTTCAACTGATCAATCCTATCCCAGAATTCATCCTCTTTCACAACTGAATGCAGGCTGTACCATCCTTTTTCAACTAATGGCACGATAGTAGGACTTTTCATACCGGGAAGTATATTACATATTTTTATAATAGCTGACTCCGGAGTATTAAGTAAAATATATTTATTCTCTTTCGCATTTTTGACAGCCCTTATCCTGAAAAGCAAGCTGTTCAGAATTGTTTGCTTTTCAGTGCTCAGTTTTTTATTCCCTATGATGACTGCCTGACTCTTCAGAATGGTTTCAACTTCATGTAAACCATTGGTAAGCAGGGTGCTGCCCGAGCTGACAATGTCACACACTGCATTGGCAAGACCTATACCGGGAGCTATTTCCACACTGCCACTGATCTCTTCTATCTCAGCAGTTATTTTATTTTTCTTAAGAAAACCAGTAAGGATATGCGGGTAACTTGTGGCAATTTTCTTATTCATGAAATACTTTAACCCCTCATACTTTTCTTCTTTAGGAATGGCAAGGCTCAGTCTGCATTGTGCAAAGCCAAGCTGTTCTATTATAGTTACGTCCTTATTCTTTTCAAATACCATGTTTTCGCCAAGAATACCAATGTCTGCAACCTGTTGCTCCACATATTGAGGTATATCGTCATCCCGAAGGAAGAGGAGCTCCAGGGGAAAATTTCTGGCAGTTGTCTTAAGGACGCTGATTCCATTTGAAAATTTTATGCCACATTCTTCCAGTAGCTTTTTTGAAATTTCACTTAGTCGTCCACTCTTTTGAATCGCAATTTTCAGTTCACTCATATCTCTTGTTTAAAATTAAAAAACCCGCCTGATCTGCTCAGACGGGTTTATGATATTTTTATTTACACGCATATCATTTTCACCTCGCCTGAAAGCAAAGAAAAAAATGATGATGTGATGTTGATTTGTAGTACATTTCTTAAAATTATAAATGCAAAGATAGTAAGAAATTAATAAATATCATAAAATATGCTTAAATCCTTTCAGCGACCAGATCTCCCACTTCTGTAGTTGAATATCCCATCCGTCCGGCTCCCATATCTTTTAACTTATTGGCTGTCACATACATAATCGCGTTTTCTATTGCATGAGCAGCTTTCTCTTCGCCGAGGTGTTCCAGCATCATACCGCCGCATGCAATAGACGCCAGCGGATTAATTACATTTTTACCTGTATATTTTGGCGCAGAACCACCAATTGGCTCAAACATAGAAACACCCTCAGGATTAATATTTCCACCGGCAGCTATTCCCATTCCTCCCTGCGTAATGGCTCCAAGGTCGGTTATTATATCTCCGAACATGTTGGTTGTTACAATTACATCGAACCATTCAGGATTTTTTACCATCCACATGCAGGTTGCGTCTACATGGTAGTATTCGCGTTTAATATCAGGATAGTCGGCTTTTCCAATTTCGTGAAATGCCCTCTCCCAAAGATCAAAAACATAAGTCAGGACATTGGTCTTTCCGCACAGAGCCAGAGTCTTTTTTTTATTTCTTTTTCTTGTGTATTCAAAAGCATACCTGAGGCAACGTTCAACCTGCATACGCGTATAAACCATATTCTGAATTGCAACTTCGTGCGGAGTGCCTTTCATTGTAACACCTCCAATACCTGTATATACATCGCCTGTATTTTCCCTTACCACAACATAATCAATATGCTCAGGCCCTTTGTCTTTAAGCGGAGTGGCCACTCCGGGATATAATTTGATAGGACGAAGATTAATATACTGATCCAGTTCAAAACGTAACCTCAGCAGAATTCCCTTTTCAAGAATACCTGGTTTTACATCCGGATGCCCGATTGCGCCTAAAAAAATCGAATCAAACTTTTTTAATTGATTGGTTGCAGAATCGGGAAGTATTTCACCAGTTCTCAGATAGCGATCTCCTCCAAAATCAAATTCTTCGAAATTCATTTTAAAACCAAATTTTGAAGCCGCTGCACTCAGTACTTTTCTACCTTCCCTGACAACTTCCGGACCGGTTCCATCTCCAGGTATTACAGCAACATTGTATGATTTACTCATAAGTTTATTTTTAATTATTTTTTAATTATAAAAAACAGGATTTTTAATCTATTTCTGCACTTCTGCCAAATTTTTATTAGTTATTGTTTTCATTTCAATATTCTCAATAATATTCAGCATTCTTTCAGTTGCCTTTATCGCAGATTCAGTCTGGTCAGCATCAAAGCCTCTTGTTTTAAATTCTTTTCCATTGTAGTCCCATGTAATAACAGTCTCCACAAAGGCATCAGTCTTGCCTCCCGGAGGAATAGATACCTGGTAATCTGTCAAAACCGGATAATGTTTCCCCAGTTTGTCATAAATTATCCGTAATGCTTTCATGAAAGCATCATATTGTCCGTCCCCTGATGATGTTTCCTGGTACATATTACCATCAATCTCAATAAGAACACTCGCAAAAGGTTTTAAACCATAGGAGAGGGAGAGAGAATAGTTTTTAATAAAAATCTTATAATTTATCTGTTCGGCGCCAAGCACATCAGCGATGATAAAGGGCAGGTCTTCAGTTGTTACATTTTCTTTTTTATCACCAAGTTCTATAACTCTCTGAGTTACTTTAGTGAGTGATTCAGGATTAAGGAACAACCCAAACTCTTCAAGGTTTTTCCTGATCGTTGCTTTGCCCGATTGTTTCCCAAGAGCATATCTTCTTTTTCTACCAAATCTTTCAGGGAGCAGACTATTATAATAGAGGTTGTCTTTACTGTCTCCGTCAGCATGAACACCTGAAGTTTGAGTAAAAACATTCTCTCCGATCACCGGTTTATTTACGGGTATCCGTATTCCGCTAAATGTCTCTACTATTTTGCTTGCTTTGGTTATCTCGAATTCATTTATTCCCGTCTCTGTTTTAGTTAGATCACGAAGAACACCAATCACACTTGAAAGAGGTGCATTACCGGCTCTTTCTCCCAGCCCGTTAATAGTAGTATGAACACCTTTAATGCCTGCTTTTACTGCTGAAAAGACATTTGCAACTGCAAGATCATAATCATTATGTGCATGAAAATCAAAGTGAAGTGAAGGGTACCTGTCAATAATTTTTTTACAGAAATTAAATGTCTGTTCAGGGTTAAGGATGCCGAGAGTGTCAGGAAGCATGAATCTTTGGATGTTTTCATCCTTCAAAGAATCCATCATATAAAAAACATATTCTTCAGAATGGATCATCCCGTTCGACCAGTCTTCGAGATAAATATTTACCTCCATGTCACGACTTTCAGCCTTTCTTATGATGTCTTTAATTTCATAAACATGCTTTTCAGGCGTTTTTTTCAATTGTTTTTCAAGATGACGCAGCGACCCTTTGCATAGAAGATTGATAACTTTTCCTCCTGCATCATCTATCCAGTTTAAAGAAATATCGCCGTCGACAAACCCCAGAACTTCTACTTTTCTCTGGAGATTGTTATGACGGGCCCATTCAGTTATTTGTCTGATAGCCTCGAATTCCCCTGAGGAGACACGTGCTGAAGCCACTTCAATCCGGTCGACTTTAAGATCTTTGAGAAGAAGCTTGGCAATGTGGAGTTTTTCGAGAGGGGAGTATGAAACTCCCTGTGTCTGTTCCCCGTCTCTTAGGGTGGTATCCATTATTTCTACTCTCATTATCTAAGGCTTTTATTCATTTCATAACCAGTTATTGAACTCTTCATACTTAATAGAAAATCAATATCATCCAGCCCTTTAAGCAGACATTCTTTTTTATAAGGATTGATCCCGAATTTTACTGAATCTCCTGTTGTTAAGATTGTAAATGTCTGTTTTTCAAGATCAATATTTACTTTTGTATCAGGACTATTTTGAACCAGGCTGAGCAGTTTTTTCAAAAGATCATCTGAGATTACTATTGGAAGCAGGCCGTTATTCAGGGCATTGTTCATAAAAATATCAGCAAAAAAACTCGATACCACAGCTCTGAAACCATAATCAAAAATAGCCCAGACAGCGTGTTCACGACTTGATCCGCTCCCGAAATTTTTCCCGGCAACAAGTACTTTCCCGGTGTATTCAGGCTTATTCAGAACAAACTCATTGTTTTTCTCACCGGTCTTTGTATATCTCCAGTCGCGGAAAAGGTTATCTCCGAATCCTTGTCTCGAAGTGGCGCTTAGAAACCTGGCGGGGATAATCTGATCGGTATCGACATTTTCTAATGGCAGAGGGACACAAGTTGATTCAAGAATATCAAACTTAACTTTTGGCATAGCTTATTAGTTTTTAACTTTTTTTTCTTCAGTTATAAATTCCCGCGGGTCAGTTATCCTACCGGTTATTGCTGCCGCAGCTGCTGTCAGCGGACTTGCGAGCAAAGTCCTGGCTCCAGGCCCCTGTCTTCCTTCAAAATTCCTGTTAGATGTAGAAACTGCATATTTGCCCTGCGGGATCTTATCCTCATTCATCGCAAGGCATGAGGAACATCCCGGTTGCCTCACCTCGAAACCTGCATTTTTATAAACTTCAACCAGACCCTCAGCAACCATCTGCTCTTCCACCTTTTTTGAACCGGGAACAATCAGTGCGATGATATTATTTGCTTTTTTTCTACCCCGGATGATTTGTGCAAATGCCCTGAAATCCTCTATTCTTCCATTTGTGCAGCTCCCGATAAAAACATAATCTATGGGATGACCCAACAGTTTCATTCCAGGTTTAAAACCCATGTAATCAAGTGATTTTAAATATGAGGAAGAAGCCTTGTTATTTCCATTTTCATCTGACATCGGAATTGAAGCATCGATTGCCATTCCCATACCAGGGTTTGTGCCATAAGTGATCATTGGTTTTATTAAACCGGCATCAAATTTCAGTTCGCTGTCGAAGATGGCATCTGAATCACTTTGGAGCTTTTTCCATTCATTGACTGATGATTTGATATTGTCTGTTCCTGGGATTGACGGAAGCTTTCTCAGATATTCGAATGTAGTTTCATCTGGGGCAATAAGACCACCCCTGGCACCCATTTCGATACTCATATTACAGATTGTCATCCTGGCTTCCATACTCAGGCTTCTGATGGCGGAACCACAATACTCGACAAAATATCCTGTTGCCCCGCTGGCCGAGATCTCCGAAATAATATACATTATGATGTCTTTGGAAGTCACTCCTTTATGGAGTTCGCCATCAAGAGCAATCCTCATCTTCTTTGGTTTTGGCTGAAGAATACACTGAGTCGCCAGCACCATTTCAACCTCGCTGGTTCCTATACCGAAAGCAATTGTGCCAAATGCGCCATGGGTTGATGTATGGCTATCACCACAAACTATTGTCATTCCGGGCAGAGTGTATCCCAGTTCCGGACCAATAACATGAACAATACCGTTTTTCGGATGGTTAAGTCCGAACAATTCGATACCATACTTCTGGCAATTTTCGCTCAGTCTTTCGACCTGGTTTCGTGATAATTGATCACTAATTGGAAGATGCTGGTTCTTAGTGGGTATGTTATGATCGGCAGTGGCAATAGTTTTCCTTGGCCTGAATACCGGGATGCCACGTTCTTTGAGACCGTTAAAAGCCTGCGGACTGGTGACCTCATGTATGTAATGCCTGTCGATGTAGAGAACGTTGGGTCCTGCTTCAATGGATTGAACTACATGACTGTCCCAGATTTTGTCGAAAAGTGTTTTTGACTTCATTTATTATATTTTTGTTTTTCTCAGTGTAATTTTTTGCCCCCTGCCTTCTTTTACCTCTCCCTAAATCCCTCTCCCAAGGGAGAGAGACTTTAAACTGTTTTTTTGCTTTGCTTCTCACCTGTGAGAAAACGGTCAGGGAAAAGGTAAAGCCCCCCTTGGGGGGTTTGGGGGTCACTTAATTTTTGAAAGAGCGTCAATAAAGGCTTCAACTGAAGCTGTAATAATATCGGTGTTTGCAGAAAAACCATAATAGATTTTTCCCTGGTGTTCAACCTGTATGTGGACCTTTCCGAGGTCATCACTGCCTTTTGTAATAGCCTGGATCAGAAATTCTTCAAGATGCACGGTCTTGCTTATCAGCTGTCTTACAGCAGTGAATGCTGCATCGATAGGTCCGTTACCGGAAGCTGTTGAGAAGTGTACTTCACCATTTATCTTCAAACCAACAGTAGCAACCGGAATTAATGATTTCCCACATGAAACCTGAAGAAGATCGAGCTTAAGCGATTTTTCTCCCTGGAAAACAACACCGGCAAGTATTCTAATATCTTCATCATTTATCTCTTTTTTCTTGTCGGCAAGTAAAAGAAAACGATGGTAGATATCATCAATCTCATCTTTTCCAAAATTGAATCCCAGTAATTCAAGACGGTGGTTAAGAGCGGCCCTTCCACTGCGTGCAGTCAGGATTATTGATGATTCTCTGATACCAACTTCAACAGGATCTATTATTTCATAATTTTCCCTTTTTTTAAGAACGCCATCCTGATGAATGCCGGAAGAATGAGCAAAAGCGTTTCTCCCCACTATTGCTTTATTCGCCTGGACAGGCATGCTCATAAGAGTTGAAACGAGCCGGCTCGTACTGAATATCAGTTTTGAATTAATATCAGTCCTTAATTTAAGGTCATGGTGACTTTTAATAATCATGGCGATCTCTTCAAGAGATGTATTTCCGGCTCTTTCTCCAATGCCGTTAATTGTCACTTCAACCTGCCGTGCCCCGTTTATTACACCCATCATTGTATTGGCAGTAGCCATGCCCAGATCATTATGGCAATGTGTTGAGATTGTGACTTTATCAATATTTGTAACATTTTCTTTCAGATATTTTATTTTCTCACCGTATTCTTCAGGCAGACAATATCCGGTTGTGTCGGGAATATTAACGACAGTGGCCCCTGCTTTTATTACAGCTTCGATTACCTTTGCAAGGTATTTATTCTCGGATCTGCCTGCATCTTCAGCATAAAACTCGACATCATCAACAAATTTTCTGGCATATTTAACTGCATCCGCCGCTCTTTTAATAATCTCTTCAGGAGTTGTTTTGATCTTATACCTGATATGGAAATCCGAAGTACCAATACCAGTGTGAATCCTTTTCCTTTTTGCATGCTGAAGAGCCTCAGCAGCAACTTCGATATCTTTCTTAACGGCACGGGTAAGTGCGCAGATCACCGGGTTTGAAACAGCCTTTGATATTTCTACTACCGATTTGAAATCTCCCGGACTTGAGATGGGGAAACCGGCTTCGATAATATCGACCCCGAGGGCTTCAAGAGCCTGGGCGACTTCAATTTTCTCAATTGTATTTAACTGGCAGCCAGGCACCTGTTCTCCATCCCGGAGAGTGGTATCGAAAATAATGACCTTATCGTCCATGATTATAATTTATTTGTAAAAGATTTTTATTTCACCGGCCTCAATTTTCTCACTGCAGCACCTGCTCTCCACATCTCGGAATTACCCAGTTCATGCAGTTCCGCATCAAGTATCTGTTTATAATTGTCAGCACCTGTCGATTTGAGTACTCTCACACATTCTTCTCCCGATTTAACCTTTTTATACAAATCGGTGAAAACAGGAAGAGTTGCTGCTTTGAATTTTGGACGCCAGTCAAGTGCCCCACGCTGAGCTGTTGCACTGCAGTTAGCGTACATCCAGTCCATTCCTTTTTCATCAACCAGCCTGATAAGACTCTGGGTCAACTCCTCCACTGTCTCATTGAAAGCTTCAGATGGAGAATGTCCGTTCTCCCGGAGTACCTGGTATTGTGCATCCATAATTCCTGCAAGAGCTCCCATTAAAACCCCCCGCTCACCGGTAAGATCACTGAAAACCTCCTGTTCAAAAGTTGTCGGGAAGAGATAACCTGAACCAATGGCAATCCCCAGAGCGATTGTACGTTCTTCTGCTTTTCCGGTATAATCCTGAAAAACTGAATAGCTGGAGTTAATACCTGCACCTGCGAGAAAATTTCTCCTGACACTGGTCCCTGATCCTTTTGGTGCGACAAGGATAACATCAACAAAGGGAGGAGGGATAACTCCGGTATGGTCCTTATATGTAATTGAAAACCCGTGTGAAAAATACAATGCATCTCCTTTTTTAAGGCAAGGTTTTAGTTTTGGCCACAGTATTCTTTGAGCTGCATCCGAAACCAGGTATTGAATTATTGTACCTTTTTTAGCAGCTTCCTCAACCGGGAATAATGTTTTCCCGGGTACAAAACCATCAGCAATGGCTTTATCCCAGTCGGCTTTGAACTCAGGAGCCTGGCCTATAATTACATTTATGCCATTATCCTTCATATTCATTGCCTGAGCAGGACCCTGAACACCATAACCGATAACTGCGACTAATTCATTTTTAAGTACTTCGCGGGCTCTCGAAAGTGAAAATTCTTCTCTTGTAACTACATTTTCGACGACACCGCCAAAATCAATTTTTGCCATGATCTTAAATATTAAATATGTGATTAATACTTGTTTTTAATTAAGTGCTGGTTCTGTTTTATAACGGTTAGCTTCATCCATCTCTTTAAGATAGGAAGTAAGCTCTTTTACCTGTTTGGTTATTGCTACTCTTCCTGATCTTACAAATTGCAGCACACCATACGGTTCAAGTTGAGCAAGCAATTCAGTTATTTCGTTTTTATGTCCTGTTTTTTCGAGAACAATATATTCAGGAGAAACCTCAAGTATACGTGCATGATGAGCACGCACAATGTTATCAATGACATTTCCCGACATCAGACCTTTAGTTGTAACTTTATAAAGAGCAATCTCCTGATAGATAATCTGATCGGACGTATGTACAAAAACTTTCATGACATCAACAAGTTTTTCCATTTGTCTTGCAACTTTCTGAACCATCTCATTAGAAGTCTTTACAACAATGGTAAGCAGCTGTATCCCTTTTACTGCGGATTCCGAAGCAGTGATACTGTCGATATTGATCTGCCTTCGCGTTAAAATAATTGTTATCTGACCAAGGATGCCGATATGGTCTTCAGTGAATAGTGATATTGTAAATTCCTGTTTCATAGTATTATTATTAATATGTCAATCTAACTTCAGAAACTGATGATCCTGGTTCAACCATTGGGAATACATTTCCTTCCTTCTCAATCTTGATTTCAAGAATATACGGCCCCTCAGCAGATAACAATTCTTCAAGAGAACTTACCAGATCTTCTCTTTTTGTAACGTTCTTCCCGGGAATATTATAAGCTTTTGCAATCATTATAAAATCAGGATTAACCAGTTTCGTCGAAGCGTACCTCTTTTCAAAAAACATATCCTGCCATTGTCGTACCATACCCAGGTAATTATTGTTCAATACAATTATTTTTACAGGCACGTTATATTGCATGATAGTTCCCAGCTCCTGAAGTGTCATCTGGAAACCTCCGTCTCCAACAAAAGCAACGACTTCTTTATCGGGTCTGCCTATCTTAGCCCCAATTCCTGCGGGTAGTCCGAATCCCATTGTCCCCATACCTCCTGAAGTGACCAGACTGTTCGGATGGCTGAATTTATAATACCGTGCAGCGAACATCTGATTCTGTCCGACATCGGTAACAATTATTGCTTCACCTTTTGTCATGTCAGATAATTGTCTTACGACCTCACCCATTCTTAACTCTCCCCTTTCCGGCTTAGTCTCTGCTTTTATGACTTTCTCGTATTCAGTCTTATCACAAATTCTGAATTCTCTTATCCATTTTTCAAAAGAATTTTCTTTGACAAGTGGTATAAGGTGTGTCAGGACTTCTTTCGCATCATTATTAATTTCAACATCGACTGCGACATTTTTATTTATCTCAGCCTCATCGATCTCAATATGGATTATGGTTGCTTTCTTCGCATATTTCTTAAGATTTCCGGTTACACGGTCATCGAAACGCATTCCAATAGCTATTATAAGGTCTGCCTCATTTGTGAGGAGATTCGGTCCATAGTTGCCATGCATCCCAAGCAAGCCTGTGAACAAACGATGATCAGAAGGGAAGCCGGAAAGACCAAGAAGTGTTGACGCAACAGGTATTCCTGTTTTTTCTGCGAATGCTTTCAGCTCATCTTCTGCCCCGGAAATCAGTACTCCATGACCGGCAAGAATTAGTGGTCTTTCAGCATGATTTATCATAATTGCAGCTGATTCTATTGCCTTGGTATGAAGTGGAATGTGAGGATTATAACTTCTTATATATTCACATTTTTTGTACCTGAAATTAATTTTTTCAAGCTGCGCATCTTTTGTTATATCAATAAGAACCGGACCCGGCCTGCCAGTTTTGGCAATATAAAATGCTTTGGCTAATGTGCCAGGAATATCCTGTGCCTTTTTTAACTGGCAGTTCCATTTAGTGACCGGCATTGACACTCCTATTATATCAGTTTCCTGAAATGCATCAGTGCCGATAAGATTTGATACCACCTGTGCTGTAATGAATACTACAGGAACCGAATCAAGAAACGCGTTTGCAATTCCGGTTACAAGATTCGTAGCACCTGGTCCCGATGTTGCAAAACAGATACCTGGTCTTCCTGTAACCATTGCGTATGCCTGAGCGGCATGTGCTGCCCCCTGTTCATGTCGTGTCAGAATGTGCCGAAGCTTATCCTCATAATCCATAAGCTTATCATATACAGGCATTATTGCTCCACCCGGGTATCCAAAAATAGTATCCACTCCTTCTTCTATCAGACACTGCAGAATAGCCTCTGCACCTGTAATATGTTCCTGTCCGTTGATTTCTGCCGTAGCTTGTTCTTTTTCCTGCTCAGTCTTCATATAAATATTATCTTGTTTCTAGTTGCTGGTTACTTGCCCTGTGAAATAATGCTTAAGCGGTTGCTTTGCGCTATTTCACAGGGCGGGTTGCTTGTTACTTTCCTTACTTTTGTCTTTTGTCTTTTGTCTTTTGTCTTTTGTCTTTTGTCTTTTATCTTTTATCTTTTATCTTTTACCCTGAGCCCTGAGCCCTGTGCCTCATATCAGCCTGACAGCTCCCAGATCCGCAGAACTTACGGTGGCTGCATAAGCTTTCAAAGCTGAAGAAATTACACGGTCACGTTTTTCAGGTTTATAAGCTTTGTCTCCTTTAGAGTCCTCTTCCTCCTGTCTCATTTTTAGCTCTTTATCAGATATAATGACATTTATTTTTCTTCCGCTGATATCTATTTCAATACGATCACCGGTTCTGATCAGGGCAAGTTCACCACCAGATGCAGCTTCGGGTGATACATGGCCAATAGACAAACCGGAAGTGCCTCCGGAAAACCTTCCATCGGTAATGAGTGCGCATTTTTTATCAAGTCCCCTGGATTTCAGGTATGAAGTGGGGTAGAGCATCTCCTGCATACCAGGACCACCCTTTGGACCTTCGTACCTGATTATTACTATATCTCCACCTTTGACTGCCCCTTTCAGGATACCATCAGCTGCATCATCCTGTGATTCAAATATTATGGCATTCCCGGTGAATGAAAACAACGAAGGATCAATGCCGGCAGTTTTAACTATGCACCCTTTCCGTGCAATATTGCCAAAAAGTACAGCCAGCCCTCCGTCTTTATTGTAAGGATATTCAACCGATCTGATGCATCCTTTTTCCCTGTCAGTGTCAAGTTCCTTATACATAGTGTTATGTGAACCCATCTTCAGGCTTTTTCCCATTGACGGGGCACTTTTGAAAATATTGAAAGCGGCAGGTTGGGTTTTGGCTCCTTTAATATCCCAGTTTGAAACAGCCTCACGAAGAGTCTCATAATCCACACGTTTTACAGATGTGTCTATAAGGTTACCGCGTTCCAGTTCAGCCATTATGCCTAAGATACCACCTGCTCGGTTAACATCCTGAATATGATATTGTGAGCTTGGAGCTACCTTGCAAATATTGGGAATCCTACGTGAAAGTTCATCAATATCGTGCATTGTAAAGTTGACATGTGCTTCCTGCGCAATAGCAAGAAGATGAAGCACCGTATTTGTGGATCCACCCATAGCAATATCCAGCGACATTGCATTCATAAATGCTTCCTTTGTCGCAATTGAGCGGGGAAGGATCGAATCATCTCCATCATTGTAATACCTGTTTGCCAGATCGACAATTAATCCGGCTGCTCTTTCAAATAGCTTTACCCTGTTACTGTGAGTGGCAACAACAGTCCCGTTCCCCGGAAGTGAGAGTCCCAATGCCTCTGTAAGACAATTCATTGAATTGGCAGTGAACATCCCTGAACATGAACCACATGTAGGACATGCGGATTTTTCAATCTCATACAGATGCTTGTCGCTGATTGAGTCATCAGCACCGGCAACCATTGCGTCAACCAGATCGAGATACTTGTTATTAAGAAGTCCTGCCTCCATGGGCCCTCCTGAAACAAAAACAGCCGGGATATTAATTCTCATGGCTGCCATCAGCATTCCCGGAGTTATCTTATCGCAGTTGCTTATGCAGATCATTGCATCTGCGAGATGGGCATTACAGACATATTCAACACTATCAGCTATTAATTCTCTCGAAGGCAGAGAGTAGAGCATCCCATCGTGACCCATTGCAATTCCGTCATCGATAGCTATAGTATTGAATTCGGCAGCAAAGAGACCTCTTTTCTCAATCTCCTTTTTAACCACCTGGCCAATTTCATGAAGGTGTACGTGTCCCGGAACAAATTGTGAAAATGAATTAATAACCGCAATAACAGGTTTTCCAAATTGTTCTTCTTTCATTCCATTTGCACGCCAAAGGCTTCTTGCCCCTGCCATATTCCTGCCGGTCGTAGTCTTTGAGCTTCTGAGTTGTTTTTTCATTTTTTTAAAATCATATTAAAAAAAAAGCTTCCCGGGTTCCCGGAAAGCTTCTGTATGTCTATAGTAACACATATTATTCCCGGGTCATGTGCGATGAGCAATAATGAGGATGAGGACTATAATATGGATTAAAGATATTCTCACTGTTTTATTATAAATTGACCGACAAATGTACCTATATTTTTAATATATCAAAGAAAAAGTGCAATTTTTCTTTATTTTAGTTATTATTTATTAGAGACTTAGGATATATATGCATTTACTTAAGCATTGAATGTCAGTTGATTGCTTGATTTTATTTCATGTTTATAAATTTTCAAAATCAATCCTTCAATCTTCTAAAAATTTATTATCTTGTACATAATAATGCGATCTTCATAACACGCTGAATATGAAAATTATCATCATTCTGTTTTCAACATTGCTCTTCTTTTCTGTTTCATTTGCCCAGAAGAAACCGGTAGAAAATCTGAAAAGTAACAGAATTGAAAAGATAATTAATTCTCAATGGACATTCAATTATTTCCCGGGTACTGGTGCAAATAAAGGGTACGAAGCTCCGGGATTCGACGATTCCAAATGGCCGGCTGTAAGTATTCCTCATACATGGAGCACTTACGAAACCACGGGTGAACTTCATCCTTTTATAAGGAATCCTTTAGAATTCGATAACCCCTACTGGTGGATGGGATGGGGCTGGTACCGTAAGCACTTTTCCGTTAACAGGGAATATTCCGACCGAAAGGTTTTTATTGAGTTTGAAGGAGTTCAGAAGTATTGCAAAGTATGGCTTAACGGTAAATATCTGGGTGATCATAAAGGAGGATATGGTTCTTTCGATTTTGATATTACCTCAGAAGTAAAACCCGGTGAAGATAATGTACTTGCTGTTGCAGTAAGTAACCGCCAGAAGGATGAGTTCAGGATACCTCCTATGGAAGCAGCCAGTTTTGATGTCTATGGCGGTATCTACAGGGATGTCACTCTTGTCCTTAAAGATAAACTTTTCATTCCGATGCAGGGCGCGGCAAATCATGAAGGAGGGACATTTGTAACCACACCCCAGGTTTCAGAAAAAGAGGGTGTCGTCAGGGTGCAGACCTGGGTCAAAAATGATAATCTGCAAAAGAAAGCATGTACTTTGCAGACTTCAATTGCTGATGCTGCAGATAAAATAATACAGGTAATAAAATCGGAAGCTGTTATAAATCCTGGACAACTATACAAGTTCGATCAGACCAGCAAACCCGTTAAAAACCCTCATTTATGGTCAAATGATGATCCCTACATGTACAAAGTTTATAACCAGGTTATTGACGGAAAGAAAGTCGCAGATAGCTATTCAAGTCCCCTGGGTTTTCGTTGGTTCAGGTGGGACTATAAAGAAAACTTCCTCTACGTGAATGATAAAAAAATGGTTATACACGGGGGAAACCGTCATCAGGAATATCCATGGCTGGGAGATGCAATTCCAAAATGGATTACAGTTATGGATTATACAGATATGGCTGAAAATCTGAATTATAACTTCGTCAAGACTGCCCATTATCCCAACGACAAGCTTGTTTATGACCTGGCAGACAGACTGGGTATCGCAATTGATGAGGAATCACCAAGTATAAGAAATCAGGAATTCTCTGTCGAAGTTCAGGAACAGCAGATGAAAGAGATGATACGTCGCGACCGTAACCATCCAGGCATAATGCTATGGAGCATGGGAAACGAGACCAACCACCCTGTGGATTCAAAATTAGCAGTAGCTGAGGATACAACAAGGATATTGACTGCATGTCGGGTTGCAGAAGGTTCAGCAGGTGCATTTGTTAAACATACCGATGAAAACCTTGCACTCGGCGACCTTTCCAGATGCACCATCAGGGGATGGATTAACCAGGATGTTAAAGGTCTGAAAACAACCGATATACACCAGAGTGAGACTGAAAAACACCAGTTGAATTCAATTAACACGAGTGAAGTATCAGAGACAGGTAACCTGTGCAACTGGCTATATGAAGACCACGGAGCTGACCTGGAATATCCGAATGCGCCCCTTCAACATGTTGATCCTTCAGGTACGGTGGATGTTTACAGGATACCAAAATATTTGTACTATTTCTGGCAGGCGATATTTGGAAAAAATTTAATGATTTTTATTCAGCCCTCTTATTGGCGATCTCAATATGTGGGATTAAGAGAAGATATAACCATAAACTCAAATTGTGATAAGGTTGAACTCCTGATCAACAGTGTAAGTAAAGGATTCAAGTCGCCTGACCAATCTAATTTGCATCGTGTTACTTTTAATAATGTACTGATTGAAAAGGGGATTATCAGTGCCGTTGGAACCAAAAATGAGAAAACGGTAAAATCAGAGGTTGTAATGGCGGGTGATCCGGCAAAAATAGTTGTTACAGGATCACAGAATATAATAAAAGCCGACCGGGGTTCTGTAGTCATTATTACCGCGGATATTGTAGATTCAAGGGGAACTCATGTCCAGGGAGCTAATAATACCATAAAATGGACTTTATCCGGACCTGCAACGCTGGTAGGCCCATCAATTTATGAATCAGATATTAACAAACATCATGAAATGGAAGGTGTATGGTACATGGAAATGCCAGTATCAAATGTTATCAGATCAACAGGGAAACCGGGCAGGATTAATATCTCAGTGTCATCAAGCGGATTGACTTCAGGGACATTTGATATTGAGGCGGAAGAAATGGAATCCGATAATTCAATTATAGTTGAGCCGGTTCTTAAGGATGAAGGACGTATCGGTGTTGCCAAAATCTTACTCAATGTTAACAGACTGGAAGAAGTACCGCGTGAAATAAAAATGAATTATGATGAACTCAACCTGGGGGCATCGGATAAGACCGGATATGAAAGGATACTCAGAGATTATATGTTGAAGAATAATCCTGTTTTGGATACTACAACAATTGAATTCAGGACTTTAAATGACTTGTTTGGAACTCAATTGCTGAATTCTGGCGGCCACCTTACTGCAAATGATTATAATTTCAATGTTGATCACTTCAATAATTGCAGGCTGATATGCAGCTATATTTACAGTACCAAACTTCCGCCCCTTTTTAAAGAAGGGTTGAAAAAGTACTATTCAGATGCCATTATTAATAAGGGAAGTGAAAAAAATGCAGGTGAGGAGATGAACTGGCTGAACTGGATTCCTTCAGGAGGTACCGTGGTTATGGTTCAAAATGAAAAGCCCGGTGCTAACTTGAAGGGTGTTATTTTGACTAATAATACAGGACTTGCAGAAATAATCAGTGCAGTTTATCCGCAGTTTGCTAAATTTTCGCAGGAAGCAAAAGAACGTGCTTTGATATTTGTCAGTAAAGTGAACCCTTATGTACATGCCGCTTCAATAAGTGATCATAGCCGGGAAGGAAATAATGCTGAACAAACCAACGTTTCATATACAGCCGAAAAAGGACAGCCAATATTGATTCCTTTATTGAAATTTATCTCGGAATAAACCTCTGTGTGTCTCTTTGATACCGGGTTCCGCAGATACTGAAACTTTCAAAGTTTTATTTTGGAAAAAAATTAAATAGTTACTACATTTATCCAGGAAGTTCTTCGATTTTAACTAATTAAAAATCAAGGATTTGTAAATTAAGACTAATTAAACGTGAGACATTTAAATCTAAACATGATCAAAATGAAAAAAAGAAGTATTATTTCGGTTGTCCTTTTGATGGCTATTACTGGCCTTATCTTATCCACCATTTATTCATTCACAACAAAACCTCAGAAAAACATAGGGTTGCAGTTGTATTCCATTCGTGATTCCATCATGAAAAACGTACCTGCTGCAATAGCTAAAGTAGCCAAAATGGGTTATAAATTTGTCGAGCCCGCAGGCTATGCTGATGGAAAACTTTATGGTATGAATCCCGCTGCTTTTAAGACTCTTTGTCAGAAAAACGGTTTGACTATATTGAGTTCTCATGTAGGTCAGGAACTGCCCTCTCCGGAAAATCTTTCAAAAACTATGGCCTGGTGGGATGCCTGTATTGATGCTCATGTTGCTGCAGGAGCAAAATTCCTGGTTCAGCCATTTATGGGTGAAGGAGCATATCGTAGTCTCGATACGCTGAAACGTTATTGCGATTATTTTAATATGGTTGGAGAGAAATGTAAAGCCAAAGGGATCAAATTCTGTTATCATAACCACGATAAAGAATTCTCTACCAAGCTGGAGGGTAAAACAATTTACGACTTCATGCTCGCAAATACTGATCCTAAAAAAGTTATGTTCGAGATGGATCTTTACTGGGTAGTTATGGGCGGTGCTAGACCTGTTGATTACTTCAATAAGTATCCCGGTCGTTTTGAGCTCTGGCATATAAAAGATAAATATGAAGTCGGTGGTGCCGGTACAATGATGGATTTTCCTGCTATCTGGGCTGCGGCTCCAAAATCGGGAATGCAATATGGTATTGTTGAAGTTGAAGAGTATAATTTCGACCAGTTTACAAGCTGCCAGAAAAGTATTGATTTTCTTAACGCTGCTCCTTACGTAGTAATGCCCAAATAAATATAACTGAACGTTTATCAGTTCCATGATTAAATCAGGAAGAGCAAAAAATTTTATTTGTGCTCTTCTTTTTTTTGTATATTTTTAATCTCTATCAACCATTTTAAAAGATGAAGACCAGATCTATTTTTTTCATTATTGCATCATTGGCATTCACAGGATGTCAAAGCAATTATTATACCGGAAAAGATTTTCAGTCAGTGCTTAAAATCGATTCTCATGTCCATCTTGACAGTGATAATGGATTCTTTGAAGATCAGGCATTGAAAGATAATTTTACCCTGATAACTCTTAATGTTGATCACTCTGATTCAGTCGCAGTTAAAAAGCAGCTTGCCTGGGCACTAAAGTCAGTGCAAAAGTATCCGGGGAAGGTTTTTTATGCAGCTGCCTTTTATTTTGATACAGCAGGCTGGAGAACAGAAAAGTGGAGTAAAAAGGTTATTAGCAATTTGAACAGTAATCTATCGGGAGGTGCCATTTCAGTTAAAATCTGGAAGAACATTGGCATGACAGAAAGAGATAAAAATGGAAAGTTCATCATGGTGGATGATCCCGCTCTTAAGCCGGTCATTGATTTTATTATCAGCAGGAATCTGCCAATAACAGGACATCTTGGAGAACCGCGTAACTGCTGGTTACCGTTAAATGAAATGACAGTAAGCAGCGATAGCAGTTATTTTGCAGAGCATCCTCAATATCACATGTTCCTGCATCCTGATTATCCTTCATATGAAGATCAGATAAACGCCCGCGATCACCTTCTCGAATTGCATCCTGATCTTAAATTCATAGGATGTCATCTTGGAAGCCTCGAATGGAATGTAGATGAACTTGCCAAAAGACTCGATAAATATCCAAATATGGCAGTAGACATGGCTGCCCGTATTTGCCACCTGCAATATCAATCTGCTAAGGATCGCAAAAGGGTTCGTGATTTCTGCATTAAGTATCAGGACAGACTGTTATACGGTACTGACCTTTCAGACGATGGGAACAATAATCGTGAAAGTCTCTCAAAATGGATTCATGATACATGGCTGGACGACTGGAAATACTTTACTTCAGATGATAAAATGACTTCTGATAAATTCAGGGGGACATTCCAAGGGCTGCAGCTTCCGAAAGAAGTGGTCAGAAAAATATATGCTGAAAATGCTGTCGGGTGGTATAAGCTGAAAATAAAATAATTAGTATTGATTGTGCGATGAATTCTTTGCGAAGGGAAAAGCGAAACGTTAATCGACTTCTTATACGGGTCCCAATTTTTTTTTAAATTCCAGATAATTTTTATACAAATTGATACTCTGGATAAAAGATATTTGTCTATTTTTATACGTGAAAGTACACGTGTAAGTAATTCTGATCGGATAAATTGAAAAGTATAATGTTAATTATCACTTCTCTATGAAAACACAGCCAAGCTCTCTCATTCAGATTGTTTCCAGACCTTTTTTCAACCTTTTGGTTTTGATTACTATAATCACACTGCCACTGATGTTTTTAACACGGTGCCAGTCTAAGAAAACAAACATTTCAGTTGCGACTGAACCGGCATTTCACAAATGGGCACCGACTCCGCCAATGGGATGGAACAGCTGGGATTGCTACGGTCCCACAGTAGTTGAAGATGAGGTTAAAGCGAATACCGACTATATGGCTTCCCATCTTAAAAAATTCGGATGGGAATATATTGTTGTGGACATAAGATGGTATGTGGCAAATGATAAATCAGGGGGATATAATGAAAAGGATCCTGAATATAATATAGATGAATACGGTCGTTTTCTTCCATCTGTCAACCGTTTTCCTTCAGCCGCAGACGGCAACGGATTTAAGCCCCTTGCTGACTATATCCATAATAAAGGTCTGAAATTCGGTATTCATATGATGCGCGGCATCCCTGTTCTGGCTGTTAAGAATAATACACCAATACTAGGCACCAAGGCAAAAGCTCAGGATATTTATACAACGGAAGGACAATGTTTCTGGCTGAAAGATATGTATACAATTGTAGCCGGCAAACCAGGTGCACAGGAATATTACAATTCCCTGTTTAAGCTATATGCATCATGGGGACTTGATTTTGTGAAGGTTGATGATCTTTCGGGTCGCACGGCAGAAATTGAAATGGTTAGAAAAGCTATAGATAACTGTGGAAGACCCATAGTCATAAGCATCTCGCCCGGAGGCGACAGACCGGAAGCAATAGAGTTCCTTAAGAAGAATGTAAATATGTGGCGCACTTCAAACGATTTCTGGGATAACTGGCCTGCACTGAAGAATCAGTTCAGTATCCTTAACAATTGGGCCGGACTTGGTGTACCAGGTTGCTATCCCGACGGGGATATGCTTCCTCTTGGAAAAATCGGGCTGAGAGCTGAACGCGGAGAACCAAGAATGACTGCATTTACAAAAGATGAACAATATACATTAATAACACTTTTTGCCATTTTCCGATCTCCTTTAATGTTTGGTGGCGATCTGCCAGGCAATGACGAATTTACATTATCACTGATCACCAATAAAGATGTTCTGGAAGTCAATCAGCACAGTACCAACGGGAAACAGCTTTTCAGAGAAAATGACCTCATTGCATGGACAGCGAATGACCCGAAAACAGGAGATAAATACCTCGCATTGTTTAATGCTTCAGATCAGCAGCCGGTAGTCGAAAGCAAAGCTGTCTGGAAAAGTGATCAGATAACACCTGAAACACCCGGGCAGAGCGTGGATATTGATGTCGATA
>JBEKDR010000034.1:0-32926 GCA_050014255.1 Bacteroidales bacterium | reverse complement strand
GGTAACACCATAGTTAACACGTACTTTGAGGTTGTCAATTGCACTGACATCAATCACCTTGGCCAGATCCACTCCTCCACTGACGGCAGGAAACAAACCCCATTTATTAGCAGAACCAAACCGCGTTGAACCTTCATACCTTGCACTGGCCATTACGAAAAACATATTGTTGATACTAACATTGGCACGTCCAAAAAATGCAACCAGTTTATTTGCATCTTTATAACTGTTTATAGAGCCAAGTCCATTTTTAAAATCAAGAGCAGCGCTTAGATTATTGAAAGTAAAAGCGTCTGTTAGAAAATTACCTCCCTGCGCGGAGAAACCTTCATTGACAAAATCCTGGTAATCATAACCACCCAACAAGGTGAGGTTTATCATTGAAGTCACATCACCGGCATAATGCACGGTCGATTCAAAAAGGTGGCTGACAGAATTATCCTCCGACCTTGTAGCTAAACCATTCCTGTTCATTCCTGCATAATAATCGTGACTATCACCATAACTTCCTCCTAATGCGCCACTGCTCTGCATGGAATAAGAAGCATCGATAATAAGCCCTTTTACGATTTCGTAAGCTCCTTTTACTGAAACATTTAACAGATTGGTTTTCGATTCATTTTTATCAAGGTTCACGATTGCAACCGGGTTATAATAATCGAATAAAATCTGCTGGAAATATCCGCCATACTTTGCATAAGCCGGATCGGTGCTTGTTATGGGAGCAGTAGGATTGAATATGGTGGCATACTTGAAAGCAGACGGATAACCCAGTTGTTGTTCCTTTGTGGTAGCACCAAGGTTCAGATCAATTGTAAGCTTGTCATTCAATGCCTTTTGTGTCAGATTGATCCTCCCGTTAAGTATATCATTTCCGGTATTTTTCTCTATCCCTTCGGCATTATGGTAATTGACTGAAGCCCGGTAACTTGTCTTATCGGTTCCTCCTGACATTGAAATGCTGTGCACCTGTGAGATGGCTGTCTGTTCAATTGCCTTAAACCAGTCGGTGCTTGCTCCGAAGTCCGTTCCTATAGTGTTACCTTGCTGTGAGTTGATCTCTTTCTTCAATGCCCTCCACTCTGTCGCATTCATCACATCGGTATTCTTCTTAACCATCTCAGCGGTTCCATAGACATCATATTCGATGGTAGCTGTGCCTTTTTTACCTTTTTTGGTTGTAACAAGAATAACGCCGCTAGAACCTCTTGTTCCGTATATAGCTGCAGCAGAACCATCCTTTAATACGCTTATTGATTCAATATCGTTTGGATCAACGTTGTCGAGAGATGCTCCGATCACACCGTCAATAATAATGAGTGGTCCTAGATTGGCTCCGATCGTACTTAAACCCCTGAGGCGTATATCAAATGATGCGTTCGGGTCGCCCGAAACTTTACTGATAGCCAGACCTGCTACCTTACCCTGGATCAATTGCACCGGACTTTCAACGTTACCTTTGTTAAACTCATCAGATTTAACATTGGCAACAGAACTGGTAATCTCTCTTTTTTTCTGAGTTCCATACCCTGTAACAACAACTTCGTTAAGTGCACTTACTGCCGGAGCCAGAACCACGTCTATTGTAGTCTGATTTCCAACGGTAACTGATTGGGTTGTGTAACTGATAAATGAAAATACCAGGACTGCTTCCGGGCCGGGAACTGAAATAGTGTAATTACCCCCGGCATCGGTCATGGTTCCCTGCACTGTTCCCTGAAGCACAATGTTAACTCCAGGTAGTGGTCCCTCAGTTGCAGAAGTTACTTTGCCTTTAACAGTTCTTCCCTGAGCGCAGGCGAAGCTGATTGCAAAGCCAAATAGAAGAAGCGTTAGTATGCCTCTCCTCCATAAAAAAACAAAATTTCGCAATGTTGCCATAGTTGATTTTTTTTAGGTTAGCTAATTTTTAGGTTTCTAATAATATAATTTTAAGGTAAAGAATGATAATTCAGACATATAATAATATTGTATATGTATAAAATTTAAGTTTGTCATTATTAAAAAATGCTTAAGATGTTTAGGTTCTCAGTTAATCGGGCAATTATAAATACTGCCATAATCACCGTGAACAAATATATGTATTAAATTCTTATTAAAAAAAAATTAAAATGAAATTAATTATACAATTTGCAAAAAAAAACTGACATAAAATGGTGATATAAAACAATAAATATGAATGTTTTTCTGATATAAATGATCGATCGACTTTGTTTCAAACGTTTTCTGAAAAAATAGAATTAATTTCGTTAATCAATAATGTTAATAATGAAAAAAGGTGAAAAAAATAATTATCATAAAAAAGTATTTGATTTTGTCAGCATTTACAGACAGGAATGCAGAATTAAGAATTTCAGCTTGAATTAGGTGTAATGATCTGGTAATACATTATAAGTAGCGGGAGATTCCTCATTCCGAGCGTTAGCGAGGAATCTCCATAAAATAATACGTGAATTGAAGGTTTAACCTTTCGCCTTTTGCCTTTCGCCTTTTGCCTTTTGCCTTTTGCCTTTAACCTTAACCTTAACCTTTCTTCCTCATCGTAGACTCCTTAATAACGAGTTTAGTTTTAATGATTTTTGTCTGCGACGGAAGGTCATGGTTTTTCTCGAGTCGATCGATTAATAATCTGACTGCTTCTTTACCGATTAAATATCCATGCTGTTCAACGGAGGTAAGAGTTGGGTTTGTAATATCTGAAATCAATCCGCAAGTATATCCTACTACCGCAATATCATCTGGTATACTAAATCCCATATCTATTATAATTCTCATTGCCGCGGCAGCAGTAAGATCATTTACAGCAAAAATCCCGTCAGGTTTATTCGCTCTTTTTAATAATCCAGGGACGATTAAAATTGCTTCCTCTCTGGAGTCGCACCTAATAATATTGTTTTCATCTAAAGACATGTTGTGTTCTCTCAGAGCCCTCAAATAGCCATCTTTCCGGTTTTTTCCTATCATAAGGTTTGGCGGGCCTGCAAGATGGACAATATTTTTGCAGCCTACTTCTATGAGATGTCTGACAGCTTCGTATGCCCCTATCTCATCATCAACAATAACCCTGTCGGTATCAATATCCTCACAAATTCTGTCAAAAAAAACAAGGGGTATATCATTATCCTGTATTTTTCTGAAATGGTCATAATTTTCTGTCATCTTGGAAATTGATACAAGAATTCCATCCACCCGGCTGGAGAGGAGAGTATCAACAGCTTTTACTTCCCTGGTATACAGCTCACTTGACTGACAAAAAATCACATGATACCCTGAATCGAATGCCAGATCTTCAATGCCGCTGATCACAGTTGAAAAAAAATAGTGATCCATTTCAGGAACGATAACTCCGATTGTTTTGCTCAGACCGCTTTTCAGGCTTAAGGCAACCTGGTCAGGTTTATAATTCCACTTCTCAGCAAGCTCCCTCACCGACTTTTTTGTCGAACTGCTGATATCACGATGCCCTTTCAGAGCTTTTGATACAGTTGATGGAGAAATCCCGAGCTCTTTGGCAATATCTTTTATTGTTATCTGTCCCTTATGCATCTTCTCTTTCCCCGTTATTATCCCCACTGTTAAAATTAAGTTAAAAAATCTGATTTCCAAACTGATTAGGTACAATTATTAAATTGTTAAATTATTAAATTACATACAAATACCACATTCCTTTCTCAAAAGCATGAATATCACAGTATTAATAAGGAGTCAGATATCATTAGGTTTTTAAAAAATCCCGCATTATATTTGTGTTAAACATCGGCACAAATAAATTCTCATAACGGTGCGCCTAGGGATTAATTAATTTAAACAGAATAAAAAAATGAAAAAGTTGTTGATTATCAGTTCAATGTTGTTCGCTTGTGTTTACGGAATAGGTCAAACACAACAAACTGTTAAACCTGCTGCACAGAAGTATCCTGAACCTGAGAAGATGACTCCAGGGATGACAGAGATATGGGAACCTGAAGTAAAAATAATTCAGCCGGGAGTCACAAATTCTGATGCACCTTCAGATGCCATCGTTTTATTTAATGGAACTGATGTTAATTCGGAATGGACGGATATGCAGGGAAATCCTACAAAGTGGATTGTTAAGGATGGTGCTTTAATCAGTGTCAGGGGAGCCGGGTACATTAAAAGCAAGCGTAAATTTGGAAATTTTCAGTTACATATTGAATGGAAGACACCCTCTGAAGTGACCGGTGAAAGTCAGGGAAGAGGTAACAGCGGTGTGTTTTTACAGGAACTTTATGAGATACAGGTACTGGATAGTTACGATAACCGCACATATCGGAATGGTCAGGCTGCCAGTATGTATAAACAATATGCACCTCTTGTAAATGTATGCAGGAAACCTGGCGAATGGCAGGCTTATGACGTAATTTATACGGCGCCAACTTTTGGAAATGACTCTACTGTATATGCTACTCCTCCAAGGGTTACTGTACTTCAAAATGGAGTTCTGGTTCAGAATAATGTAGCCTTAAGAGGTCCTACAGAATACATAGGTATACCTGAATATTTTCTAAAGAAACATGGCCCGGGAAGTATTGAATTGCAGGATCATGGAAATCCAGTTGCATTTAGAAATATATGGATAAGAGAATTGTAATATTAATTATATGTTTTTAAATATGGCAAATCGGTTGTCTGACTTAATTTTAAAATTATTAATTTTATCGATCAATTATAAATTTTAATTTACCTGAAATGAAAGAAAATTCAAAAAACATTACACGCCGGACGTTTCTTGGAACCACCGGTGCTGTTGCTGCAGGTCTGACTATACTACCGAGCACAGTTGTTAGTGGCCTTGGCCGCAAAACTCCGGCTCCCAGCGATAAGCTGAATATCGCTGTTGTTGGTATTGGTGGCATGGGAAATACAAACCTGAAGAATGTAGCTAAGACAGAAAACATAATTGCACTTTGCGATGTTGACTGGGGTTATGCAAAGAGAGTATTTGCTGCTAATCCAAATGCAAAAGCGTATTGGGATTGGCGAAAGATGTTCGACGAAATGGGAAAATCAATTGATGCAGTTATTACTGCAACAGCTGACCATTCGCATGCGGTTGTCACGTCTAATGCAATCGCAATGGGCAAACATACTTATACTCAAAAACCATTAACACACACGGTTTATGAGTCCAGGTTATTGACCAAGCTGGCAGCAAAATATAAAGTTGCTACACAAATGGGTAATCAGGGTTCATCGGCTGAAGGTGTAAACCTGACAATTGAGTGGATGCAGAATGGCGAAATCGGTGAAGTAAAAAAAGTTGAAGCTTTTACGGACCGCCCTATATGGCCCCAGGGATTGAATGTTCCTAAAGGTGAATGGGTTCCCGACACACTTAACTGGGATCTTTTCATTGGCCCGACCAAAATGCGTCCATATAACAGCATTTACACTCCATGGAACTGGAGAGGCTGGTGGGATTTTGGAACTGGCGCTCTAGGCGACATGGCTTGCCATATAATGCATCCTATCTTTAAATCTCTCCATTTGGGATACCCGATAAAAGCTCAGGCAAGTTCAACATTGTTGCTTACAGACTGCGCTCCTAATGCACAGATGGTTACTATTACATTCCCGGAAAGAGTTGCGCCCAAAGGATCAAAAATCAAGTATCCGCAAGTTGAAGTAACCTGGTATGACGGTGGTCTGCAACCTCCTAAACCAGCTGGCTGGCCTGCCGGTAAAAATATGAATGATGATGGTGGCGGAGTTATTTTCCACGGTTCAAAAGATACACTTATCTGTGGTTGCTATGGTAAAGACCCATGGTTATTATCAGGCCGTAAACCGGTTGTTCCTAAAACTGAAAGAAGAGTCGAAAATGCAATGAACAGTGGTCATGAGATGGACTGGGTACGTGCATGTAAAGAGAGCCCGGAAAGCAGAGTTAAATCAAAATCTGATTTCTCAGAAGCCGGACCATTCAACGAAATGGTTGTTATGGGTGTTCTTGCTGTCAGGCTTCAGGGACTGAATAAAGAGCTTGAATGGAACGGAGAGAAAATGGAATTCACCAATATAGGAGATAATGACTCAGTAAGACTCACAATATCTGATAATTTCACAATCGTTGATGGTGATCCAAAATTCAACAGACCCGATATTAAGCTTAATGCAAAAGAATTTGCCGCTGAAATGGTAAAACATACTTACCGCAAAGGATTTACTTTACCTGATATGCCAGCATAATTAAAATAAGTCACAGGTAAATCTTACCTGTGACTTTTAACATTTAATATAATAAGTATTATGAAGCTATTTAACATTATTTTATCATGTGTTCTTGTTATGGGTCTTGCAACATCATGCGGATCTAAAGAAAACACTAAAGGATTTGTCTCCATTTTTGACGGTAAAACAACAACCGGATGGCGTGGATATAATCAACCGACCTTCCCTACTAAAGGATGGGAAGTTGTTGATGGCACTCTTCACTGTATAGGTTCCGGAAACGGAGAAGCCGGTAATGGAGGGGATCTTATCTATGATAAGAAATTAAGCAATTTCGAACTCGACCTGGATTGGAAGATAGGCAAAGGTGGAAACAGCGGTATTTTTATTCTCGCACAGGAGATACCAAATGAACCAATCTGGAAATCATCTCCCGAGATGCAACTTCTGGATAATGAAAATCATCCTGATGCCAAACTGGGAGAGAATGGAGACCGTATGGCCGGTTCTCTCTATGATCTTATTCCGGCAAAACCACAAAACACAAAGCCTTTCGGAAAATGGAACCATGTTCATATCCTTGTTTACCAGGGAACAGTCGTATATTCTCAGAATGGTAAAAATGTAGTTGAATATCACCTCTGGACAGAGGATTGGAAAAAGATGATTGCCAATTCAAAATTTAAAGATTTTGAATGGTTTGCCAATCCTGCAAAAGAAGGTTTCATAGGACTTCAGGATCATGGCAGTGATGTATGGTTCAAAAATATAAAGCTTAAAATTACTCAATAATACTCGAAACGATATGAAAGGGCTGTGTCAGTTGATGCAGCCTTTTTTTTGCCAACTTTCTACCCCTCAGGGGGCCTTACAATCCAATTTCCTTCGCCACTGTCCTCATACCCATTATACAATCTGTAATCAGCTCATCGATAGTTACTCCTAACATTTCAGCCCCTTTTTCTATAACAGACCGGTCCACTCCGGCAGCAAACCTTTTGTCATTCCATTTCTTCTTTACCGATCGCGCTTCCATATCCATCACACTTTTTGAGGGCCTTACCAGTGCACTTGTAGCAACCAGTCCGGTCAGTTCATCAACTGCATAGATAGTTCTCTCAAGCAATGATACTGGTTTAACATCAGACGCCAGGCCCCAGCCATGGCTCAATACCGCCCTGATATATTCTTCGGGCCATTTATTTTCATTCAATATTTTTTCAGTCATTTTACAATGCTGATCAGGATACATCTCATAATCAAGATCGTGAATCAACCCTATTATACCCCATTTATCTTCATCCTCCCCATGTTTTTTTGCCATGTATCGCATTACACCTTCCACAGATAGTGCATGCTTCAATAGACTCTCCGACTTATTGTACTTTTTAAATAATTCAATTGCGGTATCCCTGGTAGGTATTATGGTTGACATTTTAATATGTTTTTATTATATGAGTATTGGTAATTATATTTGTAATTTCATTGATTTTCTTCGTTTACCCCGGCCCCATGGGGAGCGAAGAAAATCAATTTACTCCCCTTGGGGATGGGGTAAATAAATTGATTTTCAAGCGATTTTGGATTTAACATTCATTATTACTAACAACCATTTTATGAATATAAAGTAAAGCTACTTGTTTAGTTTCAGGATAGGAATTGTTTTATTAATTGTGGTTCCCCGAATGTTGAGATAATAAAGTGAAGGGATTAATCTGAAATCACTGATAGTAAATGAATTATTTCCGGTTATAATGTCTTTTTCAATTTCATATAGTTTTGCTCCTGAAACGTTGGAGATAGATACCTGCAGCTTATCTTCAACCTGTGAGTTAATGGTAATTGTAAGTTCGCTGCTGAATGGATTCGGAAATACATTCAGGATCCCTTTTACTTCTGTATTCTCGATATTGACAGTCAGTGTGTCATTATAAGCATAGTTGTCGTTATTTTCCAATCCGTATGTTACAATTTTGTAAATCCCATATTTTGACAAATCAGCCCTTGTCTTGAATGATACCGTTACCGAATCTCCGTAAGGAATAACCTTGTTATCAAAAAATTGTCTGACAGGCGGATAATTGTCGTTTATATCATAGGCCAGATTAAATCCGTTTAAAGTGTCCTTTCCAACATTAAGAACTTTTACAGTAATGTTTTCATCTCCGTACTTCCCATTAACTGTTGGTACAATAACTCTGGCAATCTGAAGATCTCTTTGTATATAAGTAACGGGACTTGTCTGTGTAAAATCTATCATGTCAATCCATGCGCAATCGGAACCTTGTGAAACAGAATTATCTTTCTCGTAAATCCATTCCATTTTATTGAGTCCCGCTGACACTGCAACTGCTGCCTGTGTCCAGGGAACTTCACCCGATTTCTTCAGTATTTCGACATCATTCAGTTTGAATGAAAGAAAATCATAATTTGGTTCGGATGAGACCTTGTAAAAGAACTTCAGAGAATCATCCTTTGCATATATAGTCCTTATAACCAATGAAGTGGATCCGTTATGGGAAATTGCGCCTGATCTGGCAGAAAGATTGCCATCGTAGGAGCTTGCTGACGTAATAACCCATGGGATTGAACTGATATTTATCCAAGGAAAGACATTAAATGATGATGATTCAAAACTCTCCCTTACTTTTCCGACTCTGAATGAGAAATCCTTAATTACAACATATGGACTGCAATCGAGTGTTGAAGATACTGAAATCAGTCTGCCGGTAGGCACTGTTTCTGAAAGTTTTACCATTACAGGTATTTCGGTGACCTCTCCGAATTTTAATTCACCCGATTTAACACTCGGTTCCACAAGAGTGATATCGTCCTGTGAGCTGGAAATATTAAATTGTCCTGCTATGTTGCTGCTACCCTGATTGAAAACTTTGAAAACCAGATTAAATGTTTCACCAGGATCAGGAATGTAATCCCCGTTTCCTGATGTTTTGTCATCTATTGTACAGTTGATAATCTGTAGTTCAGGAGCGTGAATACAAACATCAATCGAGTAATGTTTTTCAGTTAGCTGGTCCTTTAAAAGAAGATTAAGTGTAACCACTCCCATATCCGGAACATCATTGGAAATAGATATTGCCAGTTTATTTGTAAGAACAATATCAGATTGCGCCTTCAAAGTTCCTATTGATACTGAGTCGCTTGTAATTGTTGCCAACCCGGAAGTCGTGGATATTTTGGCATATAGATTATGGGCATCAGTCAACCCAAGATTACTTAGTTTAAGTTTCAGATAAACAGATTCTCCAAAATCGGCCATTTTATTATTATTTCCGAGGCTATCGTTAATACTGCTGGCAGTAAGATTAATAAATTCTTTGTGGATATTTGAGAAACGGATCGTCTTTATTACAGGTATCTTGTTCTGACCTGTTATTACGACCAGACAGGAATCGTTTGAAAGTCCGGGCATATTAAGCGTAACTGTACCTGAATTACTTGCGTATGATGCATCCCATAGCGTATCAAAATGAGATACAGCGACATATGCAAATGGATCGACATTTAGTGAGAGAGATTTAATACCGTTTGGCAGAGTATCAGGCAATGAAACGTTAAACGACCCGGGCGTTCCCATAATTGGAATAACGCTTGGGTCCCCAACAAGGTTATACGTCTCCCAGTAATACTTTTTCCTTGAGGAGGTACTTGCACTTACAGACATATTTCCTGCATAATTAATCTGTCCCATAGTAAAATACCAGTCAGAAGGAGATTCACCATGTGTATGGAACATCCTGTCGTACGCGCCCAGAGCTGATCCATCATATATTGGATCAGAAGAAATGATTCCGGGGCCAACTGCCCAGTAATAATCTTCATCCCAATATGAGTCGTTTGAGCATCCGATGAACCCTATTGCACCCTTATCAGCTGTAAGCAGCATCCTGTTCCCGAAAGAAGTTGCCAGGTTAAATTGTGCTGTCCTGCAGGCGTTACTTATCACAAAAGGATACATGTTCTTATTCTGAAATGATGGAATATCAGGCGATTTAATATTGATGTGCAGCCATCCTGTAGCATCGCCGTGCCCGGTATAGTTAATGAATGAGGCACCTTTATCAATGGATTTAATCAGAGAATCCTTTCTTGCATCCAGGGCACCGGTTATGCCTAACCCCGGAAAATAATCAAAGTGTTGCTCATTGATCTGATTTGATGTTGTAAGGTAATTTGTAATTGCATATTTGATCTGTCCGTTCATATAGCCGGCATAACCGGCATCGTAACCTGCACTGACGATAGCACTGGAATAAAATTTATTTGTATCGGCAAACTGAAACTTCTCGTATTGAATAATTTTTGTGATGGCAGTTTTCAGTTCATTTGTATCGGCAACCGGAAGTCTTCCAATAAACATTTCGGGAATATAATCACCGTTGCCATCAAATTCACCATAATACATATCTGTTATATTCCCCGTACCCCCTGAACCATAGTAGGGAACTCTGTTGACATCTCCGATAATTAGCAGATATTCAGGAGGAGGATCATTTATCGTTGAAGCATTGTAAATACTGGTCAGCGTATCTTTTAATTGTAAATAATCATTACCAGCCAATCCGGTCCCTTTATAGAGAATTTTAAGCTTGAATCCTTTCTGGGTTTTCCATTTAAAAAAAGGCTGAAGTTGCTTTTTGAAAGCAATATCAGTTATTATGACCATTTTTACCGGTTTGTTCGAATAGCCTGGCACAACTGTTCCGGGGTTGTAATTCAGTACACCTTTATTAAGCGATTCATTAAAAAGTTTAGATTGGGAAGAAAGCGATTTTGATGTGATATTGACAGAATTTAAAAATGTTATCTCAATCCTCATTGATGTAATAACTTCCATTGAGTTTAACTGGGGATTGTACCTGACCGGCGAAATATAGAGGTTTGCAAGTTTATTATTTCTTACAATGCCTAATGGTTCAATTCTAACTGTGTCAGACGGAAGAAATCCCTTAACTGCATATGATGCTTTATCAATTCTAAATCCTGGTTTTGTTTGCTGAAATTCCTTTGTTTCACTTTCCTGGGCAGGAAAAAGAAGACCCTCTATCTTCTTTCCTGAAGGGTTAATCCTGGCAGATCTGATATCAGAGATCTTTATCCTGAATCCGGATCCATTGGGAATTGAGATCAAC
Organism: Bacteroidales bacterium; assembly: GCA_050014255.1. Lineage (GTDB taxonomy): Bacteria > Bacteroidota > Bacteroidia > Bacteroidales > VadinHA17 > LD21. The sequence continues at coordinate 21,581 of JBEKDR010000034.1, read as the reverse complement.
CGGCTAAATATCGGCATCTCGGGTTTACCAGGATCGGACGACGGAATATGTCCAGGAATAGATATACGATAGAATGAGCCGGCATCATTGGTTAAACTTTCAATGTTGAGCTCTGATATTGAATAATTTACTATGATTGATTGACCTTGGGCAATAACATCAGTTTTCTGCAAATTACCATCAAGATGGAATTTGTAACTCCTTCCTGTCTGTCCGCTGGCTGATGCTGCAAAAACCAGAAAAACTGCTAATGAAATAGCCGGTTTATCTTTACCTAAACGCATCAATGTTAATTAATTGACACAATGACCTAAATTCTACCGGCAAGTTATTAAAATTTCAATATATAATGAATGTGCTACTGATAAATTTGACAAAAAACTTGATTAAAGTCAATAATTAGTTAATTTTTTTGATCTTTGCATATCTTCAGATTTAAAAATTAAGAATATGAATAATTGTTCATCAGGCCTATTGAAAAAAGCGTTAATAACAATAATTTTTACTACTATGATCACCCCGGGATTTTCACAGGAGCCTCCTGAATTTGACAAGATTGTCACTTCGGCAGGAGTAGTTGAAATGCACTTCATCGGACATGGATCACTGATGTTTAAAGTGAACGGTTTTGTCATTTATTTCGATCCTGTCAGAACTTCAGGAAATTACGATTTTCTTCCGAAAGCCGACCTTATTCTGGTTACCCATGAACATTTCGATCATCTTGATATAAAGTTAATCGGGGACCTTAAGAAGCCCGGGACACTACTGTTCTGTAATCAGAATTCCCTTTCAAAAATTCCATGGGCAATGGCGATGAAAGCAGGTGACAGGCAGGAAATCAATAACATTGTAATTGAAGCAGTGCCTGCTTATAATATTGTTAATGAAAGCACACCGGGCCATCCTTTTCATCCGAAAGGAGTAGGTTTAGGTTATATCCTGACAATAGGTGGGAAAAGGTTTTATATAGCCGGGGACACTGAGAATACCCCTGAGATGAAATCACTCAGGAATATCGATGTTGCTTTCCTCCCGATGAATCTTCCCTATACTATGACTCCGGCTATGGTTGCCGATGCAGCGCTTGCATTCAGACCAAAAATCCTCTATCCATACCATTTCGGAGAGACAGATACAAATGAAATTTTAAAGTTATTAAAGGATTCCGGCATTGAGGTACGGATCAGGAGCCTTAAATAAAGCAAAATACAAAGTAACACAAAAGGGGAAATTGATATTAAGAGCTTTTTGTATCTTATAAAAAACAATGATATAATTATGAAAAATATTAACAGAAGAGGTTTTTTGAGAACCAGCATAGCAGGGGCGGCCGGAGTAGTTACATTATCACCTTCATTAGTATCAGCCGCAGCATCAAACCAGCAAAAAGATGTGATCTTAAGAACACTCGGTAAAACAGGGATGAAAGTTCCTGTTATTAGTTTTGGAGTGATGAGAGCCGATAATGAAAACCTCTGTAAAGCAGCTTACGAAAAAGGGATCAAACTTTTTGATACCGCCAATGTTTATCAGAATGGGAATAATGAGATCATGCTCGGGAATCTTCTGAAAGTTTTTCCGAGAAATTCATTTTATCTGGCTACAAAAATTAAACCTGCCGGCGTCGACAGGGATGGCAAACCCTCAGATCAGACAACTGCTGAAGATTTCCTTTCAAAATTCAATACCAGTCTTTCGAGACTAAAGATGGATTATGTTGATATCCTGTATATTCATGATGTAAGGAATCCGGAAATGCTTGAATACAAGCCGATTATTAATGCAATTAAAAACCTCAAAAAAGAAGGCAGGATAAAGTTTATGGGTTTTTCTACCCACATGAATGAACCTTTAGTCGTAGATGCTGCTGCTGCTATGGAACATTGGGATGTGATTCTGACAGCTTATAATTTTAAGCAGACATATATCACTGAATTGAGTAGCGCTATTAAAAAGGCCAGTCAGGCCGGAATAGGAATAGTAGCCATGAAGACCTTGGCTGGTGGCGGATTTCTCGATAAAGAGAAAACAAAACCGATTAACTCAACCGCTGCTTTGAAATGGGTATTATCAAATTCTGATATAACTACCACAATTCCGGGCATGACCGACTTTGATCAGCTTGATCTGAATGTTAAAATTCTGGCTGACATTACGATAACTGACCAGGAGAAGAAAGATCTTATAATCGCGAGCGCTGAAAAAGGACTTTACTGTACCGGCTGTACTGCCTGTATGAATGCCTGTCCGATGAATCTTCCTGTACCAGATCTTATGAGAGCATATATGTATGCATATGGTTATTCAAATCCGGCTATGGCTCAATCTCTGTTAGGTGAACTGGGCACTAATGATAATCCATGTAAAGAGTGCAGTTCCTGTAAGGTGGTATGTACTAAAAAGTTTGATATACGAGAGAAAATAGCAGATATTTCAAGGCTTGTAAACGTTCCTTCAGATTTCCTGGCATAACATATCTATTGGTTTTTAACCCCCTTCCCAACCTTCCCCGCCAGCTGGCGGGGGAAGGGGAAGGAAAAATCATTTCCCCTTTGGGGGAAACAGGAAAGGGGGTGAAAAAATATTATAATTGAAAGGGTCTACATTAATTGATCAATTTTATTCTATTATTATGAGACACATACTCCTTCTTTCACTTTCTCTGACTGTTCTTTCCCTTTCCACATTTTCCCAGGATATAAAACTTCCTGAATTGAAAGGGTATAAAAAAACGACAAGCTATCCTGTATATCTTCCTGAAAACCTTTGGGATTACATTAATGGAGCCGCAGATGTATATCTTTCCTATGGCTTTGTTGATCTGCATGTTGCAGAGTATAAAAAGGGGAAAAACGTAATTAAAATGGAGATTTACAGGCAGTCTGATCCTACAATGGCTTTTGGAATTTATTCAACTGAACGTTCCCCATCATTCCAATTCATGAATCTGGGTTCGCAGGGATATATTACTAAAGATGGGGCGATTAATTTCTTTAAAGCCAATTATTATGTCAAGATCAGGACATATTCAAAGAATGAAAATACGTTGAAATCAGCTGAATCACTGGCTTCTATTGTTGCAGATATGTTTACAGGCGATTCAAAAATGCCTTCGGCGCTTTCTCTGTTTCCTGAGACAGGTAAAAAGATCAATGAGGAGACTTATATTAATGAAAGTGTTCTTGGTCATAAGTTTCTGAATAAAGCTTTTAAAGCTAGCTATGAATCAGGAAATGATGTCTTCTCCATCTTTATAATGGAAAACAATACCCCTGAGGAGACTAAGAAATCAATAGAAACCTATCTTACGGCAACCGGAACAGAAGCGATGGACTCTGAGACGGGCAGGTATATGCTAAAAGACGGGTACAATGGAACGATTTTCCTGGCCTGGAAGGGAAACAGAATTGTTATTATTTCCGGCCTTTCGAAAGATCAGTCTGATATTGCAGATAAATACACCTCAGAAATACTCAGGTAACCTTCAATAAAGGAATTTGTGGCATTCGGAACAATTAGCTTCTTTCCATGCTGTCCCGATATTTATTGGATGTTCAAATTCAAGGTTTTCTCTTACGTTGGCATATTTTATCATTCCCTGTTTTCCCTGGCCTACAATATTGTGGCAGAGATTGCAGTCACGCGATATTTTACGCCCATCCGGAGCTTTAAAAGCATCATTATGACACCTGAAACATCCATCAGATTCAATATGTCCGATATGTTCAGGGTAATGATCATAAGTTACCTTCATTTTCGGGAATGTATTCTTAATGAACGCTTTCTGAACTGTCAGAATTGAATTATCAATGAGATCTTTATTCTTTGCATAGTAGTCATTATAACCAGACTTGTAAAAATCAGTGATTCCGTCTTTTATTTTCATGAGTGCAGTATCCTTGTCACTGAAGGTATCCTTTAAAATACCCATTGCGACTTTTTTAAAGAAAGGAATGTTTTTTGACACTGCACCTGTTAGCATTGCCTTATCGAAATAGACAGGAGGTGAATTATAATTATGGGACGGGCGGTTATGGCAATCAATGCAATCCATAGTTCTTGGGGTAGATGCAGCAAGCAGACTATCAGATATAGGATTACTTTTGTTTCGATATATAGTTGCCACTCCTGTAGATTTATTTGTATACTTCACGTAGGTAATATTCTCCCGTTTGTCATTTTCTGAAATGTATTCAATACTTACGGCGGGGTTAATGTGCCAGTGAATTCCTTCTTTAAGACCCAATCCGCTATATTCAGGACCGGTTTTCATTTCTAGCATTATATCCCACTCTGTATTCAACGAATCGGCAAGAAAATATTTATTGGTCCATAGTGTCCGGGCATAAAATTTTTGTGGCCAGTGGCATTTTTCACAGGTCTCCCTGGCCGGGCGAAGGTCATGAAGTGGCGTTTCAATTGGCCGCGGATAGGAATTTGTCAACACTGCATAAACCTGGTGCAATCCTGATAATTTTGATTTTACATACCACGATGCTCCAGCGCCGACATGACATTCTACACATGCAACGTTTGCATGAGGTGAGTTCTGATAAGCAGTATATTCCGGCTCCATGACCTGGTGACATAAAGTGCCGCAGAATTCAACTGATTCAGTTATATGAAAAGCTTGAAAACTTCCAAGTGTCGAAAGGAAAAGAACAATAATTGTCGTGATTGTAAATATGACAAAAGCATTTCTATTCCTAATATCATTCAGATCAATTCGGGGATACCTTGCTTCTTCATGAATTCCGCTTTTACGAACTCTTCTCCTTTCACGAAACATCCCAACCGGTATCATTAAAAGCCCTAAAATCAGAAATCCGGGAAGAACAATATAAATGAACAACCCGAGGTTAGTGTTCGCTTGGTTAAATATTGTTGAGATAATGAACAATACGATTATAAGTGCCAGGTTGATTGTGGCAATAATAGAACCGATAATTGTTAACCAGTTTTTAGAGGAGGGTGGAAGTTTCATAATGCAGGCTAATTGATTATGTATGAACGGTAGTAAAAATAAGAAATTATTGGATTATTCAAACACTTGTTTGATTTACATAAAATAAGTTAATCTGGTTATTCTTCACCGTTGATAAGCTCCGAAATGATCCGTCTCAGACTGGCATATGTTTTAATAAGCTTTAAATCGTTGTTTTCATCCGCTACATTCTGAGGCGGGTTGTAAAGTATTCCGTAGTCGGCTTTTCTAAGCATGGAAATATCGTTGTATGAATCTCCTATGGCAATTACCTTGTAATTAAGACTCTGAAGTGCCTCCACTACATGTTTTTTCCCATTTTCCTGCCTAAGGTTATAATCAGTGATGTTTCCTTCCCAGTCAGTGGTAAGATGATGACAAAAAAGAGTGGGCCTTCCAAGCTGTCTGAGAAGTGGATCAGCAAATTCACTGAATGTATCTGATACTATAATAAGTTGAGTTTTCGAGCGGAGCCAGTCAATAAATTCCAATGCCCCTGGCAGTGGTTTAAGGAGAGATATAACATTCTGAACATCCCGGAGGGTCAAGCCGTATTTTTGCAGCAGCTCTAATCTCCTCTTCATAAGAACATTATAATCACTGATATCCCGTGTTGTAAGCTTTAGCTCATCAATTCCTGTGTGGCTTGAAACATTTACCCAGATTTCGGGTACAAATACACCTTCGAGGTCCGAACAAACAATATACATGAAATGATTATTTGTAATACTTAAGTATAAAATCCTTTAATAATTCATAGCTATTCTCCATCGAAAAATAGTGTTCAGGCTTTTGTTCTAAACCAACCAGAGAAATGGGCAAACCAGGTTCAATTTTTAAAATCTGCCGCAACTCTTCAGGAAACTTGGCAGGATGAGCTGTTTCAAGAGAGATACAAAGTGATTTTTGGGTCATACTGCTCTCATTTATCCTTGAATACTCATTTATTCCTTTCCATGCTATTGCTCCATGAGGTTCAAGTAATAAATTATGTTTTCTGAATGCCTCATCTATCATACTTCTTGTCTCCTGATCATTTACACTGATTGCAAAAAGATCTTTGCGCATTTGATTAAGATCAGGTGGTTTGATAATACTCCCTGATTCATCCATAACACCTCCATAAAAGGCTACAATTCTTGCGAGATTGCTGGGATGACCAACATTCATTGCGCTTGAAATGCAATTTTTTGATGGATTTATCAATTTATAATCTCCGGTCCGTAAGAATTCAGGTACTTCATCATTTTCATTGGTTGAAACTATAAATTGCTTTACAGGAAGACCCATTTTCTTTGCAATGAGCCCGCCCATCAGATTCCCGAAATTACCTGATGGCACGCTGAAGATGACCTTTTCATCTAAATTGGCTGCGAGCTTTGAATAGGCATAAAAATAGTATACTGATTGGGGTAGTAATCTTCCTATATTTATTGAATTTGCTGAAGTGAGTGAAATTTCAGATAGTGACTCATCCAAAAAAGCCATTTTAACCAGTTTCTGACAGTCATCAAACTTCCCGTTAATAGCAATTACACTAATATTCTTTTGCAGTGTGGTCATCTGCTTTCGCTGCATCAGGGTAACCTCATCTGCAGGGAATAGAATAATTGCATTAATATTATCCAGACCATAAAAAGCGTTGGCTACTGCGCTTCCCGTATCTCCTGACGTAGCAGTTAGTATTGTAAGATGTTGATTGCTATGTGATAAAAAATACTGCATCAGCCGGCTCATCATTCGGGCTGCAAAATCTTTAAATGAAGCAGTAGGCCCTTGATCCAGGCGCATAATGTATTTCCGTCCAAATACTTTTTCTAGCGGCACCTCAAAGTTATACGCATCAGCACAAAGGCTTGATAATTGTTCTTTCTCTATTTCACTTCCTATGATTTTGTCGAGTATGCTGAAAGCTATTTCATAATATTTTTTACCAGGGAAACTTTCCAGTTCCTTTGTGGTCATTACAGGTAATGAAGCAGGAAGATACAATCCTCCGTCGGGAGCCAGGCCTCTGAGAAGAGCTTCACTAAAAGAAACCTCTGGCGACTTTAAGTTCGTTGAATAATATTTAATTGGCTGTGTTTTCAATTGTCTGTTGCTTGTTGCTTGTTGCTTGTTGCTTGTTGCTTGTTGCTTGCCCCGTGAAATAAGGCTTAAGCGTGGCTTTGCGCTATTTCACGGGGCGGGTTGCTTGTTGCTAACTTATTACCTCATACATTTACTACGCGCATCAGGTCTGCAAACACCCCTGCAGCCGTGACTTCAGCTCCTGCACCGTATCCTTTAATGACCATCGGGAGCTCCTTGTATCTGCTGGTTGTAAGAAGAATGATATTATTGCTTCCTTCAAGATTAAATGACGGATGATCTGAGGCGATAGTAAGTAGTTCAACCTTGGCCCTGCCCAGTTCCATTGTTGCAAAAAACCTCCATTTCAGGTTCTGCCTGGTCAGCTCCTTTCTTTTTTGTTCAAATTCAGCATCATATGCTTTAACCTTTTCAAAAAAATCATTCAGATCGCCTTTGAAACATTCATCAGGAAGGAATTTATTAATAATAACATCTTCTCTTTCAATAGAATAGCCAGCTTCGCGTGCAAGGATCATAATCTTTCTGACTACATCTGTTCCGCTAAGATCAACACGGGGATCCGGCTCTGAATAACCTATTTCCCTTGCTTTTCTTATTGCGCTGCTTAATGGCATTTCAGGACTCAATTCATTAAATATGAAATTCATTGTTCCGGATAAGACAGCTTCTACCTTCAGAATCTTATCTCCGCTAAGAACCAGGTCATTAATGGTTTTGATAATTGGTAATCCTGCGCCGACTGTGGTTTCATACATGAACCTCACACCACGCTCATTGGCAATGCTCTTTAATTTTTGATAATAACTCTGCTCCGAGGAACAGGCAATTTTATTGGCAGTTACAATTGAAACATATTTTGAAAGGATCTCATCATACCTTGACGCCACATCTTCATCGGCTGTACAATCTATGAAAACAGCATTCCTGAGATTCAGTTTTGTCATTTGCTGAATAAAAACTGATATGTCTCCTTTTTCACCTGAGGTCTTAAGCACTTCTTTGTAATTGTCCAGCGGAATACCTTTCTTATCGATAGCCATTTTTCTGGAATTGGTCACCCCGATAAGATTTATTTTCAGATTATGTTCACTTACAAGAGTTGAATATTGTTTTTGAAGTTGTTTCATCAGGCTGGTCCCAACAAGTCCTGTACCTGCAATAAATATATACATCTCCTTGAAACGGGAAAGAAAAAAACCATCATGAATGACATTCAGCGCTTTTTTAAGACTCTCATTCTTTATAACAACTGAAATATTCAATTCAGAGGATCCCTGCGCTGTGGCAATGACATTTATTCCATTTCTGCCAAGCGATCTGAAAAGGGTTGCCGATATTCCGGGTGTATTTTTCATCCTTTCACCCACAATTGCTATTATCGAAAGATTCTTCTCTATGAGGATCTTTAATTCCCTGTTATGATCAATTTCGATTTTGAATTCATCATTTAAGGCTTCTGAAGCAATTACAGAATCCGACGGACTGACAGCGAAGGTTATAGAGTACTCTGAAGAGGCTTGTGTTATAAGCACTACATTGATGTTTTTTCTTGCCAATGCTCCAAAAAGTCGCATCGAAGTTCCTGTGACACCAACCATCCCGGTTCCCTGGAGGGTTATCAAATCAATATGATCAATTGATGAAATTCCTTTTATCGGGCTTCTGTTATTGTCATTCGACTTATTGCTGATAACAGTTCCCTTCGATTCCGGATTGAATGTGTTTAAGACAATAATCGGGATGTTTTTCTTATACACCGGACGAAGAGTAGGAGTATAGATCACCCTGGCGCCAAAATGTGATAATTCAATCGCTTCTGAATATGTAAGGCTTTCAATTGCATATGCTCTTTCAACTTTTTTTGGATCAGCAGTCATAAAACCATCGACATCTGTCCATATTTCCAATACATCAGCATCGAGTGCCGCTGCAAAGATTGAAGCAGTATAATCTGATCCACCTCTTCCCAGGGTCGTTGTCTCACCACTTGAATTGCTTGCGATAAATCCCGGAACTATGATACGTTTTTTTGTTCCGGCAAGACTTTTTGTTATCAGACTGTAAGTTTTATCGAAATCAACATTTGCAAATCCGAAATTGTTGTCAGTCTTGATAAAATTCCGGGCATCAATAAGCTGGCAATCGTCTATTAAGTTGCTGATTATAAGTGAAGATAAGATTTCCCCGGTACCTAACGTCTGATCAAGAGAATGTTTACTGAGTTCACGAAGAAGCCAAATCCCGTTCAGCGTTTCGCTCAGATCATTAAAAATATTTTTAATTGCTTCAATTACAGAATTTTGTTTATTCCTGGCAATCAATTGTCCGGCAAAATCTATATGTTTATCGATTACCTTTTCAAGCAGGTTCAGATACTTATCATTCCTGTTTGAAGCAAGTTCACTCATATGTTTAAGATCATCGGTAATTCCCTGGAAGGCAGATACAACGATCAGACATGGAGAATCCTGGGATTCAATTATCTTTTTGACTCCCCTGATCCTCTCGGGAGATCCGACTGATGTACCACCAAATTTCAGAACTTTCATTATGTAGTACTTTGTAAAATGAAAATGCATCTCAAAGGATGCATTATAACCAGATGCAAAAATAGCAAAAATAAGGCAAAATGACACTCTAAATTAAAATTATTAAACAAATAAGGCTAAAATATGTAAGGTCCGAAGTAGTATCAATCTTCCGGCTTCCGACTCCTGACTTTTGCCTTTTTATACTGACGCTACGGTAAGTGTCTACGCTTCGTTTCGACTTTTGTCTTTTGTCTTTTGTCTTTTGTCTTTTGTCTTTTGTCTTTTTAGCCCTTTCCCTCTTTCTCAAGCCTTTTAAGAATCGAGAAGATAAAAGCAGCGGATGTAAGACAGCATAATATGAATACCAGCCAGAGTTGCCATAATTCTACTTTATCCCAGAGCAGCGTTCCCACAAAAAGAAGCTTATTTCCTACTGCTGTAGCGAGAAGCCATCCCCCCTGCATCAGTCCCTGGAACCTGGATGGAGCAACTTTTGATACAAACGACAATCCCATAGGACTAAGAAAAAGTTCAGCTACGGTAAGCACCAGGTATATACTTATGAGCCAATAGGATGAAACTCTTTCAGCGTCAGGGACCGGAGAACCTTTGAGCATATGCGGTGAGGATAAATCTAATGAGCTGATTAGCAGAATAATAAAGCCGACTGCAGCAATTATCATTCCGAATCCAATCTTCTTTGGAACTGAAAGCTCAATGTTTTTCTTATTAAGCCATGCAAAGAGCCCCATCACCGGAAAGGTCAGCGCCACCACGAATAACGGATTGAATGACTGAAATATTTCAGGAGAAATTGCATTCATGCTTTGTGCATTTACGACCTTGAAATACGCAATTGTAAATGCTGCGACTAAAAGCAGTCCTCCAAGCATTCTGACCGTTATTCTAATACCCTTTCTGACTATGAGTACCAGTCCGGCAACAGATCCGCAGACAGCAAGAAGCGAGATAACATTAAAAAAAAGATTTGTGAACGGACTCACAGCCTTGGCACTGTAATCGCGGGCAAAGAGAGTTAGTGTTAACCCGTTTTGATGGAATGACATCCAGAAAAATATTACGACAACAAAAACAAGAATAAGTGCCACGATCCTTGACATCTCTTCTTTCTTTGCAGTCAATACTATCCATGTTACAAATGCGGCAAAAAGACCAAATGCGAAACCGGCAGTCCAGCCGACTTGCTTAATGAAATGCAGTATAAAAGCTGTTATCCCCATAGCTCCGATTGCAGCCAGCAATGTGACGGGATTAAAATCAACTTTTTCTGAAATTTCGGTTTCTTTCTTTTCTTTATTTGGCAGGTGCTTGTTAAAAATGATATATACAAGAAGAGAAATTACCATAGTTCCGGCTGCAATTCCGAATGCATAATTGTAACCCCTGGAAAAAACATCAAGATAATTATGAGCAAATATTGAAAGATCGGTAACATGCCCGCTGAGATTAGCTTTATCAGCAAGTTGCTGGAAAACTGAAGTATCAGTGAGAGAGCCATTTATAAACTGATGACAGAGCGACGGCAGGCTGCCATCGTGAGTAAATCCGTTCGTTTTCAACCACCAGTTCCTCATCCCTGTTGCGGCAAAAGGTGCAAATAAAGCACCTATGTTTATCCCCATATAAAATATCATGAAAGCCGAATCTCTTAAACTGGCATACCTCGGATCATCATACATCTGACCAACTACTGCCTGGAGGTTCCCTTTGAACAGACCATTGCCAAGAGCAATGGTAAAAAGTCCGATCAGGGTGATTGTCAATGTCATTCCGGGTACTGCCATAATAATATAGCCTGTAAACATGATCAGGATTCCTGAAAGGATAACTAATTTGTACTTCCTGGTCGCATCTGCCAGTATCCCGCCGACAAGCGCAAGTGCATAAATGCTGAAATAGAACCAGCTGTAGATTCCGCCCGCTTTTTCTGCTGAAAGTCCGAACTTGGCCTGCAGGAAAAGAACAAGTATCGCCATCATAGTATAAAATCCAAACCTTTCTCCCATATTGGAAAAAAAAGCTACTAAAAGTCCTTTGGGGTGATTCTTAAGCATAATATTTGTTTATGTCATTAATTAATTCAGGTTCAAACAACTGGGTCAATATTTATTTTTAGTTTGTTAATTCTTCCTATATTTAACTCTTAAATGATACGCTCAACTTAGGGAAAAATTTAGAAAATTTAATGCATCCGTTTGCGATTGTCAATCTTTGCGAACATAGTAACAAATTAAATACAATGAAATGAAACTTATGAAAAAACATTTACCTTCCAAAGTAAACTAAGTTGAAAATATTTTTACCCGATGTGACCATAATTGACAGCAATAATAAGTGGCCGTTTTAATATGGACCAAAGAATAGAGATGTTGACCGAAAAAAAACTGATCGGTAAACGAATGAGAATGTCTGTTTCCGGCAATAAAACGGGTGACCTCTGGAGAAGCTTTATGCCACAACGAAAAGAGATTCTGAACAACAGAGGCAAAGATTTATATTCAATGCAAGTGTATGATAATTTGTATTTTAATAATTTTAATCCCGATAAAGAATTTGAAAAATGGGCCGCTGTTGAAGTGACCGGCTTTGGCACAGTTCCTGAGGAGATGGAAACATTTTCACTGCCGGGCGGCCTTTATGCCGTTTTTTTATATAAAGGAGCTGCAAGTGAAGGAGGAAAAGCGTTTCAATACATTTTCGAAACCTGGTTTCCGGCTTCAGACTTTCTGCTTGACAACAGGCCACATTTTGAAATATTGGGAGAAAAATACAAAAATGAGGACCCTGATTCAGAAGAGGAGATATGGATACCAGTCAAAACAAAAGGAAAGATATGTCAGAAAAGATCAAAATAGATGATATCTATGACATTAAAAATTATTTTAATCATCGTTAAAATAATAAACCTGCCTTTATCGGCACTAATTGATTCTAAATTGCCTGCATTTTTTTTATTCACGGATGAACAATGTAAATTTGTGGAACAAATATATTTTCCGGATGAAACTCTTTAGATGCGATCAGATAAAACAAATTGATGATTATACAATAAAAAACGAACCTGTAGCATCAATCGATCTGATGGAAAGGGCTGTAGGTCAGCTGCTAAAATGGTACCTTCCGAGATTTGAAAGATCCAGGCGTATTATTATTTTTGTGGGTCCGGGAAATAATGGAGGAGATGGGCTCGCCTTTGCACGCTTACTGGCCTCAGCCCGGTACAATGTTGAAGTCCATTATATTGATTTTACCGAAAAAACATCTGAGGATTGGAAGATAAACCTTGAACGTCTGAAAACAGAAACAGAGGTTCCGTTTTATTATCTTAAAGAAACGGATCAGTTTCCTCCAATTTCTCCGGGCGATATTGTCATCGACGCAATTTTTGGATCCGGATTGACCCGTCCCGTTGAGGGTTTGCCTGGAGATATTATATCACAAATCAATCAAACTGAGACAACTGTCATATCAATAGATATTCCTTCAGGATTGTTTGGTGAGGATAATACCCTCAATAATTATGAAAGTGTTATTTCAGCAGATTTCACTCTGAGTTTCCAATTTCCCAAGCTCTCGTTCATGTTTGCTGAAAATGCTCAACGAATAGGTGAATGGTCTGTTTTGCCTATCGGGCTAAGCTCAAATGCAATCCGGAACACAATTACTTCTTATTTTTTTTCAGAGAAAAAAGATATTTTCCCCTTGCTTAAAAGACGAAATAAATTTGATCACAAAGGAACTTTTGGTCATGGTTTATTGTTTGCCGGATCTTCAGGGAAAATGGGAGCTGCGGTACTGGGAGCCAGAGCTGCTCTCAGGTCAGGTATAGGGCTTATTACATGTCATATACCGTCGTGTGGCGTAACAATAGTTCAGGGCGCTTTGCCGGAAGCTATGGTGGAGCCTGACAGAAATGAAAAACATCTTTCTGAATTTGGGAACACTCACTCATTCAGCGCTGTTGGAATTGGTCCTGGTATCGGGCTGGAACCTGAATCCCGGAATGCGATGCATAAACTTTTGGAAGAATGCAAGAAACCAATTGTGATAGATGCCGATGGGTTGAATATACTCTCTTTAAATAAAGATTGGCTTTCTCTTATTCCCGGGGGAGCTATTCTGACTCCCCATCCAAAGGAATTTGAAAGGCTTGCAGGAAATTCTGAGAATAGTTTCCTGAGATTGCAGAGACAGATTGATCTATCGGAAAAATATAAATGCATAATTGTTCTTAAAGGGGCTCATACTTCAATTACAACCCCGGGGGGGAATGTATTTTTTAATAGTACCGGGAACCCCGGGATGGCAACCGCCGGAAGCGGTGATGTCCTGACAGGAATATTACTATCTTTGCTCGCACAGGGTTACTCACCTGAAAATGCAGCAGTTCTGGGAGTATATCTGCATGGTCTGGCAGGTGATATAGCAGCTGAAGAATCATGTTATGAATCAATTATTGCTTCAGATATAATTAAAAGTCTTGGTAAAGCGTTTAATAAGATAAGAGACTAAGGCTAAAGACAAAAGACAAAAGTAAAGAAAGTTGCTGATTACTAATTCTGACTAACGAGAAACCAGTAACCAGAAACCAGTAACCAGTAACCAGTAACCAGTAACCAGTAACCAGTAACCAGTAACCAGTAACCAGTAACCAGTAACCAGCAACATAAATTATTGAGCTAAAATTAAACTATATGAAAACTACCATCAGACTATTCTTATTATTAGTATCCATAGTTCTTATTTATTCCTGTGCCTCCGGGCGGAAATTTTCTGAATCAAATAGTGTTATATTACCACTTTCTGATTCAGCCGCATTGAGGGATGGGAGTATAGTGTATGGTCTTCCGAGGACCGTATTTACCATAGTTGTTGATATGGAAAGAACCATTGAAAAACCTGGTCCATATGCGCAATTTGCAAATGATCTGCTGGGTCTTACTGATGTTATTAAGAACGAAAGCGAATCATGGTCAATTGAGGGTATAACTGTCAAAACTCATGATGAATTGGATCCTTCGGAGTTTTATGTGATCTCCAGTACTTCTCTTTTTCAGACAAATGTTCTCTCTCTCAGGAAGGAGGGCCTTATTCTTGATCTGAATCCGGCAATATATTATTCAAGCGAGAAGCAGGGCAGTATAAAAGAATCAGGGGATGTCCAGTCTCATTCATTTGATCTTGGATCGGATGAATACTTCCAATTGCAGCGTGATACTGTTTATAAGAGGCTGAATGTTGATTCCTCCTTCATCCGTATACCCTATATAGTCGAAAAGAAAAAGAATCTTACTGTTGATCAACTGGCTGAAAAAGCAGCAAAGAGGCTAATGGAACTGAGGGACGGGAAACATCTTATTCTTACAGGTGAAACAAATGTTTTTCCGCAGAGCGATGCTGCCATAAATGAAATAAACCGTCTTGAAAAGGCTTATACAGAACTCTTTACTGGTAAAACTCTGAAAGAATCATTTACATTCTCTTATCAGCTCATACCTCAGAAAACAATGGTTGGAAAACCTGTGACACTTTTTCAATTCTCTGATCAGACAGGTCCGGTTACCGGTACTATGAAAGGAGGTAAACCTGTAACAGTAGAATTTATTCCCGAGAAGAAAACCAAAGATCTAACAATCATTAACAGGGTTCAATCAAAATCCGAAGCCCAAAAGTTTGATAAATTATTTTATCGGGTTCCTGATGTTGTTGATCTGAAAATCAGTCTCGGATCCGAAAAACTATTCGATTCCAGGAAATTGATTTATCAGTTTGGAGATGTTATTCAGTTGCCTGCAAATTATATAATAGGGAGATAAAAAAAAACAACGCTACTTGTTGCCTGTTACTAGTTGCTAGTTGCTAGTTGCTAGTTGCTAGTTGCTAGTTGCTAGTTGCTAGTTGCTAGTTGCTTGCCCCGTGAAATAAGGCTTAAGCGTGGCTTTGTGCTATTTCACGGGGCGGGTTGTTAGTTGCTTGTTGATCAGGTTATTAAGTTGCCTAACCAGTAACCAGAAACAGCAACAGCTTTATTTCACCTTCCCCTGGAAGCTCTTCTGATAATCCTCCCATTTTTGTGTTAAGTAAGCCTTATCGGCAAAGAAGCTTAACAAAACTTCCATATCTTTTGCCTCTCTGAACCCGGGTATCGGATCGGCAGATATTTTCCCATCGCTTTGAGCAATAAGAAATACAACGGTAGGATAAGATAATTGCCCATGAAGAAGCTCCACTGCAAGCTGATGTGCGTTTCCGGATTTGCCGTCGTTTATGAAGGTCCTGCCAAAAACAGTTATGCTTTCTTTTCCTTCAGCGTTAAATTTTACAGGATAGAATTTATTATTGAGAATATCTGAAATAACTGAATTGGTAAAAGTCTCCCTGTCCATCTTTTTGCACCAGCCACACCAATCAGTGTATGCGTCAATGAAAATCGGACGCGGATCCTGCTGATTGAGTTTTTCGGCCTCTTCGATTGTATACCATTTTACGCTTTGCTGCGAAAATATCAGTGGGGAAAATAGAATAAATAATAAAAGTGTGACAGATTTTTTCATGATTTATGTTCTTCTCAAATTTTAAAACAAGTAATCGTTGATAAAATGAATTCTTTAATAATTCGCGAATGTAGTATTTTTTATCTTAATAACAGTTTAACAACAATGCCAGAAAATGGTTCTTAAATAATTGTTTTTTTAATTTGTTTGAGAAATATATTAATTACATTCACCCCTTTTAAATTAAGTCAAAGAATAGAATAATGGAAACAATTACAAATACTCTTCGTGATTCAAAAGCCGCACGCTGGACAGCATTGACAATAGTCTCATTTACAATGCTATGCGGATATTATATCGCTGATGTAATGGCGCCGTTGAAACCTATGCTTGAGAAAGAACTTCTCTGGAACAGTACTGAATACGGATTCTTTACGAGCGCATACGGATGGTTCAATGTTTTCCTGTTGATGCTTATCCTGGGGGGAATTATACTTGATAAAAAAGGTGTCAGGTTCACAGGAAATATGTCAACAATTATTATGGTGGCAGGGACGGCTGTCAAGTACTGGGCAATATCCACTCATTCGCTCGATGGGATGCATTTTCTTGGTATGAAAGCACAGGTGGTCGTAGCTGCTTTGGGTTATGCTGTATTTGGTGTAGGAGTAGAGGTGGCAGGGATCGTTGTTTCCAAGGTCATTGTTAAATGGTTCAAGGGCAAAGAAATGGCCCTTGCGATGGGTCTTCAGCTTTCCTCGGCACGTCTTGGAACCGCACTTGCACTATTTGCTTCCTATCCGCTTGCAGTATGGATGGGCGGTGTAGCAAAACCTGTCTTTCTGGGTCTCATACTGATTTGTATCGGCATGATTTCATTTTTCCTGTATACTATTCAGGATAAGAAGCTGGATAAATCAGTTGCAGAGGAGGCTGCAATCTCCGGTTCAGCTGAAGAGGAGTCATTTAAAATGGCTGATATCTGGTTTATAATAAAAAACAAAGGATGGTGGTATATTGCTATCCTTTGCGTACTCTTTTATTCTGCCGTTTTCCCGTTTTTAAAGTATGCCTCTGACCTGATGGTTAACAAGTTCGGAGTGAATCCGCTTGTTGCGGGAACTATACCTTCTTTATTGCCTTTCGGTACCATACTTCTTACTCCGTTATTCGGCAGCCTTTATGACCGCAAAGGGAAAGGTGCAACTTTGATGATCATTGGTGCAATTCTGATAATCATGGTTCATACTTTGTTCTCGGTACCGTTTTTGAATTTCAAATTTGTTGCAGTGGCTTTGATCATAGTACTCGGAATTGGATTTTCGCTTGTTCCTTCTGCAATGTGGCCGTCTGTTCCTAAGATTATTCCCGAGAAGCAATTAGGCTCTGCCTATGCATTGATTTTCTGGGTTCAGAACTGGGGACTTATGGGAGTTCCTGCGCTGATAGGGTGGGTGCTTGATAAATACTGCATCAGAGGCACAAGGCTGGTGGATGGTGTCAGCATTCCAAATTACAATTATACCTTACCAATGATGATCTTCACAGGTTTTGGGGTACTGGCTCTAATTTTTGCATTTCTGCTTAAAGCTGAAGACAAGAAGAAAGGGTATGGCCTTGAACTTCCGAATATTAAGGAATAAATATTATCTGTCACCCTATATCCATTATTCTGAAATAGTTGACTCATTAATTTGTTTAAAAAATATATTAATTAAATTTGCTGGTCAGAAATTTACAATTAACAGAAATAATTATGGAACAAATAATCAATACTTTAAGTGACTCAAAAAAGGCAAGGTGGACCGCGCTTATAATCGTTTCATTCTCAATGTTCGGAGCATATTTTTTTAATTATGCCCTTTCACCAGTTAAACCGATGCTTGAAAGTGTTTTAGGATGGAACAGCTCTGATTTCGGGATATATACATCTTCATACACGTGGTTCAATGTTTTTCTGTTCATGCTAATTTTCAGTGGAATTATCCTAGATAAAATGGGGGTTCGTTTTACCGGTCTGGCTGCCACCTCAATGATGGCGATCGGAACAGGACTTAATTACTGGGCGCTAAGACATGTATTCCCTGATGGCGCTATGATTTTTGGAATAAAAACTCAGGTAATAATTTCTGCAATCGGATTTGGAATATTTGGTGTTGGAACCGAAGCAGGAGGAATCACAGTCCAAAAGGCTGTGGTAAAATGGTTTAAGGGAAGAGAAATGGCCCTGGCAATGGGCATGCAGATGTCTATCGCTCGTCTGGGGACAGCTCTTGCCCTTGGAATAGCTTTGCCAATTGCAAAAACTTATTCTTATTCATCCCCTGTTCTGCTGGCATTTGTCTTTATGCTGATAGCGTTATCTGCCTTTACAATTTATACCTTCATGGATAAGAGACTTGATGCTTCAATAGCGCAGAGTACTACGGGAAATGTCAAGGAAGATGCTTTTGAACTTAAAGATATTTTGTTTATTA
This sequence comes from Bacteroidales bacterium, assembly GCA_050014255.1. GTDB lineage: Bacteria > Bacteroidota > Bacteroidia > Bacteroidales > VadinHA17 > LD21. The sequence goes on along the minus strand of JBEKDR010000034.1, from coordinate 2,977 downwards.
TCAAAAACAAAGGTTTCTGGTATATTGCTATTCTCTGCGTTTTGTTTTATTCAGCGGTTTTCCCCTTTTTATTTTATGCAACCGATCTGATGATTAATAAATATCATGTCAATCCAAATCTCGCTGGGTCAATTCCGGCATTGCTGCCGTTTGGCACTATCTTCCTTACTCCTTTATTCGGAACTATTTATGACAAAAAAGGGAAAGGGGCAACAATAATGATTATTGGTTCGATAATATTGATTTTCGTTCATGGTATGCTCACGATACCATTCTTAAATGCATGGTGGCTTGCAGCAGCTGTTGTAATTATTCTTGGAATCGGTTTTTCACTTGTTCCTGCTGCAATGTGGCCTTCTGTTCCAAAAATTATTCCGGAAAAACAACTTGGAACGGCATATGCAGTAATTTTCTGGATTCAAAATATAGGATTATGGATAATTCCGCTTTTGTTAGGAATAGTTCTTAATTCAACAAATCCCGATGTAACACCAAATAAAATTGCTGTTAAAGAAGCTGTGACCAGCGCTTATCAAAAGGTATTATCTGCAAAATCTTTTAATCTTACCGCTAAGGAGATTTCCCAGCTGGCTGAAAAAGCCAGCAGCCGTACCATAGACTCGTTGGTACAAAATACAACTTATGAAGCAGTTCCAATTTCAATAAGTGATATGGGGATTCTGAAAAGCAGTATTTCAGCAAATACCGCAAGCGCTCTTTCAGGAATTAATCCGACAAAAGATAAAGGGAAATTTGATAAGGATATTGAAATTAAAACATCGGAAGCAATCTATCCGGTAATTGAAAAGACCAGGTTGAACATCAGATATAATTATATCTTCGATTTATTATTGTTTACCACGCTGAGTATACTTTCTTTGCTATTTGCGTTCCTTCTGAAAGCAGAGGATAAAAAGAAAGGTTACGGATTGGAGTTACCGAATATTAAAAAATAGAGGACAAACAATTTTATATCGATGGTTTTGAAATATCAGAACAATTGCTCAACAAGCTTGATAAGGAAATTATAAGGGAAAAACTAATTACTAATTGCTTGTGAAGTTTGCCTTGGTATTAAGAATTTTGCCCTTATCGGAAAATGATCCGAAAGAATAGTCCCGGCTTTCATAACCTCTGATTCTTTTGAGATTATCTCTTTAGAATGAAATAGATAATCGATGCGCATTGTGGGGAATGAAACCTTAAAAGTGTATGATCCCATATAATGTTCATCCAGATAAGTATCTTCTGCATAATTGTTAATCCGGTGAATTATTTCGGTATTCGGCTGAACATTAAGATCTCCGCCGAAAATCAGTGGCCCTTTGAGTGTTTGTATATAACTGATAAAAACAGCCAGTTCTTCAGCCTGGGCATTGAGCAAATATTTTCCCCATTTTATGCTTTCGCCAAGTGAATTATCCTTTGGTCTTCCCGCTATCAGTCTTAATGATAAGACATTTATGGCTGTTCCATTGACGTTTATAACGGCATGAATAAATGATCTGTGAACTCCGTTAGCTTTTAATTTCTCAATATCGTTGTTGCCCGACAGTGATGCTATATAAGTAGGCAATTCGACAATTTTATAATTCAATATCGGGTACTTTGACAATATTGATAAATCATGACCATTGTCTGTCAGAACAGTGTACGCAGGCAGACTATTTCTGAGATATTCCAGTTTCTCCGGTGTCAGAACGCTTTCTGAAAGCAACATGACATCAAAATCAGATTCTTTGATGAACTTTGATATATTCTCAAACCCATAAGAATAATACTTTATATTATATGCAACTACATTAAGACTGTCATAAACCTTATTTTTTTCAGGCATCCTGTGGTGAAGAAATTTCAATGAAAAATCATCAAGAAGAAAAGTGAATAATACCATCAATGCAATATATGATAATGCAATACGGAATTTCCGGAGCACCAGAAATAAAAGCACAACAACAACTGATAATGCAATGACCCAGAAAAATGACATATATCCGCAAGCTTGTATAAGTGTATTTTTAGGAAGATCTGTGAACTTGCATAATGCAGAACCGATAGAAACAGCTATTGCAATAAAAGCTAATAAGAATGTGACAAAACTGATGATGGATTTAAGTAATTTCATAATATTGCAATTTTGGACTGCAATATATATGCATGATTTTAAATCCATGCATTTTTATTATTAATTATTTATTAATTTATTTATTATTTGGCTGATGAGTACTATGAAATCTGCATATAAGATTAATCTTTTATTGGTTATAGTATTTCTGCTTTGTTTTGCATTTGTCCTTCTGACAGGAATGAATAAAGCTCTTTTTCTTGGTATAAATTCTTTAGGATCAAATATTAATCCTTTTATCTGGGCAAACCTCACCTTCCTGGGGGATACTATGACTGCCTGCGCAATTATGCTTCTTTTCATCAGGAAAAGACCCGATCTGATCTGGTCAGGAATAATTGCGACTCTTATAGCCACATTAATAGTAAATATTATAAAATCATATTTCGACATTCCAAGACCTCCCGCAACAATCGACAGGAACCTTATTTTTATTGTCGGCCCTTCTCTCTATCGTCATTCTTTTCCATCGGGACATACTGTAACTATTTTTGCGCTTACAGGGATATTAATGTTCTATTTCAGGAGCTTACTTTCGAGGCTTGGTATGATTCTTCTTGCATTTTTAGTCGGGATTTCAAGAATTGCAGTTGGTGTACATTGGCCTGCTGATGTTCTTGCAGGTGCAGCATTGGGTATCGTTTGTGCAACTACGGGTGTGTTTATTGTCACGAAACTGGGATGGAACATGAATAAAACTGTCCAGCTCATTACAGGATTTCTCTTGATTTTGTTAGATTTAGACCTGATGATATTTTATGACAGTAAATACGAACAGGCTATTTACCTTCAATCTTTTATTGCATTTACAGTTTTGGTAGCAGGTATCAGGGAATACTACTTGCTTCTGAA
>JBEKDR010000033.1:0-79154 GCA_050014255.1 Bacteroidales bacterium | reverse complement strand
TATATTCTAACCAACTTTTGGTTGAGGAAACCAGGTCATGGAATAACAAGTGTTATTTCTTCCCGATTTACAGGAGTGAGATGAACAAAAACTCAAAACTGATCGAGAATCCGGGTTACTAATATTGGTTGATTTTTTTTTGCTGGCAGGCAAAGCTTTTGGGCTTTTGCCTGCCATTTTTATTTGTAGAAAACATAGTACCAGAAAGTATCCCCGAAACGCCTCCTTAATACGGGTTCCGCTGATTTCAGATCGTTGTTGTATTGCCTGAGTACATTAAGAAACTGGTTCCACCTGAGTTCGGTGTTTTTACTTATCTGAATATTTCCCATGTCCGGTATTTTGCCCTTGTTCGAAACTGCCAGGGCTAAAGCAGCTTCTTCAATATGCACAGGCAACCTGGTATATCCGAATTTCTCAAACGAAGGCAGCTCATGTGCAATTCCTGCATAATTTTTCTTCAGTAACATAAATGCCATTTTGTACTCAAACGCCTTCCTGTTCAATGAATCGGATGCCAGGATCATTTCAATATTAATGTAAGGGTTATCTGTTATTGAGAAAAAGTCATTTTCTACCTTGTTTTGTCTCTTTTCTCCAAGTTCATTGTCACTGTTTACTGCAGCATCATTAAATAATAGTTTTTCAAATGCTTTTGCTTCATTTTTATAAAAAAGAGTTTTCTTTAAAATGTTTATATACCTGGAAGCTACTTCATAATTGGCATTTATCAATTCTGTTTTGATCAGCATTTTCAACCCTTCCGGTGAATGCCCTTTCATCACCATATTCTCAAATGCCCAGCGGTGAGCTTCATTAATCATACCTATCTCGTAATAGAAGTATCCCCCGCGATTAAGGACCTCATCAACCATTTCCCATTTAAGGAAGAGAGTTTTTCCATCCGGGCTCTGGAGGAAATGAAATAGCAAATCATCCAGTTTATCCGATTCACAAAGAGCAATATTATTGAGAAAGATAGTTAATGAATTGGTCGGAGGATTTGAGCTATTGAATTCAATTACTTCACTAAACTTATTGTGAAAAAATAAATTTTCCACATGGAAGTACTGTTTCGTTTTATTATCAAACCTTCGTATACCTATGATTACCACAATTATGACCAGAATGATTGAGATAATAGTACTCCAAGTAAAATCAGAGATTCTTAGTTTGTCCGGCAACCGGAATCTTATTTTAGAAATTACCGGAAGTATTGAAATGATTCCGGAGATAGAAATAAAGAGAATCCGTTGAGATCCGGTACCATGATCTATAAACGGAAATGTCAAAAGAGACTTGCCTGACTGGGAAAAGAGATATTCTTTTGATATGTAAAAAGTTATAAAGCTCAGGCTCCACAATGCTATGAGCCGGATCCATCCTTTATTTTCTTTATCAAATGCGAAATACAATGTCATGAGCAACAGAAAAATCAGGGCAAAGCCACCCGTAGCATAAAACCAGAAAGGAACTATTATAACAGCTGCCCATCCTTTAAAAAAAGATAAATACCTTATTATAAACCAGAAGATTGCCAGTTGAAGTAATAACCCGAGGCTATTGAAGAGCAAAAAATGATATTCTGTTTGAAGGTAGAAGAGAGATACTCCGATTATAAACGGGATGACCCTGAAACTATTTCCTTTTAGAATTAAAATGATTTTTGATGCCAATATTACAATCATCGTTAGTAAGGATGAAAGAATTATTGCACCTGCAAGCGGATAATAGTAGAATGTCGAAAAGAATTTGCCAAGCCAGATAAGAAGACCTCCAGGCTGGTGAAGATTTTCAAGAAGAAAATCGGATGAAAAAATGAAGAGTGAGGACTTTTCCTGGTAAAACAATATGTAATCGGCAAAAAATCCAAAATAGATGAATGAACCAATAAAGAATACCAGGTAAGGAATCCAGGAAAAGAGAGGATTATTATTTGTCTTACTTTGATTCATCTTTATTCTTTCGTGTACCGGTTATTATCACTTATTTTGTTTCTGCAATTGTTGTTGAGATTCCTCATTCCTCCACCTTGCGGCGGATCCATTCGGAATGAGATTTTGTTTTTTCAAAATCTGTTCTGCCCGCTGAGATTCCTCATTCCACCGCCAGTTGGCGGTTTCATTCGGAATGACAATCATTTTTTTTGAAGTATGGGGTAGCGATGGCGGTTCGCCCGGCGAACCACCATCGCTACCCTTGATACCTTCCACTTGCCATGTCATCCCGAGTCCGCCGACTGGCGGATGAGGAATCTCCTTCTCGCATGCCTGGATAACCTCATTCCTGCCTTCTTGTGCTTAATTACGGAATCTCTATTACCAATAATTGTATTACCTCATTTCTGTCACCTCGAACGATAGCAAAGGAGATCTGACTCCTAAGTTTTTAACCCTTTATCTCTTTCAATCCAGAACATACCAAAAGATCTCTTAATTTAATTATAATTAAAGTTATGACTAATTTTAGTCGTTCTTACTCCATTTTGCCGGAGTAGCCGCAGTTCTGGCAAGTCTCCGGATCTCTCCTGGATTCAAATTAATTTTAAAAGTTGAAAATTCAGGAATATTGAAACTCTTTAGAAACCGCTGATAAAACTCCGGATCTTCCTGTGGAAGAATAAATGGTTTATCCGAAGCGCCGTTTTCTTCTATATATGAAATATATGGTCTGGCTGTTAATCCGTCTCCTCTTTTACTACTGAATATCAGCCATTTGCCGTTTGATGACCAGGAATGATAACTATCACTGTATTCACTGTTAAGATCCAGCCGGTCAATTTTAAAGTTATCGAGATTAACAGAATAGAGATCGGCCTCTTTGTGCCAGATTGGGAAACAACCATAATCGAATAAGGTCATGATAAGGAATTTACCATTTGGAGAAATCCTGGGAAATGCAACACTTTTATTAATTTGTGCAGCATCAAATACCAGTTCCACCTCACCGAATGTTCGTTTGTCTATTTCAAAAGGTACACGGCATAAATTGTATTTAATCTCTTTAAAATCATACTTTTCTCCGATCTGAGCCGCCCTGCAGAAATAAAGATATTTTCCATCAGGTGACCATTCCGGGTAAGTATCCATAAACTTTTCTTTGCCAGCTAACTCAATATTCATTATTTCATTTTTCCCGACATCATAAAGCACAAGAGATGATTCAAGATCGCTGACTTCTACCTTTTTGTTGTCAGCAGCATGAAACCGCTGAATAATTTTATTCGAAGAAAATGCTACAAATTTACCTGAAGGATGCCATCTTGGATAAACAGCACCATTTTTCATTTCTTTTGTTTTAAGATTTATCTTTTTAAATTTTCCTTCCGAATAGAAATAAGTTCCGCCCATTGAACCTCTCATATGAAAAAGAAAATCATTTGATTTCCCGTTATTAAATGAGTGGCAATTGACACAGTTCTGATCGACAATGCTGTTTTCGATAAATGATTCTGATTTAAAGCTTTCAAGACTGCGACAGTTGATGCTCAATTCAGCCCAGCTTTCATAACCAGGATACAGCAACCTGTAATAGAGATATGGATCTATTGGATCAGAAGAAACTCTGTTGTTAATGGTTTTAAATTTTAGCCACTTACCATCAATATCCTTTGAAAAGATGTCAATCTTAATACTTTTACCTGAACGGTTTTGCAGCAATTTTCTCCACTTCCTTTGAGGGATCTGAATTTTACCGTTTCCGGAAGTAAGTTCAATTTCAGTTCCGTTGCCTGAGGAAAATTTCACAAAATACGCGGCTCCTTTTTCTTTAATAATGAAATTCAGGGGGGCAATATTAGGAGGTATTGTAATGTCGGAATAATCAGGTTCCAGTCTTGGAGTCAGTTCTGATAGATCAATATCTCCTTGTGGCTTATTGCCACAACTGTACAAAAGGGGTATAAGAATTAATAAGTACAACGGTTTATTAATAAATGTGTTACTACTGGTATTTATCATATGGTTTGAATATAAAAACCAAATCCAATAACCGCAAAGGTCGCGAAGATTTGTCGCAGAGATCGCAAAGAACTGAAATGCATTATCTTAACTTTGCGTGCTTTGCGCCTTCTTTGTGTGCTTTGCGGTTAACTTTTTTTTCTTTATTTACGAAAAGTAATAAAAAATACAATCATATACTACCTTCGGTATGATTTAGTATAACTATCAATTAAGTCTGTGTTATTTCACATTTTGACTTAAGTTAAAAAACATTAAAAGGAAATATTTATTTGCTTTTTTAAAAGCCTATCTTTACATTTGGTTATATTCCATAATAAAGTTTTGTTATAAAATTTTACCAGTAATCCTTAACCTATTATAATATGAAAAAATCAGGTATTTCAAGACGTAATTTTCTTGGAAAAGCAGCAACGGTTGGCATGGCAGGTGTGATTGTTCCTTCCATAATAACCAGTTGTGCCCGGGAGACAAAAAAAGTAGTTCCCGTCACTAATTTCCTTGATCAGGCACCCGACGGACCTGTTCTTAAAGCCGGAGTTATTGGTTGCGGAGGTCGTGGAACAGGTGCTGCAATTAACTTTTTAAGTGCCGGTCCAAACCTAAAGATTATTGCTTTGGGTGATACCTTTCAGGATCGGATAGATTCCTGCAGAGCCGAGATTCTGAAACAAAAAGGGCAGGAAGTTCCTCTCGATAAGTGTTTCGTAGGTTTCGATGCTTATCAGAAAGTTATTGATTCCGGTGTAGACATTGTTATACTTGCCACACCTCCATTCTTCCGTCCCGATCATCTTGCAGCTGCAGTACAGGCTAAAAAACATATATTTTCTGAAAAGCCTGTTTGTGTCGACCCTGTAGGGGCAAGATCTGTAATGGCAACGGCACAGAAAGCAAAAGGGATGGAGTTGTCAATTGCCACAGGTACCCAGCGCCGCCACCAACGCGACTATGTTGCTACATGGCAACAGGTAGCCCAGGGCTCAATCGGAGAAATCGTTGGTGGAAATGTCTGGTGGAACGGTGGAAAACTATGGCATCGCGACCCAAATGCAAAATGGAGCGAAATGGAATATATGATCCGTGACTGGGTCAACTGGGCATGGCTCTCAGGCGATCATATTGTAGAACAGCATGTTCACAACCTTGATGTAATGAACTGGTTCACGGGTACGCATCCTGTAAAGGCAGTAGGATTCGGATCAAGACTCCGCCGTGTAACCGGAAACCAATATGATAATTTCAGTGTCGATTTTACTTTTGAAAATGGTATTCATTTCCATAGTATGTGCCGTCAGATAAATGGTTGCGCAGATAATGTATCTGAAAGAATCCAGGGATCAAAGGGCTCCAGTAACTGCAGGAACTCAATCCTCAACCTGGCAGGAACTGAGGTTTGGAAATATAAATATCCGTTAGACAAAGATGGAAAACCAACTGAAAGCGTAAGTGTTGACCCGTATGTTCAGGAGCATATCGACCTTGTGACTGCAATTCGTAAAGGTCAGGTATTTAATGAACTGGAAAATACTGCCATATCAACAATGATTGCTATTATGGGTCGCATTTCAGCTTATACAGGCAAGGAAACTACCTATGAAGAGATGATGAACTCCGATCTAAAACTTGGCCCGAAAGTATTTGCTTTTGGCCCGGTTGATGTAGATAAAACGGTGCCTGTAGCAGGATTGGCTTATGTTCCTGAAGCTGCGCCGGCTAAGTAATTTATATTTATCAATAATGATTATATGGATCATTCAAGAAGAGACTTTTTAAAAAAAGCCACTGCTACAGGAGCTGCTATTTTAGCTGCTCCTGCAGTTTTTGGTACCGGCGCTTTTCCAAAGCCGCAAAAAGCTACCGATGCAATTGCTCCATTCAAACTGAAATATGCTCCAGGCATGGAAATGTTTCATGAACATGCTGGAAGTGACCTTATCGACAACATCAGGTTCTGTCATGATATGGGTTTCAGAGCCATGTTCGATAACGGACTGATGGGAAGGCCCATAGATGACCAGGTTAAGATCGCCAATGAAATGCATCGTCTTGGGATGGAACTTGGCCCGTTTGTGCTATATGCCGATTTTGCTGTCACTTCGCTTGTCCTTGATAAACCGGAAATACGCGAGATGCTGATCACCAGGATGAAAGAGGGCATTGAGGTAGCTAAGAGGACCGGTGCAAAATGGGCGCTTGTTGTTCCTGGCAGGTACGATGAAAAACTCCAGAGAGATTATCAGACAGCAAACGTTATTGATAACCTCAGGTATTGCTGTGATGTGATGGAACCGGCAGGAGTGACAATAGTCCTCGAACCTTTGAACACTATTCATGATCATCCGGGGCTGTTCCTGAATAATATACCCCAGGCCTATGCAATTTGCAGAGCTGTTAACAGGCCGTCCTGTAAAATTGTTGACGATATTTATCATCAACAGATCACCGAGGGAAACCTGATTCCAAATATTGAGACAGCCTGGAGCGAGATTGCTGCTTTCCATCTGGGCGATACCCCCGGGCGCAATGAACCAACTACGGGAGAAATCAACTTTAAAAATGTTTTCAAATATATTTATAGTCGTAGATATGAAGGTGTTCTCTGTATGGAACATGGCCAGAGTATTAAAGGCAAAGAAGGAGAAGATCGTATAATACAGGCGTATCGGGAATGCGATAGTTTTTAAACTTAAAAATTTACTTCCGGGGCTGAAGAAAATCAGCCTCTTTTTTTGTTTTTCTTTGCGACCTTTGCGTAAAAACTTTGCGATTAATAAAAGACATATTATGAAGAAAATTATTTATGCGGTTTCTGCAATTATATTAATCATGATGTTTTCAAACTCATGTAATGGTCAGACCATCCGGTTGTTTGCCGGAAGATATACCGAGACCGGAGGAAAAGGTCTGTTTATCTTTGATCTGAACTGCGAAGCAGGTACTTTCAAATTATTGTCAGAAACAGATGCAGGGCCAAACCCTTCATATTTTTGTATTTCAAAAAAGAAGGATTTGATATATGCAGCAGATGAAGTAATGGAATTCAACGGCGTTAAAGGCGGGGGAGTGACAGCTTTAAAATATATCCCTGAAACTGGGGGTGTCGAAAAAGTTAAAGATCTCGTTGTGGCTGATGGAGGGCCTTGCTTTATTTCTCTATCTCCTGCCGAGGATTATTTATTAATGGCAAATTATTCCAGCAGCTCCATAGCAGTGGTAAAATTGGATGAAAAAGGAATCCCGGTAAGAGTAACAGATACCGTTACATTCGCAGTTAATAATGGAAAAGTCTCACATCCGCACATGATTTCATTCGATCCTGCAGGGAAGAAAGTTTACCTGACAGACCTGGGATTGGACCGGATTGTTATATATGACTTTGACCCTGTGTCGGGTCATCTGAAACAAATTGAGGATGGCATAGTTAATTTCCCGGGTGGCACAGGCCCGCGGCATTTTGTATTCAATTCAGCAGGGACAAAAATATATGTTATATGTGAACTCAATTCAACTATTTCCGTCTTTGATGTAGATAATAACGGTAGACTTAAATCGATTCAGACCCTGACAACTCTGGCAGAAAGCTTTAAGGGAGAAAGTAATTGTGCAGATGTCCATCTTGGGAAAAACGGGCAATATCTCTATGGATCAAACAGAGGTGAAAACACTATTGTTGTTTTCAAAATAGGCATTGAAGGGAAACTATCTCTCCAGGGACGAATATCGTGCGGAGGTGACTGGCCCAGGAATTTTGTGATCGATCCTTCAGGTAAATATATTCTTGTAGGGAATCAAAAATCAGGAAATATTTCGCTTTTCAAAATTGATCAAAAGAACGGGATGCCTGTTGACTCAGGGAAAGATTATAAGATAAGTGCTCCTGCCTGCCTGAAATTTTAAATTGACAGGTTCCGAGTCATTATTCAATCGCAACAGGTCTCTATCCCGATCATCATGGATTGATAAATAATAGTTTCCCGGCGATCAGGGACATATAAAAGGGATGCTCATGTAATCCTTCAACCCCCCAAACCCCCCACCTCCACTTAGTTGGCTTAAATTCAGCGACATATACCCCCTTTGTATTTTCCCCCAAGGAGAAAAAAATACTCATTGTTTTAGTGTAATTTCGTAAAATACCAGAGTATTATCGCCCCTTTAGGGGAGATGCCGCGAAGCGGCAGAGGGGTTTTCCTCCCCAAAACAGATCCCTTTAGGGGAGATGCCGCGAAGCGGCAGAGGGGTTTTCCTCCCCGAAACAATTCCTTTTAGGAGAGATGTCCTGTTTCGGCGGGACAGAAGGGTTATTCTCTGTGGCACTCTGTGATTCTCTGTGTCTCTGTGCAACTAAAGAATTAAGAATTTACACTGAGTGGCATAGAGGAGCATGAGTTGCACAGAGTTATTTTTGAACAAATGTGGTTAATTGATTTTGTTTTTCCGGAATTTTCTCCGTATAATTATTATCAAAATCAGATCCATAATGGACCGCCGGAAATTTGTTGAAGAATTAAAAAAACAATCAGATAAGGTTTGGGATATTATTGTTATCGGCGGTGGAGCTACCGGCCTTGGAGTTGCTCTGGATGGGGCATCACGCGGATATAAAACATTACTACTGGAACAATCTGATTTTGCTAAAGCTACTTCATCGCGCAGCACAAAGCTGGTTCATGGAGGAGTCCGTTATATGGCACAGGGTGACTTGTTCCTGGTTATGGAAGCGTTGCATGAACGGGGATTAATGCTTGAAAATGCACCCCATCTGACGTTTAACCAGGAATTTGTTATTCCTGTTTATACCCTGTGGGATGTTTTAATGTACACGGTGGGGCTTAAATTTTATGATCTCCTGGCCGGACGCTTAAGTATGGGCAAATCATATTTTATCAACAGGAAAACAGCACTTTCGCGTTTACCTCTCTTAAAGCCTGAAGGATTGAAAGGTGGAGTTGTGTACCATGATGGACAGTTTGATGATTCACGCATGGCATTTGCCCTGGCAGAATCATGTGTCGATAAAGAAGGAATGGTGCTCAACTATTTTAAAGTCATCAGTCTTCTGAAGGACGAGAAGGGAAAAATAAACGGAGTAAGGACAAGGGACATTGCTTCAGGCGAGGAATTCAATCTGAAAGCCACGCTGGTTATAAATGCAACAGGGGTATTTGCTGATGAGATAGCCAGGATGGACAATCCGGGATCAAGACCAACTATCAGACCCAGTCAGGGAGTACACATTGTTCTTGATAAATCCTTCCTTCAGAGTGACTCGGCTATTATGATTCCAAAGACTGATGATGGCAGGGTTCTCTTTGCTATTCCATGGTATAATGAGGTTGTGGTTGGAACAACAGACACTCCGCTTGACGCAATTAGTCTGGAGCCGGTTGCTCTTGACAGGGAGATCAATTTTATTTTGCAGACAGCTGAAAAATATCTTGTTAAACCTCCGCGAAGGGAGGATGTACTTTGCATATTTGCAGGATTGCGTCCCCTTGCAGCCAATCCTGATAATCCTGCCTCTACCAAAGAGGTATCACGCAGGCATAAGATAACACTTTCACCATCAGGACTTCTTACTATTATAGGAGGGAAATGGACCACATACAGGCGAATGGCCGAAGAAACTATTGACAGAGCAATTAAAGCGGGTATTCTGGAGAGAACGAAATGCGTTACCTCAAACCTTAAGCTTACAACACTTACTCCGGATTATTCTTCAGAAAGGTTGCATATCTATGGAGATCATGCCATTAATATCGAAAAGATGATATCTGAAAATCCGGAACTGGGAACACCTTTTGATCCCAGGCTACCTTATACAAAAGCTGAGATAATCTGGATATGCAGGAATGAAATGCCTTTCCGGCTGGAGGATATACTGGCAAGAAGGACCCGTTCCTTATTTCTTAATGCCCGGGCAAGTGCAGAAATTGCCCCCAAAGTTGCTGAACTGATGGCAAATGAATTTGGACATGATCAGAACTGGCAAAAGGAACAGATTGAATCGTATAATGAATTGGTAAAAAACTATATATAGGAAGCATTGTCGTTTTTTTGGATTACCCCCTTCCCAACCTTCCCCGCCGGCTGGCGGGGGAAGGAGGTGGATTGTAGGGTGATCATTTCCCCCTTGCCTTGCTTCGCCGAAGCGGCTTCGCGAAGGCGAGGGGGGAAACAGGAAAGGGGGTGAAAGGAAGCTTAAAATTGTCGGGTTTTATTTAACATAGGAATTTACTTAACAACAAGGAATATGAAAGAATTCATTTTAGCATTAGATCAGGGGACTACAAGCTCCAGGGCAATTGTTTTTGACCGGAACGGAATTCCCGTAGCAAGTGCACAAAAAGAATTTACTCAATTTTACCCCAAACCAGGCTGGGTTGAACATGATCCGGAAGAAATCTGGTCAACCCAGGCCGGTGTTGCACTTGAGGCAATTTCCAAAGCAGGAGTCGAAAGTGGCAGCATCGCTGCAATTGGCATTACAAACCAGCGCGAAACTACAGTAGTATGGAACAGGAAAACAGGCAAACCTGTTTACAATGCTATTGTATGGCAGGACAGACGCACCGCGGATTTCTGTGATAAGTTAAAGAGTGGGGGACAGAGCTCGAAGATCCTTAAAAAAACAGGACTGATTATTGATGCCTATTTTTCTGCAACAAAAGTCAGGTGGATACTTGATAATGTGAAGGATGCAAGGAGACTTGCCGAGGATGGACAATTGGCATTCGGAACAATTGATTCGTGGCTGGTATGGAACCTTACCCGTGGACAATTGCATATAACAGATGTTTCAAATGCTTCAAGGACTATGTTGTTTAATATTCACACTCTTAAATGGGACGAAGAGTTACTCAGGATATTTGGCATACCACCATCAATGCTTCCGGAAGTAAGGTCTTCGAGTGAAATATATGGAAAAACTGAGGGGCAGTTTGCCACTCCAATACCTGTTGCAGGAATAGCCGGTGACCAGCAGGCAGCTCTTTTCGGGCAAATGTGCATTGAACCGGGGATGGTTAAAAACACTTACGGAACAGGTTGCTTCATGGTTATGAACATTGGTAATAAACCGATTGAATCAAAAAGTAAATTATTGACAACCATTGCCTGGAAAATTGGAAATGATACACAATATGCCCTTGAAGGAAGCATTTTCATTGCGGGCGCGGTTGTTCAATGGCTTCGTGATGGTTTGGGAATCATCAAAAAATCAAGTGATGTTGAAAAGCTCGCTGCGAAGGTTAAAGACAGTGAGGGAGTCTATTTTGTTCCTGCTTTCGCCGGGCTGGGCGCTCCGCACTGGAACCAGCACGCACGCGGTACATTAGTTGGTATAACAAGAGGTTCCACATCGGCGCATATTGCCCGTGCCGCTCTTGACAGTATCGCCTATCAGACACTTGAAGTTCTGCTTGCTATGCAAAAAGATTCCGGAATTGATATCCGTGAATTACGTGTAGATGGCGGTGCCACAGTCAATAACCAGTTAATGCAGTTCCAGTCCGATTTATTATAGGCAAAAGTAGTGCGGCCAAAAATTACTGAAACAACAGCCCTTGGAGCTGCTTATCTGGCAGGGCTGGCAGTGAAGTACTGGAGCAATATAAGTGAAATTAAGCAACAATGGCAGATGGATCGAACCTTCTCACCGCAAATTGAAGAGAATGAAACACATTCATTGATCAAAGGATGGCATCGTGCTGTAAATGCAGCCAAAGCCTGGGCTGATGATTCAAATTAAGTGCCTGGAGTTGAAAGCTCTCTGCAAAATCTGTTTCGGGGATAAAAACCCCTCTGTCATCCGCCAACTGTCGGATGACATCTCCCCCGGGGGGAGAGATAATACTCTGATATTTAGTCGAATTACACTAGACTGAAGAGTATTTTCCCCCCCTTGGGGGGAATAAAAGGGGGTGCATATCACGAAACAAGTTCCTTTAGGGGAGTTGTGGGGCATAAATCCAGGCACAAATAAAGAAGGTAATTTTTTGGTTATAATTTCTATCAATAATTTAATAAATTACAAAATGAATGCATTTTTTGCTGAATTTTTTGGAACTGCTATGATCCTTGTTTTTGGAGGAGGCGTAGTATCAAACGTCGTTCTCAGTAAAACCAAAGGAAACAATAGTGGCTGGATAGTAATATCATTTGGATGGGCCGTTGGAGTCTTTACCGGTATATTAATTGCAGCACCAATTAGTGGCGCTCATCTGAATCCAGCTGTAACACTGGCTCTTGTGATTGCAGGTAAATTTCAACTTGAAAAGTTACCAATGTATATATGTGCCCAGCTGCTCGGTGCAATGTTTGGTGCCTTACTTGTCTGGTTAGCGTATAAAAAACATTTTGATGCAACTGAAGATGCTGATTCAAAGCTGGCAGTTTTCTGTACATCACCTAATATACGGAGCTATTGGTATAATGTCCTGACTGAAGTCATAGGAACGTACGTGCTTGCTCTCGCTGTTCTTTATATGGCACAACCGGAAGTAGGTCTGGGCTCATTAAATGCGTTACCTGTGGCTATTGTTGTGCTGGGTCTTGGTCTCTCTTTGGGAGGGCCTACCGGATATGCTATAAATCCTGCCCGTGACCTGGGCCCGCGTATAATTCATTTCCTCCTTCCTATCCCGGGCAAACGCGACAGCGACTGGAAATACTCATGGGTACCTATTCTGGGACCTCTGGTAGGGGCATCACTTGCAGCGGCAATGTTTCTGATTTTTAAAGGAGTTTAATACAGATATTCTGACGTGGTCAACAATTTAACAATGTTGACTGCAATTTTTACTTAATTCATCAAAATCTATGTAAAAAAAAAGCTGAGCTTCCTTCCTTTATTGAAAGGCAATTGTTAAATTAGCTTCCTTTTCATAACGAAAAAGGTATATTGGGGAAATAAATTCAAAACTTGAATAAACAAAACTTAGAAAAACTTGTTTAACAATCATTAATGACTAAAACTTAAAAATTATGAAGAAACTTTTGCTTTACTTATTCGTTGCTGTCTTCTCTTTAGCACAACTGGCAGCGCAGGAATCTACTTTTAAACAGGGAGATAAAGTTCTCAACCTTGGCATCGGACTGGGATCAACATTATACACAGGATCCTATTATACAAGCTCAGTACCTCCTATCTCAGCTTCTCTTGAGTTTGGAGTTAAGGATGGTATTCTCGACAAAGGATCTATCGGTGTCGGCGGTTACCTGGGTTACTCCTCTCATAAATGGGAATATGACAACTGGGGTTATAAATATTCAAACTTTATAATTGGTGCGAGAGGCGTGTTCCATTATCCTTTGGTGAATAAACTGGATACATATACAGGTATTTTGCTTGGTTACGACATTGCATCATCAAAAGAGTTTGGAACCGCAATCTATGGTTATGACTATAGTGCATCAACCGGTGGCCTTGTTGGGGCATGGTTTGTCGGTGCAAGATATTATTTCAGTAGTAAATTTGCTGTTATGGCAGAATTAGGATATGGCATAACCTATCTTAACATTGGTGTCGCTCTTAAACTGTAATTTTTATCAAACAGTTTTATAAGGAAAAATTTTGCACATATATAGGGACATGCCGTGGCATGTCCCTCTTTTTTTTATCCTATTATAATAATCCAAAAACAGGATTATCTTTATAAAAAAAATTAATCATGAAAGCAAAGTTAAAATTGTTCTTTCTTAAGCTTAAGAGCCTGCCTGGAAAGTCGATTCTGCCCAAAGTAGTTTTTTTTGCATTAGGGATCTCTTCAACAATCTGGTTCCTGATCAGAGTAATTCCAAAACCACAAAGAGCAACTTATCCTTGCATGAGAGCTGCTGCGCCAATAATGTCGACATTTGTCATTTATATGTTTTCGTTATCTGGTTCCGTTTTTGCTTTTAGAAAAGGAAAAAATCATTTCAGGAAGGCCAGATATTTATATGCAGCCTCCTTTTTTGCTATTGCGCTTGTATGTACTTTATTGTTTCTGACCAATAAAACTGAAGAAGTAAACGCCAGCACTGTTGATGTAAACAGCGTTCTTTCAAATTCGCCTGTTGGTGTTGAACATGGGATATTCCCGGGTCGTGTAGTATGGGTTTTTGATCCAAAAGTTGCAACATGGGACGGAACAAATAAATACTGGTGGGATGAAAAATGTACTTCACAGGTTGAAGTAGATAAGATGCTTGAAAATGTGCTGAAATCACTTACCGGAAAGAGTACAGAAGCATTTGCCTGGGATGCGCTTTTTAAGAATTTTAATAAGGAGAAAAAGAAATTCACAAGTGGATATGCAATTAATCAGAAGATTGCCGTCAAGATCAATCAGAACAATACCCGTAGTCATGCTGATACAACAGGTCTGAATGGTACTCCTCAGCTGGTATATGCCTTAATTGCCAGTCTTACCAAAGAAGGAGGTGTGCCCCAGAAGGATATTACAATCTTCGATGCCAGCCGTTTCATAACTGATAATATCTTTAATAAATGCCATAAAGATTTCCCTGATGTCATTTTTGTTGATAATGAAGGAGGGGATGGACGTGTTAAATCCACTTATGTTGAAAAGGCAATTCCTTATTCTGTCGATAACGGGAAACTTGCAACAGGTCTGGCAACATGTGCCGTCGAAGCAGATTATATTATAAATCTGGCCTTATTGAAAGGGCATATAGGGCAAGGTGTTACTCTCTGTGGAAAGAATTTTTACGGAGCAACAAGTATTGACAGAAGTTGGAGGAAAAATGCTCATGACAACTTCAACCAGGATCCTCAGGGGAAAGATAAATATATGACCTTTACTGATTTCCTCGGGCATAAAGATCTCGGAGGGAAAACATTATTGTTTATGATTGACGGATTCTATGGTGCCCGTTCTCAGGATGGTCCTCCATTGAATAAAGATAAATGGAGAATGGCTCCTTTTAATAACCGCTGGTGTTCAAGCCTGTTCGCTTCGCAGGATGGAGTGGCGGTTGATGCTGTAGGGCTTGATTTTATAAGGTCGGAATGGCCCGATAATCCTGATCTGGCATATAGCGAAAAATATTTAATTGAGTCTGCCCTCGCTGAAAATCCGCCTTCCAAAACTTTCTATGATCCTGAACGTGATGGGACACGGTTGAAAAGCCTGGGTGTAATGGAGCACTGGAACAATGCTGCTGAAAAAAAATATAGCCGCAATCTGGGAAAGAACTATGGGATTGAGCTGGTTTATGTTCCTGTAAATTAGAGTTTTAAATTGTATCAAAACCCCTCTGTCATCCGCCAACTGGCGGATGACATCTCCCCTGGAGGGGCGAAAATACGCTTTTTTAAAATGAATATTACTTAAATGCAGAATTTTCTCCCCCTGCAAAGGGGGAGTGCCCGCCGGTTGGCGGGCGAGGGGGTACTCACTCGCAATCCTGCTGCACTCTTATAATTGATTTTAAATCATATCCGTTTTCAATTGCTTTCCCGAGCAACAAATTGTACGTTGATTCATCCATTTTCTTCTCTCTTGCAAGTATCCAGAGATATTTAAACGATGGATCACCGACGAGAACATATTTATATTCTTTATCAAGATCCATAATCCAGTAATCTCCTGAAAATGGCCAGAAAAACTGTACTTTGAGTTTGGCCGGGCTATTTTTATCAGGGATCCAGGCAACGCCTTTTGACGATGTCGACTTTTGAGGATCAGTCAGATAATTTCCTTTATTCAGGACTGTTATTCTGCCATCATTACGGAGTGTATACGTTGCAGAAATGCACTTCAGCTTTCTCTCAAAAAAATTTGGAAGGCGGGCAATTTCATACCAGACACCCTGATATCTTTTAAGGTCGACAGTTGATACAACTGATGGTGCCTGCTGGGATCGGACTGAACTGAAGATCATTATAGTATATATTAATAAGGTAATTTTTTTCATCTAGCTATTTTCAATTAAACAAGTAAAATAGCAATCGGTTCAAATTCTCTTCACACGGCCCGGTTATTTGAATATAGGATCTGTTAATAAGATTCTTACTATATCTCTTCAATTATTAACACTTCATTAACAACATTCCGGTATCATAAAGTGCATTTAGGCATCAAATTTGTAATATACTTTGGGAATTAGCTATTGAAAAAATGATTTAAAAGATAGATTTGAGGAGGGAATTAAAATGAAAAATCTAATAAATTTAAAAAATGCGATCTGGTTATCGTTATTTATCTCTGGTATAGCAATTCTCCAAAGTTGCATTGTATACCGTCCATATCCTGAAAATGCACAGCTTCTGACAGTACCTGATATCATACAAATGAGTAAGGACGGAGCTTCATCAAAGGATATTATCAGTGAAATACAAAAATCCCATACAGCTTACGGACTTAAAGCAGATCAGTTAGCCAAGCTTCATGATCAGGGAGTCCAGGATTCAGTCATAAACTATATGGAACAGACAAAGCTTGATTTAATCCAGCAAGATCAGCGGTATTCTGATTCATCTTACTGGTGGATGGCCAATGGGTTCTATTATGGAGCTTTTGGTTTGGGCTGGGGCTGGCCTTATGGCTACTTAGGCTGGGGCTGGGGACCGAGTATAGTATATAACTTCCGCGGAGGCTATGGTGGTGGATACCATGGTGGTTTTGGTGGTGGTGGCGGATTCCATGGCGGAAGAGGAAGGTAAATGTAATTTTCAAAATTATTAATTAATTGATTAAGAACCCGGTCTGAAATTTTTCAGACCGGGTTCCTTTTATTCAAGCCTGAGGAAATACTATTTCCCATGGTTGAAAAATTTAAAAAACATATATTTGATTCATATTAATTTCAAAATGTCAATCGTAAAAACCTTTACCGCCACCAATATTCGTTGGCTGATCTTAAGTCTGACTATTCCTTTAATATTCAATTTTATAATATCCTGCGATAATAGTTCTTCCCCGAAGAGAGGCCTGGTAACGTCAGAAATGTCAGATTCAACAAAAGATAACGGGACTATTGATGAATACCAGCCGGTTAATACTTTGCTGGTTTTACCCAAAAATCCGGGTCCGGGCGAAGTATTTCGCATTTTGGCCACCGGAGGAGAAAATATCCGGAAAGCGCAGATCATTGTCAGCGGCTCTTCCGGCAGACTGGAATCCCTGAAAAGTAAAATGGGAGAAGGATTTCCTTATTGGCGGATTGATGATTTTACCGGAAGCTCTGCCGGTAAATATAAGGTCACTTTAATTGCCGATAAAAAACCAGTCAGTAATCTGGAGTTTACAATTTCTCCGCGGGAGGTGACTCATCCAACTGATGAGGTATGGAAGACACTCGGTGGATGGGATGGTGGTAAGGAGGAAATTTACTCTGCCTGGATAAACGCTTTATTTCAGGACTGCGACGAAAACGCTTCCTGGTCTGCACTAAATGAGGTAACACAAAATCAAAACCAGAATTTTCTTTACAACTACTTCTCACTTGGCGAAGATGAACCTAACGGAAAAAACAAAGTGATCATGCAGCCTGATTGTGCTGATAATCCATTTTGCCTGAGAGCATATTTTGCATGGAAACTGGGTCTCCCGTTTGGTTACCATGAGTGCGACAGAGGCAGCCTTGTGCATAATCCAAAAGCGGGACGATGGATAACAAATGAAACTTCCGGTTCGAAAACCAATCCTGTACTTGCATTCGATGCCTTTCTCAGAAGAGTTATGAATGGTGTACATTCAGGCACGGCCAGAACTGCATTTGATGATGAGAATTCCGATTATTATCCCATCCCGCTCGAACGTCAAACCTTAATTCCTGGTACTGTTTATGCGGATCCTTACGGACATACACTCATTCTCACAGGCTGGGTACCTCAATCAAAAGCCCATCCGGGTTTATTACTTGCGGTAGATGCTCAACCCGACGGGACAGTAGGAATCAAACGGTTTTGGAAAGGAAATTTTCTGTTTAACACCTCCGGAGTGATCGGGGAACCCGGGTTCAAGGCTTTTCGCCCCATTTTGGTGAAAAAGGGTGTGCTAAGCCTCACAGGAAACAAAACACTGACCGCGTCAGCCGGGTTCGTTCCCTTTTCACTTCAGCAGAGAAAAATGAAAACCGATGTTTTCTATCATACCATGGAGCGATTAATCAACCCGAAGCCACTTGACCCCGAAACCGCATTACTCGACTTGATCGAGGCACTTCATGAACAACTAATGGTACGTGTCACTTCAGTTGCTAATGGCGAAGCTTTTTTTAAATTACACCCTGGTGCTATAATACCTATGCCTTCCAGCGCTAACGGAATTTTTCAGGCCGGTGGTCAATGGGAAGACTTTTCAACTCCTAACCGCGATTTAAGGCTTTTGATTGCGATGGATGCAGTTCTGGATTTCCCGGACCTGGTTGTCAGTTCACCGGAGGATTTTAATACTTCAGGACTAGCCTTTCCGGAGCAGGTTAAGAAAAAGCTTCAGTCGATCCTGGATCAAAAGGTTTCCGAACTATCGATAAATTATTTCCGCACAAATGGCTCTCAACAAAAACTGACTGTCGGGGAAATACTTAAAAGAAGGGATATCTTTGAAATGGCTTATAATCCGAATGATGGAATCGAAATCCGCTGGGGGGCACCTGAAAACAGCGATGAACGGTCTACTTGCCATCGTCACGCGCCTTTAAACCAGTTTGAAACCATGCGTTCGGTGCGCATGTGGTTTCATAAACGGCTGCATCCGCCGACATAAAATTTCCTTGACTTACACCTTATAAAAGAAGACACACAATTTTATTGGATAATGGTTATCAGTACGGCGAATATTTTAAATATCCATTTTGACAGACAACTCTTTTGCTTATTTGTGTAAATAGTTTAGCTTTATAAAGTTAAGATTTTACACATTTTATTATGAAAGTCGCTGTTACCGGCGCCAGTGGACATATAGGAAGTTGCCTCCTTCGGGAACTAAAAAAGCAGGGGGCCGGGATAAAAGCCTTGGTTTACGATTCCGGAAACGGTTTGGATGAAATGGACGTTGAACTTATCAAGGGAGATTTGCTTGAACCTGAATCTCTGATTAAATTGTGTGAAGGAGTGGATGTTGTATTTCATCTTGCAGCTCAGATTGCCATAGATAACCGATCTTCAGCAAAAGTCTATGAAACCAATGTTACCGGTACTAAAAACATTATAAAAGCAGCTAATAAGGCCGGATCCAAAAAATTCATTCATTTCAGCAGTATTCATGCATTTCAGATTGCGTCTCCCGATCAGCTGATTGATGAGAGCACATCTTTGGTTGAAACAAATAAGATAATTTATGAGTTTACAAAAGCTGAAGGCGAAAGGGAAGTAATGAACGCGGTGAAAGAGGGGCTGAACGCTGTCATTTTAAATCCAACAGCAGTAATTGGTCCGTTCGATTACAGAGGCTCTTTGCTTGGTCAGGCACTTCTTAAAATTTATAAAAAGAAATTGCCATTTCTGGTTTCTGGCGGTTACAACTGGGTAGATGTTCGTGATGTGGTGTCAGCTTCAATACAAGCCATTGTCTCGGGACGGAAAGGAGAAAAATATATCCTGTCCGGGGAATTCTGTAGCCTCCGTCAGTTATCTGTAATGATTAGTAAAATATCGGGGCGAAATACTCCTGTTATCGTTCCGGTTTCGCTTGCACGCATGGCATGTCCGTTTATTCAGGTTTACTCGTCATTGACAAAAAAGGAGCCTTTATATACATATCAGTCTCTTGACATTCTGATCAATTCCCCTGTTAATATTTCAAATATAAAAGCTAAAAAGGAGTTAGGATACGAACCGCGTCCTCTTGAAAAGACGCTTAAGGACACATTTGACTGGTACAGAGAGAACAATATAATAAACTGATATGATATCGCACGGGATATTTAACATGATTTGCTTGATTTGGATCGCTATTGCGGTTATCATATTTCCAATACTCCTAAGAGTTACACAACCTTATGGGAGACATGCGAAGAACAACTGGGGCCCAATGATTAACAATAGATTCGGATGGTTTTTAATGGAGTTGCCTGCCTTGGTAGTCTTTGGATATTTTATGGTTTATAAAGTGAATTTGTTCAACGTTCTTATCCTGGTGCCGGCATTATTATGGGGAATACATTATATTCACCGTGTTATTATTTTTCCGCTTCAGATCAGGACAGCCAGGAAAAGGATACCTGTAGTAATTGTAATTCTTGCCTTCGTATTTAATATCATAAACGGATTTTTAAATGGCTACTGGTTTGTACATTTCGCAAATGAGTACAGATCAGGTGTACTAATTAATTTACGCCTGACCACTGGTGTAATTTTATTTTTAACAGGTTTTGTCATTAATAAATATCACGACTTAATACTGATTAACCTCCGTCCGGCATCAGGTAACGGTTATAAAATTCCTTACGGTGGACTTTTCAAATATGTTTCCTGTCCTAATTTTCTCGGTGAAATTATTTCATGGACAGGTTACGTACTTGTTGCTTTTAATCTGCCTGCTCTCTCTTTTTTGGTTTGGACTTTAGTAAATCTTACAACAAGAGCTCTTGATCATCACAAATGGTATATTAAAGAATTTCCAGAATACCCTAAAGAAAGAAATGCCATTTTCCCATTCTTCCTATTTACCTGGTCAGGATCTCAATCATAGCATCCGGAAGTCCTGCTGCTTCAGCATTCACCTTTATTGGACTTGCTTTTGCATAAGGTCTGATAATAGCCAGGCATTTCCCATCAAAGGTCTTGCATTCAGGTTTGCGGAAACTTTGCATATCATCGGGTGCAGCATTTCCAGATGCCAGCAATTCACCGCCACCTGATACTTTGAATTTAACAGTTATGTCAGTATTCGGCACAAGATTTTCATCTTTATCCCTGACTTCAACTGAAACATAAGCGAGATCGTTACGATCAGCATTAATATGTGCCCTGTCTGATGTTAATACCAGGTGAGAAGGCTTTCCGGCTGTTTTAAACACCTTTGTTGCTACTTCCTTTCCATTTATTATCCCTGTAGCTTTTAGCTCACCAGCTGAGTATGGTACGGTGAATTTTGCGGTAAGACTGGTTTTGTCAGAAGTTTGTTTTTGCCCTATAACTTTTCCATTTAACTCAAGGCGTACTTCCTGGCAACGCGAATAAACAGATACCTGCAATGTATCACCTTCCTCTCCGGGCCAGGTCCAGCTCTGATATTCAGCCGGCCAGCCCCACATTGAAATACCTTCCTTTTTCCCTGCCGGAAGTAGTGCATGAACTGCCATCTCAAGATTACTTCTGCCCCATACAACATCCCTGAAATAAGATTGACCTTTTTTTTGTCCGGTAATATCTATATCGCCGCACCAGGAGTTATACCAGGGCCAGGGCATACTGAAACTGGCATTCTTGTCATAATACACATGGCCGATGCCCGATTCTCCCAGATAATCCATGCCGGTCCAGACAAAATCCCCTATAACCCATGAATCTTTTTCCACCTGCTGCCAGTTTTCAAATGCTTCAATCGGAAATGACTCTGTACCTGCCATTATCCGATCGGGGTATTTTTTATGATCGTTTTCATACTCTCTCCATTCGTAATTATATCCTGCCACATCAAGGCTGGCAAAAGCTTTTGCCGAGGCTGACCAATCAGTACCGGGATGATCCCAGAAAAAGCAAACTGCTGCAGTAACAGGACGTGAATTGTCAAGAGATTTAACAACACTGACCAGATGGCCTGCGATACGCTGACCTGAAGTGTCGGCCCGTTCGTAAATTTCATTACCTATACTCCATGCAATCACACTGGGGTGGTTACGGTCACGAAGGATCATAGATTGCAGATCATTTTTCCAGTTATCTTTAAAATAATTACTGTAATCCGAGAGGTTTTTTGGATGCTCCCACATATCAAATGCTTCATCGATTACAAGCATTCCAAGCCGGTCGCAGGCGTCGAGAAATTGTTTCGAAGGTGGATTATGACTGGTACGTATGGCATTATACCCATTGGCTTTCATTATTTCAATCCGTCTTTCTTCTGCACGGTCGAAAGCTGCAGAGCCAAGTAACCCGTTGTCATGATGCATGCATGCACCCTTAAGCTCAAGCGGGATATCATTAAGGCGAAAACCTTTGCCTGCATTGAAGTCAAGTATTCTTACTCCAAACTTCACTGAATAACTGTCAATTATCTTCCCTTTTACTACGATCTGGGATGTGGCCCGATACAGGTGGGGATTTTCAACCGACCATAGAGACGGTTGTGTTATTTTAAGTGACTGTTCAACTGATAATGTCCCGTCTGACTCAATCTCTATTGATTTCTCTGTCTTATCAAGAACCCGGTCATCCGTATCACTGATAAAAGTTACAAGCTTTCCTTCAGAGTTTTCGTGACCGCTGTTTTTAAGTTTAACTGACAGCTGAATCTGAGCTGTTTCCTTTGAAAGTAATTTTGTTGTAACATAAAGGCCATTTTCATCTACTCTGAGCGGATTGGTTATTGTGAGCCACACGTGGCGATATATCCCTGATCCACTGTACCATCGGCTGTTCTTCCCTGGATTCTTTACCTCAACAGCAATTACATTATCGGTTCCCGGTATCAGCAGCCCTGAAATGTCGAACGAAAAAGGGGTATATCCATAGAAATGATCCCCTGCCTTCTTCCCGTTCACCCAGACAGTGGTTATCATGTAAACACCGTCGAAGCAAACAGATACATTCTTCATCCTGAATGAATCATCCGGCGTGAAATGTTTTCTGTACCAACCGGTGCCACCTTTTACATGACCCGTGGAAACGCCTCCTTCACTCGTTTTGGTAAAGGGACCAATATGATCCTCATTATCGTTATCGGCAAAATTCTCAATGCTCCAGTCATGGGGCAGATCCAGTTTACGCCATCCGGAGTCGTCAAACGAAGGATTTTGTGCTCCGGCCACACTGTCGCGCAGGAATTTCCACCCCGTGTCAAAGGGAAGATTACGATTATTGATGGATCCGATTTTTACAGTATCCGTTGAGGAGGATAACAACATTAAACTTAATGAGAGGAACAGGGGAATAATCAGTTTTTTCATTACAGGGAGTTTTTATGAACTGTAGTAAAAATAAAACAAATTTTAGGACTCTTTCACCACTTAAACAGAAAAAATCGGACAATTTTGCATTTATTAAACAGGTATGCGTTTTTATTTGTTATACTCATAATTAATAAATGATTTATGATTTGTATAAATAAATTTAGATATTAGTAAAGCTCAATTAACTAAAAATTCAGAAAAATGAAGAGGATATTTCTTTTGACAATGTTACTTATAACAGGAACATTGATATTTTCCCAGCCGGCTAATGATAAATTTATGCCGGTTACTACCAATTCTAAATCAGCGTTGTCACTTTATAACCATGCCATAAAGTACTATGATGACGTAAATCTGAATAAAGCAATTGAAACCTTTAAAAAAGCTCTTGATCAGGATCCCGATTTTTTTATGGCTAATTTCCAGCTGGCATCTTATTACCTTCTGAATCGATCTGGTGATAATTTTAACGAGTATGTAGATGCTGCAATAAACTGCAAAACTAAACTCAGTGATGCTGAAGAACTTCTTAAAGAGGCTTTGTCCAGATTGAAACAGGGACAAAGCGATGTTACCAACCTGGGGCAAAAGCTTATAGAGATGTATCCAAATGATCCCAATTCATATAATAACCTGGTTTCTTTTCAATCACTTGCAGGCGATACTACCGGTATTGTTGAAACTTTAAATAAGGCAATTAAAATCGCTTCGAATCCTGCATCCTTTTACAACCAGCTCGGATACGCATATCTGACATTAAAGCAGAACGATAAGGGGGAGGAGGCTTTCGACAAATACATTGAGCTTGAACCGAAGAATCCGAACGTGTACGACTCAAAGGGAGATTTCTATATGTATATTAAGAAATACGATAAAGCCTATGAATCATATATGATAGCTTATTCCATGGATCCTTCCTTCAGCCATGACAAGGCCGAGATTGCAAAACAGCTTTATGAACAGACGGAAGGTAAAACCCTGGATATAATATCTATGTAGTCTTATTTGTTTTATTATATCATTTAGTTTTTAGTTGTAATCTCTGCTACCGCCTCTTTTAATCCTTCTGCCCTGGCAGTCAGTAAAATTTTGCCGACTTCTCCCTTAGGCCTGATAATTGCCAGGCACCTTCCCTGCCAGGTCTTTTTATGAGGCTGCTGAAAACTCGACATATCCGTTGGACTGCCACTGCCTGCACCGGCAATTTCCCCATTACCGTTGATTTCAAAGTTCACCAGAATGTTGTCGGCATCCGGTACTACATTGCCTTCTGCATCAAGTATTTCAGTCATCACGTAAGACAGGTCATTCCTGTCGGCTTTAATGACAGATCGATCAGGGGTTAACCTGATGATCGCCGGTTTGCCTGTAGTTTTGATTGTCTCCGATGCAGTCTCTATGTCATTATCAAAACAACGGGCAACAAGAGTCCCTGGTTCATAGGGAACCTCGAATGTGGCAGTAATTGATTTGCTGTCGTCAACAGACTGTTCACCAACCGGCTTGCCATTCAACTCGAGCCTGACAAGTTTGCTGCGTGTATAAACATGTACCTGCAATTTTTCTCCTTCGTGACCTTCCCAGTTCCAGCATTTAAGCTCGTCAGGGAATCCCCATGGGCTCACAACTTCCTTTTTGCCGGCAGGAATTGGCCTGTGAACAAACATTGCAGCGGGCATTTCATGCCAGGTCACGTGCCTGTAATAGTAGGGAGCCTTCGGAACACCTATAAGATCGAGATCACCCTGGAAATCATTGAAATAGGGCCATGAATTCATATTGAAAAATAGCATCATTCCAGCCATCGGATTATCTATGGCTCCTTTACCCGCAGGATTAATATCAATAAGGCGGGGAACACCGGTTCCGGCCTCCCCAAGATAATCCATAGCCACCCAGGTGAAATCACCAAGGGCATACGGGAAAGACTCATCAGCCTTCCAGTTTTCAAATGCCAGCGGAGGCATGGATTCTGTTCCGACCATTACTCTTTCCGGGTATTTATTATGATCCGCTTCATACCTGTCGAAAGCATAATTATAACCCACCACATCCAGTAAAGCCAGATGAGGAGCCCTTATGTCCCATGTGCTTCTCCCACTGAGCATAGCTCCCATATCTACATTGGCTTCTGTTACAACACGGGTCAGATCGTATTTCCTGACTTCTCTTGTAAGATTTGTAGCAATTCTCAGTCCTGAAGTATCTGCCGCTTCAGGTATCTCATTTCCTATGCTCCACATTATAACTGATGGATGGTTACGATCGCGCACTACCATTGCCCGAATATCATTTTGCCACCATTCTTTAAAATATTTTGAATAATCATCAACAACTATATCTTTTGCCCCTTTAGAGCCAAGCATCATGCTCATCATTGCCATCTTGGACTTTTCCCACATGTCAAACGCTTCATCTATGACCAGAATACCCAGCCGGTCACAGGCGTCAAGCAGGTATGGGGAAGGCGGATTATGACTGCAGCGTATGGCATTGAATCCTGCCTTTTTGAGAAGCTCAATCTTGCGCTCCTCTGCACGGTTAATAGCTGCAGAACCAAGCGGACCATTATCATGGTGGAAACATCCTCCTTTAAGCTTAATGCTTTTACCATTCAGGGTAAATCCTGTTTGTGCATCAAAATGAATATTACGGATACCAAAGGAAGTTTTCAGATTATCTGATTCTTTCTTTTTAACGGACAATGTTATCTGAGCCTGATACAGATTCGGATTTTCAACCGACCAGAGAACTGGTCTGTCTACCAGGATACTTTGTTTGATATCTGAAGAACTTTCTGCGGGTACTGATGAATCAGTGCTGGCAGTACCTGCTACTTTTCCCGCCGGATCGATAAGCCGTACCTGGAGAGTAACCGGTAATTCAGTATTACCAGCATTTGTAACATTTGTTACAATTTCAATTTTAGCATTCTTATCGGAAATATCAGGTGTTGTAACATAAGTACCCCAGATACTGACATGCACAGGATTTACAATTGTAAGCCAGGTATGCCGATATATTCCTGAACCGCTGTACCAGCGGGCATTCAACCCTTCATTCTTTACCTGAACAGCCACTACATTTTTTTCTCCGACAGGATTAAGGAATGGCGTTATGTCGTAGTAAAAAGAGGTGTAACCGTAAGGATGGTTTCCAACATGCTTGCCATTTACCCAAACATCGGAGTTCATATAAATACCATCAAACTGCAGGTACACAATCTTGTTTTTATCTGCCTTATCAATTGTAAATGATTTTCTGTACCAGGCCGTCCCTCCAATTGTATAACCTGTCCCCATTTTGCCGATGGACTCTTTGGAAAAGGGTCCTGCAACACTGTCCTTCTTTTGACCTGGCAGATCTTCGATGCTCCAGTCATGTGGAAGGTCTAAGCTCTTCCAGGCTGAATCATCAAAATCCGGTTTTTCAGCTCCGGCAGGATTAGCTTTAATGAATCGCCATCCCAGGTCAAAAGAAATAGTCCTTGGTTTTACTTCAGTTTTAATTTGTTTACATCCTGAGATTCCAATTAATAACAATAAGAATATCAAGATAACACCTGATAAAGTCAGCTTCTTCATTTTCTATGTTTTTGATAATCTAATAAATCCTGAACGAATGTATTATTTGTTAATCATTATGTAATGTGAAGATATAAATAATATCCCTTATGGGAATAATATTTGTTCAGAGAAAATTGAATCTAAGGCTCGAGAAAGGATTCAGAAAAAGATTCAAAATTCATCATTTCCCGGAGAATGGCCATCAAATTAATTTGCAGAAATGACCATAGTTTCAGAACTTTGATAATAGATACTCTGGAAGGATTTGAACTATTAACTTATAACATCTTCAATGACCGAGTCTCAGACTACAGATCAGATATTCATCAGGAAGCTGACAGCTATTGTTCTGGCTAACATGGAGAATGAACAGTTCGGAGTTGATGTGGTGTCCCGGCAAATGGGTATGACCTACTCTAAAATAAACCGAAAACTTAAGTCCATAAATAACCAGAAATTAAGCAAGTTTATCCGTGAAATAAGATTAAAAAAGGCCATGGAAATGCTTCAAAGGGGTGAAGCGACAGTTTCTGAAATCGCTTTTCGGGTCGGATTTGGCAGTTCAACTTACTTTGATAAGTGTTTTCATGATTATTATGGCTTTGCTCCTGGTGAAGTTAAAAAAAGAGAAATCAGCGATCCTGGTCATGAAGAAAACATTCTCATTCAAAACACTGCCAAACGGCAGCAAAAGAAACCCATGAGGCGAGCTATTGTTTTTCTCCTCCCCTGGATCTTGTTTATATTCACATTTATCGCAATAACTATTCTCCTTATATTTTACATTCAGGACAGGAGACAGTCTAAAGCTCTCGCAAACCTTGAAAAATCAATAGCAGTATTACCTTTTAATAATGACAGCCCTAATGATTCAACCACTTACTTCATGGATGGTGTCATGGAAGAGATACTTAATAATCTGCAAAAAATAAAAGATTTCAGGGTTCTTTCCCGCAATTCAGTTGAACAATTCAGAAATAACACTACCAAATCCACGCCTGAAATCGCAAAAAAGCTGGGGGTAAATTATATAGTCGAAGGTGAGGGACAAAAATATGGCAACACATTTCGTCTCAGGGTGCAACTAATTGCTGCTGACAACGAAAAACATTTATGGGCAGAATCTTATGAACAGGAAATAAAGGAATCTAAAGATATTTTTAATATACAAAGCCGGATTGCTCAAATGATAGCAGATGAATTAAAAGCAACAATGACCCCTGAGGAAAAACAACTTATCGAAAAAACTCCCACAACGAGTCTGACTGCAAATGATTTTTTTCAGAGAGGAAGAGATGAATATTGGAAGTATTTCTTAAGCGATAACCAGGAATCACTTGAGAGAGCCGAAAATCTTTATCGTAAAGCCTTAAAATATGACACCAAATTTGCTCAGGCTTATTCCGGATTGGCTACGGTATATCTGGCTAAGTATTATTGGCAAACTTTTTTAACCAGGAATTTTCTGGATTCTGTTCTCATATTAACAAATATTGCACTTTCGTATGATGATCAATTATCAGAAGCATATACAATCAAAGGAGTATACTATAATCAGATGGGTAATAAAGAACAGGCTATAGAAGAACTTGATAAAGCCCTGAAATACAATCCTAATGATTGGATGGCTTATTACTCAAAAGGACAAGTTTATTCTAATTATGACAATGTTAAATCCATTGAAAATCTTTTAAAAGCAAAGTCTCTTAATCATGGATCACAATTACCAGGTATACTAAGATCTATTGGTAGTGTTTATCTTCAGGCAGGATTTTTAGAAAAGTCTAAATATTATGCAGAGGAAGCCCTTAAGTTAGACAAGGATTCATTGGAATATTATGAGAATCTGGCATATGATGAATTAGCTTCCGGTAATTTCGAAAAATCTATTGAATTGTATATGAGGTGTGCTATAGATTCAAGCAATACTTACAACTACTGGTCTTTAGGAATAGATTATATGTTTCTTGATAAGCATGAAGAAGCATTAAAATATTTCAAAGAATGGTTAAAAAGATCTAAATCTCTTAGCGATCAATATTTGTTTGGCATGCATCGATTGGGATGGGCATACTGGCAAAAAGGAAATAAACGGGAAGCAGAATATTATTTTAATGAGCTAATAAAATATTGTGACAAGGTGAGAAAAATGGGGAGAGTCAGTGTTGATCCATTACGTCCGGCTTATGATCTTGCTGCTACATATTCAATCCTGGGAGATAGGAAAAAAGCATATGAGAATCTAAAATTGTGGTCAGGAATCCCTAATTGTCCTAGATGGTGGTTGACATATTTAAAAAATGATCCACTTTTTAATAAGATAAAAGATGAACCGGAGTTTCAGCAAATAGTCAAAGATGTTGAAGCAAAATACCAGGCAGACCACGAAAGAGTAAGAAAATGGCTTGAGGATCGAGGAATACTATAAAAAAGACTATAACCATTGATAAAATTAACTTATTACTAACCCCCGGAAATCATCGCATAGGGGTCTCTGTTTCATTTTAACCCTTCGCGCTGCCAGTAAATGTATAAATCTGTTGAAGCATCAGCGCAAAATTGTGATTATTCGTAAAAAATTTAAGGTTTTGACAAAAAATTTAAAATTCTGTCAAAAAGTTTAAAGTTTTTGTAAAAATAATTTAGTGCCTCAGAATGTTTTTAGCCGAACTTAAATTAAAATATTAACCCTTTTCTGGTTTTTGTTTAACTTAAATATTTTGGCTATGAAAAAACTGAATTTTATTTTAATTTTTCTTGCTGTTCTGGCCTTTTCCTGCTCCAAGGATGGCATGTTGAACACGGATCCGGTTGCTGATAAGCTTTCTGGCAATACAGCCCTTATGAAATGCGGTAATGTAGTAAAGGTTTATCCGGGGCCGAACGACACTCAGGACCTGATTGATGCTTTTGCCCAGGCTCAGGTCTGCGGTAAAAATGCTGTCGTGAAACTTATGCCGGGTACATTCTCTATCGGCATGATTGAAGTCAGGGCGTTTAACGGGACTTTTTGCGGCTCAGGGATGGGAAAAACTATCATAACCAATCTCCCGGGGCTCACTCCTGAATCAAATACCCTGCAGAACAAATTGCCTGCCTTAATTACTTTTATTGGAGGCAACGTTACAGTAAGCGACCTGTCGGTCACCCAGACAGAAACATTGTCTTTGCTTGGAAATGAGGAAATGAATTTATTGCTATTCTCCGATTATTCTGCAGATTATGTACCAACCAGGCAATACATCGGGGTTACCCTCAATAATATTGAAGTAACAGGATTACAGCAGAGTGATGTTACAATGTGGGACGG
Source organism: Bacteroidales bacterium (assembly GCA_050014255.1). Taxonomy (GTDB): domain Bacteria; phylum Bacteroidota; class Bacteroidia; order Bacteroidales; family VadinHA17; genus LD21. Next base: position 49,251 of record JBEKDR010000033.1, on the reverse strand, counting down.
AACTGTGGCAGATTATTATCCATATTACAACTATAACGGTGTCAAGTTGGCTCCGGACGTATATGAACCAGTTGGAAGCACTCTCATTACGAGAGGAAATATTGATGCAGATGTTTCAAACAGCCGGTTTAACAATTTCTGGAGGGGCTTATATGTCTTTGGCTGTAAAAGTGGCAATCTCAGTTTTGGTATGCAAGGGAGTAATGTTTTTTCCGGAAATTATCAGGGGCTTTTAGTGAATCAAAATATAGGAGTAAAGGTCAAAATGATGCATAATGTATTTAATGTCACTGCTTATAATTATGATGGAATAGATGTAAACTGCTCTGAGGAGCATAACATTTTTGAATATGTCCGGGAAGAAGCGGGGAATTATGAAATAAGTAATAATGTATTCAATCTTCATTATGGTGCTTCCGGAATAGGCATGTGGGACGGCTGGAGGTATGCTCATCCTGATAATCCTGTCTGGATTCAGATGTTTTGTAGTAATAATACATTTAATGATATGGAAGATTGGGCCTGGCCTATACAGACTTATGCAATGAAGAATGGAGTATTCACCAATAACACAATTACCGGAGATGCATCATTACCTGATTGCTATTGGTTTATTGCTGGTGATGAATGGTATGTAACTAGTGCCGATGACCCCAACTATTTATTGTCCGTAGGTGAAAATTGCAAAATGGTTAATAATAATTTCCAGCAGAAGAATTTCATTGTTGTTTTGTATTGGGATACACAAAATAACCTGGTTGAGGGAGATTTATCCAACGTCACACTTACGGATCTTGGTGTCAATAACAAGGTCATAGGAGTAAAGAATCCGGGTCATGGAATACCAAAGGAATGCATGGATAGAATCGGAAGGATGCATAATGATATGTTTAACCGGCATAACCTGCAATGATACAACTGTTGGCGTACACTACAACAATTCCAAAATACAAACAGAGTAGTGTGCAAAAGCCGGGCATCTTGACCACATTTGGCCGGTCAAATAACATTTATCATATATAATTAAAAAACAAGCATTTAATTCCGGCCTTTTGTGGTCAATGAGATACGGCCAAATATTGTTATGGCCTCCGGCTTTTCCAGCCAATAGTGATAAAATGTCAAAAATTTAAAGTTTAGCAGAAAATTTTAACAAATTGTCAAAAAATTGCAGGTTTTTAGCATAAAATTGCTATGTATTCAAGTACATTTTGGACGAACTTTAAAATACTTGGGTTATTCTCTATTCAATCCTTCTGAGTTAATCTTGGGGGCAGGGATTTTTATTTGGAACAAAAGAATTGACTTTGGCTTAAACGAGGTGTAACTTTGCGCAAACAAAATCAGCCGGTTATGAAAAAATTAGTCTTTATTACGGTAATATTCCTTTTCTGCATTTCGGTTTATTCGCAGGAAAGGCGTCTGGCCCTGGTAATAGGTAATGGTGATTACGGGAAAAATAGTCTTGCAAATCCTATAAATGACGCAAAATCCATAGAGGCGGCACTTAAAGGGATCGGGTTTGAAGTCGAGCAATATGAAAACCTGGATCAAAAAGGGATGTTCCGGGCTATAGATAACTTCGGGAACAAGTTAAAAAATTATGATATAGGGTTAGTTTTCTATGCCGGCCATGGTTTGCAGTCAAAAGGTTTTAATTACCTGATGCCGGTTGATGCAACCTTAAAATCCGAATCTGATGTAGAATATAACTGTGTCAGAGCCGACAGGATTTTAGGAAAAATGGAGGATGCAAAAAACAAAGTTAATATTGTGATCCTCGATGCATGCCGGGATAACCCCTTTGAACGAAGCTGGACAAGAGCAGCTAAGGGAAAGGGCCTCGCGACAATGACAGCGCCGGTGGGTTCTATAATCGCACTTGCAACTTCCCCCGGGAGCACAGCTTCAGACGGAATAGCAGGAAATAACGGATTGTATACCTCAGGAATACTGACATACATAAATGAACCCGGGATAACGGCTATCCAGATGTTCCAGAAGGTAACTGCTTATGTATATAAAAAATCTGATAATCACCAATTGCCATGGGTTTCAACTTCACTTACCGGGGATTTCTATCTTGTTCCGGGTTCAGGTAAGGCAGATAATAAAGAGATCCTTAATAGTCCTGATGCTAAAACAAATCTTGCTGACATAGAAAAATCAGTTGTAGTTTTGCCATTCAAGAATCTCACCGGGAAGCAAGATCAGGATTATCTTGTTCAGGGACAAAATGAAGCACTGACTAATGAATTATGCATGATAAGCCAGGTCAAACCCCTTCGTGTGCTCTCAGGTCAAACGGCTTCAATGTTTGCTAATGCCACAAGGTCGATTACGGAAATAGCAAATGAGATCAATGTCGATTATATTATTGAAGGTTCAGTTATTAATGTCGGAGACTCAATTAATTTGAAGTTAAGGCTGGTTCAGGCTTTTCCGGATGAAAAACTGATATGGGCCAGTAATTATAAAAGTGATATTATTAATTCAGAAAAACTATATAACAATATCGTAGGTCAGATAATTAAAAAAATTGGTTTTGATATTACTCCTGAAAATATTGTAAAACTGCCGACACCACGTAAAATTAATCCTGAAACCTATGCGATATACCTAAGAGGTATGTACAATATTAACGCTTTTACGGATGAAGGATTAAAAAAGGGAATTGAGTATCTGAATGAAGTCCTGAGAACGGATCCGGGAGATGCATTTGCTTATGCTGGTGTGGCTCTTGGATATGCTGCAATTGCTCACGGGCCCCTTGATACGGGTGATGCACTGGAAAAAGCTGAGGCTGCAGCATTACAGGCGATCAGACTGGATACGACTATAGCAGAAGTTTATACGGCCCTTGGAGAAGTATCGGCATATTATGACTGGAAATTTGACATGGCAGAGAAATACTTTAAGAAAGCTCTTGCATTGAATCCAAACTCAGCCATCACTCATTATCATTATGCTTGGTGCCTCTACTTGAAAGGTCGCATGGAGGAAGCAGTCGTGGAACATAAACTTGCACAGAAATATGATCCCTTCAATCCGCAGCATACTGCATGGCTCGGAGGATTATACTATTATGACGGAAAATATGATGATGCAATACGTGAATGTAAAAAAGCTTTTGAGATTGAAAAGGACTACATAATAAGTTATTATGTTATAGGTCTTTGCTACCTTTGCCAGGGGAAATTTGATGAAGCGATTGCTGAACATAAAAAACTTGCTGAACTGGATCCCACGTGGGAATGGGCTTTGGGATACACATATGCAAAGGCCGGGCATAAGAAAGAGGCGCAACAGATAGTAGATGAAATATTGAAAGGAGATGTCACACCATGGCAGGCACTTGGTCTGATAGAGATTTATGCTGCGCTGGGAGAAAAAGATGAGGCATTCAAATGGCTGGAGCATAAGCCTTATCATGCTTGGATTGCCGGGCTCGCTATCCTTCCGGAGTTTAACCCCCTTCATGGTGATTCTCGCTATAATGAATTTGTGAAAAAGCTTAATCCAAAAGAACAGTAGAAAAGGTTGAAAAGTGAACGTATCTTAATAATTGGTTTTATTGTCCATTGAAGATAAAAATAGGCGATTAAATCCATATAGTTCCAACTATCTTGATTTAATCAATAATCTTGCATCCTGATTTTTCGGCTGGTTAAAATAAAATTGACTTAGGCTTTATGCTGGTTTAACTTTGCTCATATAATTGACTGACAATTATTTTAGTTTTTAACATCATCATATAATGTGGAATACCTTAATAATTAATTAAAAACCAATCGTATGAAAAAATTTTGCTTAACAATCACAATTCCTGTATTTCTTTTAATCTGTTTAGACGGATTGCAGGCACAAACCACACAAACAAAACTCAATCAAGTTGAGTTGATAAAACAGCTAGAGGGTTCCTGGACTGGAGAAATTGGTAAAGACACAATCGACAACTGGAATTTTAAACCTGTTGGAACTGGCAAAGATTGCGATTGGTGGAATGTTACTAAAGGAAAAACGATTTTAGAAGGAAAGCAACTTTGGGGGTATGTCAAAGGAATTGATAAATACATTGTTGCAGCAATTAATGAAAAACCAGACGTAGAGATTAATGCAGTTTGGTTTGTATCAAAATATAAATATGTAAGTATTTCATTTAGTGATCTTTCGAATCCCGAATATTATAACAGAAACCACAATAGTAAATGACAAACCTGTCGTAACCTATACCTGGACACGGGTAAAATAGTAGTTCTTAATATCAACTGAATGCCCAATGATATTATTTTAGGGCATTTTATTTTTTATAATACAATAATATAAAGTTAATTAACCATTTATTTGCCACATCAAAATACATCTGATGATGCAGTAATTTATTATGTGGTGTAATAATAAATTATTTGACATTGCTTTTAAGTTGGTGTAACTTGCATCAAATTTCTGGTTTTCAGTTATTTTAGTTATTCATCTTCATTAAATCAATCAAATGAAAACATCTACCAAAGTAATTGAATGGATAGCAAGGATTCTTTGTATCCTCTTTATCCTTGGACTGGCCTTCATGTCTTTTGATTCGGTCTTACATCAACACACTTTTTGGGGGAAAGCAGGAACTTTTTTGGCAAATTCTGCACCAGCAATGGTATTGCTTGTTATATTAATAATTGCATGGAAACACGAAAAGGTTGGTGGTATAAGCGTGTTAATTTTCAGTTTTGCCTTCCTCATTTATGCCTTTTTAATTATTTATATAAGGTCAGGTTCAGTGGTGGAAGGTCTTAAAGGTCCGCTTATGTTTTGTCTTCCTTTAATTGTGGCAGGTATTTTATTCATAATGAGTCACAACAAGAGCAAGAAAGAATTAATCGCTAATCAGTAATTGTACAAATAATTGGAGCATGAAAAGAAAGGGGAATCACATTTCCAACAATCTTTGAACCTATTAAATATACCCACATCAATATTTTTCTGATATTGCCCCTTTAGGGGGTGGTATCTTTCCAAAACCAGGCGAAATTTCCCTTGGGCATAATGGCGTTTTAGTTCTCGATGAACTTCCTGAGTTCAAAAGATCTGTACTGGAAGTGATGAGGCAGCCTCTGGAAGACAGGGTAATAACGATTTCAAGGGCAAAATCAACCAATAGGACATATCTAACCTCAAAAGTTAATTCTTTGTTTCTGACCCCGGGGATTATTTTAATTTCGGTAGGGTATCAGTCGGTATAACGGTCTTAGGAAAAAGGGGTAAATTTTGAATGATGAATCCTGTTAAAGTAAAAATACAAATCGGTATAGTTGTAATTATCTTTTCATTAAGCGGGTGCAAAAAAACTGAAACTGAAAAAATCCTTGCAATTACAACAGATAATATAGAAATCTATTCAGAGGGAATTTATACATTAAAAGGTACAATTGTCAGTATCGGGAAGGAAGAAATCAATGAGCATGGATTCTATTGGTCTGAATCAACAAATCCCGAAATAAATGGAACTTTAATCCAGTTAGGACCCATAAACTCAACGGGAAGTTTCAGTAGTACTGTATATGATATTTTGCCAGGTACAACTTATTATGTCAAAGCCTTTGCGATAACCAATTCAATTCCTTATTATGGCGATGAGAAATCATTTAAAACACCTGATACATTAGTACTTCCAATAATTGATATTGACCACAATATATACTATCCTGTAAATATTGGTGATCAGACATGGATGAGTGATAATTTGAAGGTAAGCCACTATCCTGATGGTTCAATAATTCCTCGGATTGAGGACCGTCTCACATGGTTTAACATGCCATGGTATAACAGCGCATACTGCTGGTATGAAAACTATAGCGCCATCGCCGGTACATATGGCAATCTTTACACATGGCCGGCAGCTATGAATCTTGATTCAGGGAGCGATATCAAAACGGGAAACGTGCAGGGTGTTTGTCCTGACGGCTGGCATCTGCCAAGTGACAGTGAATGGAAACAGCTTGAGATGTTCCTTGGGATGAGTCAGGCAGAAGTCGATGAAGAGAACTGGCGCGGAGAAGATGAAGGAGGCAAGATGAAAAATGAAGGAATAGAGTTGTGGAAAACTCCTAACACCGGAGCAACCGATGAAAGTCGTTTCAGGGCACTGCCCGCAGGATGGCGTGATGGTGCCGGCTATTTCACGAATATTGGAACATCTATCCGGTTCTGGTCCTCCTCGATCAGAGGTGATTACGCCTGGGTACGGCAGCTGGATTATAATTCTTCCCAGATATATCGTGGCACCACAGGTGTCTATGAAGGCATATCTGTCCGCTGCATCAAGGACCCGCCAAAAAATAAGTAAAAACGCTATATCTATACAGGAACAGATCATTTTAGCTCTCCTGGCCCGGGGCAGGGCTTTTTGTTTAAGGGGAGGAGCCGAAGGAGGGGTTAATGACGACATTAGGATAATAATCCCAAGTATTCGAAGCACTTACGAAAATAACAATACAATAAATCTTTATTCGTGCTTTTGGTAGTCAATTTGATCGGGCCTCTCATGGTCAGGGTCACTGATTTTCCCAACTTAAGCCTAAAAAGAATAAGACATGCTCTTAAGTTTTTTTTTGGATGGATTTTTATTGATTTTTATCATTGTCTTTCATAACTTTATCAAAATGAATTACTAACATGGCAAATCTCATCCAGGGGTATCAAATAAAAGAAAAGCTTTATGAAAGCTATAATTCAGCTGTGTATCGCGCTTTTAAGAAAGCAAAGGACATTCCTGTAATTATTAAGATTCTTAATGGAGAATATCCCGACCCTGAAAGAATTGCCCGCTTTAACAGGGAATATGAAATTCTGAGGAATTTAAATCTGGAAGGTGCTATTAAAGCTTATAGTCTTGAAAGCTATAATAACAGTTATGCCATCATCATGGAGGATTTCGGAGGTGAATCAATAAAGGAAATACTGGAAAAGAGGAAACTGAATTTAAATGAATTTCTTAAGCTTTCAATTAGGATATCTTATATTCTGGGTCAGCTTCATCAATTGAATATTATTCATAAAAACATTAATCCAACTAATATTGTCTGGAATCAGGAAACTGACCAGGTCAAAATCATTGATTTTGGTATTTCAACAGTGCTTTCACGCGAGGTTACTGGTATACAAAATCCGAATGAATTTGAAGGAACTCTGAGCTATATATCTCCTGAACAGACAGGAAGAATGAACCGTATGCTAGATTACAGGACGGATATGTATTCACTTGGAGTTACTTTATATGAGATGATGACAGGTCAGCTACCTTTCGTGTGTAACAATGCAATGGAATTAGTTCACTGCCACATAGCCAAGGACCCGGTTCCTCCAGTTGAACTGAAGATTACCAAAGGTCATGAGGAGCAAGAAACTATGGAGATTCTTTCAAGCATCATTCTTAAGTTAATGGCAAAAAATGCTGAAGAAAGATATCAAAGTGCATTTGGATTAAATGCTGATCTGGAAAATTGTCTGGAACAACTTCATACAGGAGGAAAAATAAAGAATTTTCCTATTGCAAAAAAAGACTTTTCTAATAGGTTCCAAATTCCACAAAAATTGTATGGTCGGGAAAAAGAAATTGAAATATTATTAAATTCATTTAACAGGGTATGCCAGGGTACTAAAGAGATGATGATGGTTTACGGTTATTCCGGAATTGGGAAATCAGCCTTAGTGAATGAAATTCATAAGCATGTTGTCGCAAAAAAAGGATATTTCATTTCAGGAAAATTTGAACAATTTAAACGGAATATCCCATTTTTTTCACTGATTCAGGCATTTCAGCAGTTAATAAGACAAATCCTCACAGAAAGCGAAGAACAAATTGCAACCTGGAAAGAAGAAATATTGGAAGCAATCGGTCCAAACGGACGGGTAATAATTGATGTCATTCCTGAAGTTGAGCTGATTATTGGCAAACAGCCTCCTGTCCCTGAGCTTCCATCGCAGGAGTCACAAAACAGATTTAATCTTTATTTCACTAATTTCATAAGAACTTTTACAAATGTGGGACATCCACTAATTATTTTCCTTGATGACCTCCAATGGATTGATCTTCCTTCATTAAATTTAGTAGAGTTGTTTATGACAGATTCAGAAACAAAATATCTTTTTTTCATTGGCGCATACAGGGATAATGAAGTTGATAATAGTCACCCGCTTTTAATTGTTCTGAATAGGATTCAAAAGGCTCAAATCAAAATAAACACTCTCTCATTATCATCTTTGGATTTCACCAGTATTAACCTATTACTTGCCGATACATTGAAATGTTCGACAGATAAAACGGAAGAGCTTGCAAAACTCTGCATGAAAAAGACAAACGGAAATCCTTTTTTTCTGATACAATTTTTGCTGACAATATACGGGAATAAGCTTTTTGAATTTGATCACAAGCTGATGGTTTGGCACTGGGATATTTATAAGATTGAAAAACTGAAGGTAACTGACAACGTGGTGGATTTAATGGTCAATGAAATTCAAAAACTATCAGAGGATACACAATCTGCCCTGAAACTTGCTGCATGCATAGGGAATCAATTTGATTTAAAAACACTTTCAATGACATGTGAAAAAACTCCAATCGAAACAGCAAATAATTTATGGGAAGCACTTCAGGAGGAATTGATTCTCCCTTTGAGTGATGTTTACAGGTACATTCATAATGATATCGAAAGTGCAGAAGTATGTTACAGATTCTGTCACGACAGAATTCAGTATGCTGCTTATTCATTGATTGCAGAAAAGCAAAGAAAAGAACTCCATTTGAAAATAGGTCGTATGTTATTAAGCAATTCCAGAGAGGAGGAGCTTGAGGAGAAAATATTTAATATTACTAATCAACTGAATTCCGGTTTGGATCTGATTGAGGAAAAAACTGAAAAAAATGAACTTGCCCGGCTAAATTTTATGGCAGGAAAAAAAGCTAAGGCAGCGAACGCCTATGAAATTGCATATAGATATTTCTTGTTGGGTATAGATCTTTTAGGAATTAGTTGTTGGCGAGATCAATATACACTTGCACTTATGATGTATACGGAAGCCACAGAAGGTTCTTATTTAACAGGAGATTTCGAAAAAATGAATGATTTAGCTAAAGAAGTTATAAAGAATTCCAGATCACTTCTTGACAGAATTAAAATAAATGAAGTAATTATACAATCACTAATTGCAAGAGCAAGAATTGAAGAAGCTGTTTCAACCGCTATAGGTATACTTAAACAGTTAGGTGTTTATATTCCGGAAAAGCCAAAGAGGATTAATGTTTTACTTTCAATTCTGAAACTGCGGTTTATCTTATCCAGATATACACTGGATGAATTAAATGCATTGCCTCACATGAAGGATGAACATATGCTTGCAGCTATGCGAATTCTAATGAGAGCTGCCAGTTCTGCCTATCGGGTACAAATCCTGAAGGTAATAATGATGATATTAAATATGGTTCATTTATCTATAAAATATGGCAACTCTCCATTTTCTCCTTATGGTTATAGTATGTATGGTGTTGTTTCATTAGGTGTGATTGGAAATACTCCCCAGGGTTATCAGTTTGGTAAATTTTCATTTGATTTAATTTCAAAATTCAATACAAAAGAATTTAATGCAAATATAATTGCAGTATTCAATATTTTTATCAGACACTGGAAAGATAAATTAAGGGAAACTATAGACCCATTAATGGCAGGTTATCAGTTAGGATTGGAAACAGGAGATTTGGAATTTGCAGCATTAAGCATAATGATGGCATGTATTCACTCTCTTTATTGCGGAACGGATCTGGAATTAGTGGATAAAGAAATGGGAAAATATATTGAGGTTGTAAAGAAACTCAAACAGGAAAGAACTTTATATAACATGCAATTGCACAGGCAACTGGCTCTTAACCTTAGAGGATATGCAAAAGACAACACTCTTTTTATTGGTGATAGTTTTAATGAAGAGGAGATGTTGCCATTCCTGATTAAAGCTAATGATAAGGTTACAATAGGAACCTTATACACAAAAAAAACTATGGTTTGTTACCTGTTTGGCAAGAGAACGGAAGCATTGAAAAATGCTCTTATCCTGGAAAAATACAAAGAGCCACTAGTAGGAATGATATATCTTCCATTAGTTTATTATTATACCTCTCTTGTTTTTCTTTATCAACTTTCTGAAGAACCATGGCAAAGGCGTTTCTATTATCTCAGAAAAGTCTTTCTCAATCAGAGAACCATGAAGAAATATGCCAAAAATGCTCCGGAAAATCATCTTCATAAATGGCATCTTGTGGAAGCGGAAAAGTTTAAAGTCCTTGGCAAAGATCAAAAGGCAATAGTGCATTATAATGAAGCAATCCAGTATGCTCATATAAATGGATATATTCAGGATGAAGCACTGGCAAACGAACTGGCAGCTAAGTATTATCTAATTAAAGGCAATGAATCATCAGCCAGGAGTCATATGTCTGGAGCCCGATTTTTGTATATAAAATGGGGTGCCAAAGCAAAAGTCAGGCATCTTGATGAAGAATATAAGGATCTGCTCTCCCATGGCTCTGATCACATTAAGGAAAAAGAAGAATTTAAGAAAACGAAAACCATTGATTCTGATGATGCAACGATCGATCGTATTGACCTTGAGGCAGTACTGAAAGCCTCGCAGATAATATCAGGTGAAATTCATTTGGAAAAACTACTTGAAAAACTACTAAAAATTCTTATTGCCGACGCAGGAGCGGAAAAGGGCTATATCCTTTTAATGGATAATCAAAAACTCTTTATAGAGGGAGAAGCATTTGCAAATAGAGATAAAGTAAACGTTCTGCATCATATTCCATTTATGGAAAGCAATTACATAGCGCAAGTAGTAATCAATTATGTACTGCGGACCAAGGAAACTCTGACTCTTGATGATGCCGTGAAAGAAACAATCTTTAGTTATGATGATTATATTCTTCATAATCAATCAAAATCGTTATTTTGTATGCCACTTATTTATCAAAACAAATTAAGCGGTATTTTATACCTTGAAAATAATCTTATAACAGGTGCTTTTACGTCTGAACGAGTAGAAATACTAAAAATGCTTTCAGGGCAGATTGTTGTATCCATTGAAAATGCAAGACTTTATAAAAATCTTGAAGAATATAACCGTAATTTGGAAGAAAAGGTAGAGAAACGTACAGCGGAAATTTCTCTTAAAAATGAACAATTGAATATTCAAAAAGAAGAGTTAAACACCACCTTAGATAATCTTAAATATTCACAAGTCCAGCTAGTACAATCTGAGAAGATGGCTTCTCTTGGTCAGCTTGTTGCGGGTATCGCTCATGAGATTAATAATCCAGTAAATTTCATAAGTGCTGGTGTCGATTCATTGTCGAACAACTTGGAAGAAATAAGACAGGTCATAGAAATTTATCATAAAATCACTGCCCGTAACGTCAATATAAAACTGAAAGAGATTGAAGAGCTTAAGGAAAGAGTTAACTACAAAGAAGCCATAAGGGAGATCAACAAACTCATCGATAGTATCAAAAACGGAGCAAAAAGAACAACTGAAATAGTCAGAGGACTGCGTACTTTTTCCCGTTTGGATGAAGATATCCTTAAAATGGCGGATATTCATGAAGGGATAGATTCCACTCTGATTCTCTTACATAATAAGTACAAGAATCGAATTGAAATTGTAAAAAACTATAGTGATTTACCATTTATTGAATGTTACCCGGGTCAGCTAAACCAAGTATTTATGAATATTCTTTCTAATGCTGTTGATGCCATAGATGAAAAAGGGACTATAACCATAAGCACTTCAATATCTGGAGAAAGCGTAAAAGTCAGCATAAAAGATACTGGGTATGGGATCCATGAAAACCTGAAGACAAAAATATTTGATCCCTTTTTTACAACAAAAGGAGTTGGAAAGGGAACGGGTTTAGGACTTTCGATAAGCCAAAGCATAATTGAGAAACACAAAGGCACAATTTCTTTTAAAAGTGAACAGGGGAATGGCACAGTTTTTATAATAACTCTTCCTTTAAGTCAGTCATTCGAATAATTATAGCGATTTATAATTGTCATATATTAAAATTAAATTCAGATGAATACAACCAAATCATTACCACCGATTCTTTATGTTGATGATGAACAGGATAATCTTACTGTTTTTAGTTCAGCCTTCAGGCGCGAGTATGAAGTTCACATGGCAACTTCAGGTGCCGAAGGACTTGAAATACTCAAAAAAAATGAGATTCATCTTATAATTACCGACCAACGGATGCCTGAGATGACTGGTATTCAATTCCTTGAAAAAATCATTCCGGAGTACCCAGATTGTATCAGGATGATACTCACCGGTTTCAGTGACATTGAAGCTATTATTCAGGCCATAAATACAGGCAGAGTATATCGATACATAACTAAACCATGGAGCAAGGAAGAACTGAAAATAAACATTGATAAGGCTCTTGAAACATATCATCTTAGGGAGCAAAATAGAAAATTAATTGAAGATCTTAAGGAAGCAAACCAAACACTGGAACAGAAAGTAATTGAACGCACACAGAAGATTGAGGCTCAGAACAAAGAAATTAGATGTAGTATTCAATATGCCAGCAGGATACAACATGCTTTACTCCCTCCAAATGAGGAGTTTAAAAAACTACTTCCATCGTATTTTGTTTTAAGCAAGCCAAGGGACATTGTAAGTGGGGACTATTATTGGCTGGCCAGTAAAGACGACCAAGTGTTCATTGTAGTTGCTGATTGCACGGGCCATGGTGTTCCAGGAGCCTTTATGAGTATCCTGGGTGTTTCATTTTTAAATGAAATTGTGAATAACGGTGTTACTATTAAGGCAAATGAGATATTAAACCAGCTCTGTGAACAGGTTATAAAATCGCTTCACCAGACTGGGAAATGTGATGAAACAAGGGATGGCATGGAGATGGCTATATGCATTATTGATTCCGATAAGAAGAAATTACAGTATTCAGGGGCATTTCGTCCTTTATATCTTATACGCGATAAAGAATTAAAAGAATTTAAGGGCGACAAAAGGCCAATTGGAATTTACGAACAGGAAGATCAATCCTTCACTAATAAAGAAATACTAATTAAAAAAAATGATATCATTTATTTATTTACTGATGGTTATGTAGATCAGCTCGGAGGTGCAGATAGAAAAACATTCAGAACAGAAAATTTCAAAAAGCTTTTAATTGATATTCATAACATGTCTATGCCAGAACAGAAAAAAACTCTGGAAAAAAAATTTGAAGATTGGAGAAGTGATATTGACCAGGTTGATGATATTTTGATCGTAGGAATAAAAATGAAGTAATTACAGTTGATCATTACTGAAAGATTCAAATGAAAAGGTGATTAAGAAAATATTAATTTAGCCCTTTCTGAATATATTCAAAAGGGAATTTAGAAATTCTTGACATCTCTTTGCCGGCTTCAAGCATATCCATGTCATCCTCCTCATAATGCCATTTTATGTTAATATTTTTACCATCTATGCGGAGATTAGCTAACTTTTTGCAAAAGTCAAGTATGTATTTTGATGATAAAGAATTGTAATATTCAAAATTAAAATTAAATATAATCGGTTCCTGGTTAGTGTTCGAATTGTTTAAATGTAATGAATATTCATCAAGCCATTTTAAAAGAATCTCATAAAATCTAGGAACGTCAAAGGGTCTTGATTCTCCAGATATTTCAAAGATATTTTTGTCGGGATCAAAAGTAACCGCAGGTGAATATATTGTTTTATCAATAATTAACTTTCTTCCAATAGATTCATTTACAGGAATTTGTAATTCAAAATAATAATAGCCCTCATTTGCTCTGGTAAATTTGTATTCTATTTTGTTTCCTGATTTCAATACCATTAATATAAATCCAAGTCCTGCGCCACTTTCTTCTGTTTTTGATTCCTGATTAATTCTTTCATCATATAAGGCTCTGATGGTTTCCTCATCAAGGTCATTTATCTGTTTAAGCTTTCTGTCCAGATTATTTATTTTTTCTTCAGAAACTGGATTACTTGTTTTAATGATGATTTTATTATTTTGAAGTCCAAGTGAAATAGAAGGTTGGGCTATTCCAGAAAGTCCAGGCTTTTTTAAAGAATATTTTGATATATTATCAAGGCATTCAGATAGAATAGAATATACTTTCTTTGCAGATGTTTTTTTGAGATTTTCAAATATGGGGATCTTTTTTAGTTTTTTTAATAACAAATTAATAGTATTAAAATCTATCTGACCTTTATAACTTAGAAAGGTTCCTGATTCCTGTAAAAAATCAGGTGTGGCAACTTCCTTTAATAGAGTTCTTTCTTCATCCGTTATTATTTGTACAATTTTAAGGCTTCGGATAATTTCATCAATAGCATTAGCCAGTTTGTTTATCTGATCGCGATAGTAAGTTTTATTAAGATTGTCCTGAGGGTGCTCTTCTATGGCTCTTAAGTGACGGTTAACACCTGGAGATTTATAAATAAAATCTACTGACCGAATAGTACCAAGATGTGTTTCTATTAATTTAATATCTTCTAGCTCAAGGTCATGGATGCGTACAGGTAATACTCTGGATGCTACATTGCCGTTTATTAGTTTTATATTTAACCCAAACCTATCTTTTTCTGCAATTTTCAAAAAAGGAAGAAACTCATTGTTCCATGCAAAACATTTTGAGTCACAGTAAGTTCTTGAGAGTATTGGAATAAAAATGAGACATTTCAGTTTGTTTTCAAGGGAACGATTAACGGAATGGGTCTCTAAAAGTCCATCACGAGGATTGATGTCAAAATAAACGCTGATTTCTTCTTTAAACGTTGCCTCAAGTTCCCTCTTCAGATGATCAACAAATTCTGTCACCCAGCCATCATATTTATTATCTTTCTGACGATAGCTAATAAAGATGTCATATTCAAACCCCTGGATGAGACTTGCCATATTAGTAATTCATTGTGATAAAGTTATAAAAGACATTAATTAAACACAAATAAAAATTCATTCATCTGAAAAATCCTCCTGATATACGGAATTAGCATCACTGATTTTAAGGTATTCTTAAAATTTAGTCGAGAGAGATCCTTTTCAAAACAACAGTGAACAAAACTCAGCATGTTAACCATCTGGTCAGGACTTGAATAAGATTGTTGATTGAAATAATAAAAGGAAAGTGGTAACTGCCCCCCGACCTTTATATCACACTGAACCGGAATTCGTTAAATCTCAATAAAACCTGGCTTAACCCTGGCTAAAAATAAAAAACAGTTCCGATATGGATTTGTAACTGTTAGATTTTGTGATTGGGCCCAACTGGGCTCAAACCAGCACCCATATGATTATGAGTCAGGTTGTTTAGCTTGTAAATAGAGCAAATGGTTCCCATATGCTTCTAATTTGACAATAAACAACCTCGTAAATGATTAGTTTACAGGTCATTGGTTGTTGTTGTTTGGAGCGGAGACTGGTGAAATATCTAACCTGTGATTGGTAGAAGACATTTGCATAGGAGCAAATTATTATATCAGTGTGTGTTGAGTTTAGTACCATTACGCCAGATGCCAAGAATGGACAGCGTGTCGCTGATTTTGGTTATTGGGTCCCCTCCGACTAAAAGCAGGTCGGCTCGTGCTCCGGGAACAATCCGTCCACGGTCTGTAAGTCCGAAGCGTCTTGCAGGTATCGAAGTAGCTGTCCGGAGGGCTTCGATAGGTTTCAGTCCCGCAGCGACCAGCAACTGAAGCTCGTGATGGAGGCTGGCGCCATGGACGAGACCGCCAAGGATTGGGATTGGTTCCGACACATCGCTGCCAGCCAGAATGTCCACTCCCGCACTGTGGAGAGCCCTGACGCTGGCGAATGCATCTTCGAGGTTACCCTGAGGGTACACATTCATGATCCTGGAGAGTGAATTGAGCCACTTTTTGCTGAGTTTGGAACTTACTCTTTTGTCTTTAGCCAGCCCGGCTGCGCTGTTACCAAAGGCAGTTGAGAGCGTCACAAGTGTGGGAGTAATAAAAGCTCCGGAAGAAGCAATAGCGGAAATTAGTTCAGGGGTAGGCTGGCGGTCAAAAAACAAGTGCGCTAACCCATCCACTCCTGCCGAAATGGCTTTCTGCCCTCCTTCAAAAGTTGTCACATGAGCAATGGCCATCTTGCAAAGTCGATGAGCTTCTTTAACGGTCGCAATGATTATCTCGTTGCTTAAAACCGGAAGTCCGGGAAAGCCAACAGTGGTTCCATCTTCAATAAAAATCTTGATATAATCGGCTCCGTTGGCGACCTGCTTTTTTACAAATTTGATTGCCTCTTCAGGTTTTGAAACAAATGGATAGCGATAGAAAAATCTAAGCAGTAAGTTACTGCTGGATTTCATGTATTGAGTTGGATGACCCCCCGGAGGAGTGACACCCATACCAGCAGAGCGAAAATCAGCTACATCATACCGTTCAGCAATTTTTTTGCGCTCTTTGAATGACCATCGCCCCATCATTTCCAACTCGGTAGTGACACCGAATAATAGTGCGTCATGTAATCCGTCAATATTAGTATGTACATGTGAATCTATTAGTCCTGGCATCAGGGTTGTATTGTGGGCATCGATGACGGTTGCCCCGGTTGGTACAACTCCGCCGACACTAAGAATTCTTTCCCCGTCAATCACTACGATGTGGTCGTCAATGACACTCTCTCCATCGAAAATGTGCGCATTTGTTATAGCTGTGAGCATAGTTGTTTTTCCATTTAGGAGGATTATTTTTTACGAACAAGCCAATACCAGTGTGATGCAACAAATATAATTCTTCTCCCACTAAATTTTGATTTTGTCAATTGAAAATGGCTTCCAAAAACATTGGAAATGTAATTTGGATTTAATTTAATATTGCCGGGTGAATTATCTAACGCCCAAAGTAAATGTATAGCACCAGAATTTAATAATCTGTAAACCTCTTCAACATATCTTTTCTGTCCTTCTTCATTCAAGCAGTGAAAACAACCAACATCAAAGGAAACATCAAACTGTTCGTTAAACATTTCTAAATTGGTCACATCGCCCACTAAAAATGTCGGTTTGTATTTATCGCTGGCAACTCTTTTCTTAGCATTCTCTATTGCAACGGAAGAAAAGTCAATTCCTGTTGCTTTAATTCCTTGTGCTGACATAAAGGAAGAAAATCGACCAAGTCCGCAACCTAACTCTAATGAATTTTTGGGTTTATTGATTGTAACAAGTTCTTTAAGTTCCTTAGGAATTCTTATATCGCTCCACATCCAGTGGAGTAAGGAACTGTATGCTTTGTCAAATTCTATATTAGTAGCCGGTGGGCCAGGTTTTTCTTTCATCTTTTTTATTTAATATAAATTATCATTTGAGTTTATTGTCTTTAAATTGATAGACGAATGAACCCGAGAAATATTTTAAAGAAAAGCTAAAAATCCAAAAAAATATTACAAACCTTATCAAAACAGATTCGATCCCAGGTCAGGATGGGGTTACTGTTATCGTTACGGAACACATTTATGGATTAGTTGGTTTTGTCGGCCTTCCCTTACTGTGGCAGTCTGTACATGCAACAAAATGGATGTTATTTTTACTTGTCTGGTCTTTGTAGGAGGTATTCATCTTCTCCACATCCAGTTTGCAGTTGGAAATAGCCGGGTGGCAATTTTTACAGGAAGCTATTGCTGAGTTGGAATGTGAATCATGACATGCCAGGCAGCTAATTCCTTCATGAACTCCCCTGGGAGTGCGATCATCATCCGTACCTGCCATATTGAATGCATTCGGTGAATGGCACTGAAAACATAAGCTTTGATTTGGATCTTGTGACATTTTAACTGACATTGTCCGGTAATTTATCTTAGGAGGAGTAAGCATTAATACCGGAAAGTACAAGCTATCTCGTCTGTAATAGAATGAGGCAAGTGTTTTTTTCACCCTTGAATAATGCAGGGAAGAAGGCGTTTCAAGATTCTGCCTTATTTCGGGAGTGCCCGGCTTATGAACCTGGTGACAGGCGAAACAAGGAATTGCAGGACGACCTGCGAGGCTGACATTTTTAAGTTTCCAGGGGCCGGTAATATTAAGTGGTTCGACAATATCAATAACGGTGCCTTCGTCATAGAACATACCATGGCAGCGAAGGCAATCTTCATTAATGGTTTCAGCTTTATTATGAACGGAATTTAAAAAAACCCCGGAGTAGTTCATAGCATGTCCGCCCGAATTCCATTTAGCGTACTCGGTCTGATGACAGCTTTTACACCTTTGCATTACCTCAAGACGCTGAACCTCTGAAATTTTTACATTGTCAGGTTTTATTTTTCCGATATGATGAAAAACCATGGCTCCCTTTTCTTTCAGACTATGTATCCCTTCGCTTAGGGCTGTACCATGGCACTCCTTGCAGGCTATGTTCCTGTGGGCTGATTCTGTCCAAAGATCGACCGAATGCAAAATTTCATGACAACTTGCGCAGGTCTTTGTTGGCGAGGCTGAATTCCAGTGAGAGTAATAAGCAAGAAATGCCACAAATAACAAAAGCAGACTTGAGCTTATAATGATAATCCTTTTCATTTGGCCAGGTATTCTTTAAAATTGGTTCATTTTTGTCCCCTTCCAGTTTTCTGTAATATGCTTTCCAACCCAATAACCAAGAGTAAGTATTGTAAGCGCTGGGTTATAACCACCATTGTTAACATGAAGGCTTCCGTCTGCAATGAAGATATTGTCGATTTCATGCAGTTGGCCATACCTGTTGGTTACGGAGGTTTTTGGATCATTGCCCATACGACAGGTCCCACTCTGATGCTGGCTGGGAGTGCTCTCCTTACCCGGAACAGATTGCCATGTTTGTATCGCCCCTGCTTCCTTAAGCCATTTTTCTGCTTTATCAGCAAGGAAATGTGCTACTTTAATATCATTATCGTGCCTGAAACCACTGATTCTTGCAACAGGTATCCCCCAGAAATCCTTTACTACAGGATCTACTTCAACCATCTTATTAAATACCGGTATTTCTTGTACGGGTCCATGTACGGCTATATGTCTTTTAAAGTACTGCTTCTGAAAAGCTTTATGATTCTTTCCCCACATCCTGCTGCCCGAAGGGCGTATTGATGTGAACTGATATGGCATTCGGATAAATTCATTGCACAGCACACCGCCCCCAATAATATCCGGAAAGCGATGGTTGAAATCATTTATTGCTATGCAGGCCCCGGGGCCCACATCATCATAAACTTCATCCTTAAAAAGACCATAAGCTCCTGTATATGCATGATCCTGGATATTCTTCCCTACCCAGCCATTATTATTTCCTGCTCCATCAGGAAATAACTTCGATTTGGAATTTAACAGAAGTCTTGCAGTTTCACTGGCGGAAGCTGACACAACCACAAGGTCCGAAGTTTGTTCCTGAAGTCTGTTATCTGGATCAAAATATTTGACTCCCCTGGCTTTGCCCCTGTCATCGACTATAATTTCACTAACCATGCAATTTATCCGAAGTTCACAATTACCTGTTTTTAATGCAACAGGAATTACTGTATTCTGTGTGCCAGCCTTTGCGCCCACAGGACAAGCAAAACCTACACATGTTCGCATGCGGATGCATGCAGAGCGACCATTATAGGGCACTGAATTTCTTAGCATTGGTATTGGGAAAGGATGCAAACCCAGTCTTTTTGCAGCCTTTTCCAGAATGATTCCTTCCCTGTTAAATGAAAAGGCAGGCATTGGATAAGGTTTTTTTCTTGGCGGTACATAAGGATCGTTTGTGGGGTCTCCGGATACGCCTAATTCATATTCAGCTTTCTCATAGTAAGGTTCAAGTTCATCGTAGCTCAAAGGCCAGTCATCCAGAGTGCTTCCGGGCACCACACCATATTTGGTTTTAAGCTGAAAGTCTTCAGGCTGATATCTCCATGCCATAGCTCCATAACTAACGGTCCCGCTGCCAACACATGCTGCATTATTTCCATAGCTCCATTCGTTCGGGAAAACTTTTCTCCAGCCATTCTTTCCATCAGGAGCCATTCTCCAGTTGCGATCATTATCCGGACCAAAGCCGCATTTGAGAGGAAAAGTCCGTTGAGAAGTCAATTCATCATCGCCATGTTCATCGTAGGTATGCCATCTTCCACGTTCAAAGAGTACCACTGTGAGACCTCCAACAGAGAGTTCCTTTGCTACTACCCCACCACCTGCTCCGGCACCGATCACAACAGCATTTACATGTTTATTTATAACTTTAGGATAATCAATTCCAAGCATACGATAGCTGATATATTCCCGGTTTCCTCCATGGCCGGGACTTCCATAAAAACCCTGCAAAGAATGCTGTCTGACCATATCAAAGAAATTTGCTGACGGGTGGTCCTTCCAATAACCGTCGGAAAATTCACCCGCTTCCATCTTCTCAAGTAATGCCGTCTGTTCTGTAAAAGAAAGTTCTTCAAACTTTTTACCCATCATCTGAATTACAGTTTTTTCAAAGGCAGCGAGACCCTCCCTATATTCAGGCTGATGCTTACTGTAATAAGTGTTAAGTTGCTTATCAATAAAATTTGACACATTTGCCCATTTGCCACCAGGAAAATCATCAGCTGGAATTATCTGTTCAACAATCGCATCCAGCAGTGTAATCTCTTTTTCATCAAGATAATGCCATTGACTGATTTTGTTTTTGCAGGCAGTATTAAAGGAGATGAGCACCACGGCTGTTCCTCCGGTAAAAAGCTTTACAAATTCTCTTCGTGAAAAAGACTGGTTAATCATTTATTCGGATTTTTAAACTTATCTAAATTTAGCATAAATAGAATAATTATTATACTCAAAGAGACAAATAAATGTATTCCGGATCAACCTGGAGCAATGACTGGCAGACAAGGTTATTTGTCAATTTTTAAATTATTTTCTCGATATTTGATTGGCGCAATAATAAGAATGACCAATAAACACTAATTAATGGTAACCAACAACAATAAAACCTAAATCTTCATGAAAAACCTTTTCATTATCATTTTCCTGTGCTTATCTTTTTTGACCCATTCTGTCATCAGAGGAGAGCGGACCCTGACTGATAAAGTTGAAAACGATGACCAGGTTATTCATATACAGGAAGTTTACAAAACAGTTGACACATTCAAACTTAAGGTTGACATATTTTATACAAATCAATCGTTTGAAAGAGAAAATAATACAGCTATTGTTTTCTTCCATGGAGGGGGTTGGGCCTTTGGAACCCCAAGTGAGTTCTTTACTACCTGTGAACGATATGCAAGAATGGGGATTGTTGCGTATTCTGTAGATTATCGCTTGTCAATTGAAAATGGGGTAACACCAAATAAATTGATCAGCCCGATCGAATCTGTAATGGATGCAAAATCGGCCATGAGATGGGTTCGGGAAAATGCCGGGAAATTCCATATTGGCAAAAATAAAATAGTTGCTGCCGGTCAGTCTGCAGGAGGTCACCTGGCATTAAGCACAGCGATGATTGATGATTACAGTGAAAAATCAGATAACCTCAGCATAAGCTGCCGCCCGGATGCAATTCTGCTGTTTTCAGCATGCGTAAATGCAGTGGAAGGCTGGTGCGACCGTTTGCTTGGCGACCGCCGGAATAAAATATGGAGTATCTCTCCAGCCCATAATATAAAAAGAGGAATGCCTCCAATGATCGAGTTCCATGGCGAGTATGATGACCAGGTCCCTGTCTGGACTGTTCAATTCTTTGAAAGTGACATGAAAAAGGCAGGTAATTATTTTGAGCTGCACACATACGAGGGAAGGAGGCACTATCTGGGAGAGGGAAACCCAAAATATTCACGCTACTTTGACGATGAAATACTTAAGGTTGCAGATGATTTTCTTCGAAAATATAATCTCCTGGATTAATAATACTTCAACTCTTTAAATTTCTGCTCAACAAATAACAAAATGTCCACTCCCGCATTATGGAGAGCCTTGACGCTCGCCCCGGTCAGTACAACTCCACCAACACTCTGAATTCTTTCCCCCTGAATCACTGCGATGTGGTCGTCAATGACGCTCCCTCTGTCAAAAATGCGTGCATTTGTTCTAGCTGTAATCATGGTCGTTTTTACCTTTTATTATGATTGAAAATTACAGGTGTATGTTTTATATATTTCGATTCTTTTATTTCATTAAGCATAAAGGAAGCTGCATCTAATGCCTGAGTGACAAGTGGCTTCCCGGTCTGCCCAGTCGCTCCAAAAATTGTAAGTCTCATATTATCTTTATATTATATTGCATTGCTCACTTGTTGACGGCGGTTTTGATTATGTTCATTTTACTGACTTGTTATTATTTCAGTTTTAATAGTTCTCTTTTCCGTTTACTTCAAGAAAGAGATTTTCTAATCAAGAGACGCATGTAAAGGAGAAATATTTTAAAGAAAAGCTAAAAATGAAAAATGATAATACAAACCTTTTCAAAGCAAGTTTAAGCCCCTGGGTGGGTTTGGGGGTAAGAAACTTGAAGGATTACGCTCTCCGCCATCCGGTGGGTCGCGTGATACTCTTGAGGTGCTTAACAAAGAAAAAGCCTGTAAAGATTTGCGATGAAATTGAATTCATAATGCCGGAGAGGCCCGAACGTTAATAAATTAGCCTTTTGGCTAATTTTAGTGAGGGGCCTGACTGCAGAGGTGGAGATTCCAATAGTCACGGTAACGTCCGTGGTAAGAACAGGAAACAATTTATCAACCCCGGCGGGGTTGAATATGAGGAGGATTAAGCCTCACTACGTTCGGCTTGATCCTCCTGGGGGGTGCTTAACAAAGAAAAAGCCACGCTATGCTGCGCATAGCTGCAGCTTTTTTGTTTCCATCCTCTTACAGGAAGAAGTTCCTGACGAGGCTGAAAACAAAAAAGCCGTGGCGCTAAGCGCCATGGCTTTTCTTTGTAGCGGAGGGAGGATTCGAACCTCCGACCTTTGGGTTATGAGCCCAACGAGCTACCACTGCTCCACCCCGCAATATATTTTCAAAAGAACATTTCCGAACCACCGTCCGCCAGCCGGCGGATATGAGCCCAACGTCCGCCAGCCGGCGGACCACCCCGCAATATATTTTCAAAAGAACTTTTCTGAACCTCCGTCCGCCAGCCGGCGGATATGAGCCCAACGTCCGCCAGCCGGCGGACCACCCCGCAATATATTTTCAAAAGAACATTTCCGAACCACCGTCCGCCACCCGGCGGATATGAGCCCAACGTCCGCCAGCCGGCGGACCACCCCGCAGTTTAATTGAGGTGCAAATTTAACATTTTAAGAGCAATTACCAAAAAAATATTGATTTTTTGATAAGATTATTAGGCCGCATCGGATAAATACGGCAGAAAAAATAAATTGTTAATTTCTAATGTTTTGATTTCTGAATATAATAAACTTATTTTGAAAATTAGGATATTTTAAAACTATGTGATATTTTTATAAAAGAAAGACGCTGGGAAGTTGGCATGCGAAATAGGCATATTTTATTGCTTTTTGAGCGGATTAACTGTCTAAAATTAATTGAATTATAAATTTAATATTTTAATTATTTATTATCTACTAGCCTATGAAAAAATTACTTGTCTCAGTTTTTCTGGTGTTTTTTGCAGGTTTTACCATATTTGCAAATGATGCCGATTTATTCAAATTAGATTACAACGCTGTTCAGGCAGAGTTTACTCAGCTGAATCAGCTTGCAACTATGGTTACATCAAACAAAGATCTTACCTATAGCGCATTGTTGCTTGCAGATGGGAATCTCGTTACATCTTTAAAGCTTGTTCCGGAAAGTGCCCTTCCTGATGGCACAAAAAATCCGGTTCTTGGTATACCTTCATTCTTGTGGGGATGCGGACTTGGTGTAGTTGGTATTTTGGTGGTATATCTTGTCAGCGATAAAAACATGGATGAGACAAAGAAAGCATTCTGGGGTTGTATAACATGGACTGCTGTTGTTGTGATCGTTGACGTTGTTTGGTGGGGTTCAATTTGGGGCGGTAGCGGAATCTAGCTAAAACTAAAAATAAAGAGTATATCAAAATATTTTTTTGGTATACTCTTTTTGTTTGTAAAATATGAGATTTTAAGTTGTAATTTCTATTTTTGGCATATTTGCAAGCTGAATCAATTTCCTTAAAATCTTAAATGTGATAAATTTAATTAGTTTACTGTTATTACCTCTTTCACTCCTCCAGACAGAGCCTCAGTATTTTTTCAGAATCAGGACCGATTTCGTTATTAAAGCTAAATCTCCGACCGGTGAACAGCAGTTGACTGTCGGGGAATTATTTTATGATAAAAATGTAAAACAGATTATTTACAGAGTGAGTTTCCCCGAAAAAGAAATATGGGTTCAGAAAGATACTCTTTTGTATAAAATAGTTGATTCAAAAGTTGTCAGCAAACAACACATCCCGGCAGGGATTGAATTTTCCATTTATAATCTGGTCTTAAACGGGAACCTTGCTGATTATGGCTTAAGAAAAACGAGATTCAAAATTAAAAAGGTTGAAAAAGGCGATGGCAGTGTCATTTCTACCTGGGAGCCTCCTGCAGAATCGAAAAAGTATCTTGGTGACATACTTCTGTCGAATGTAAACCAACAACTTAACGGAATTGTCTTCAAAAATAATGCAGGTGAAATTATTACCAGGCAATTCTTCAGAAACTATATAAAAGTGAAAGGGTTATTATTTCCACAGGAAATAGTAAAGGAGAATTATGTCAACGGGCAAAAAGTTTATGAACTTACAACTTTTACTAATATCTTAATTAACGACTTATCTGGTGAAAATATATACAATTATAAAATTCCTGCAAACTAATCGGGTTCGCCTGATAATAGTAATCAATCTCATATTTTTTGGTTCACACCCTTTTATCAGCTATTCTCAGGACCTTTATAATCTGGAACATAGCCTAAAATATGCCGAATATTTATTCTCCAGTCAGCAATATTCGCTTGCAGCAGAGGAATACGAGAGGCTGGTTTTCTTTGACAGGAGCAATACCGACTTTAAGTACAACTTAATAAGATCATACAGGCTATCGGGTGATTTAAATTCAGGAATCAAACATATATATTTGTTATACGGAAATTCACTTGATACAATGCCACAAATTCTGGCAAGTGAATTTGTGAAATTGCAGCTTTTAACAGATTCATTGTCAGTTGTAGAAAATTTCGTTAATCAGAAAAACAAATTATCAGTAGAAAATAAGGCAATTTTTCAATGCTACAGCTTGCTTTTAAGCAGCAATTATAAGAAAGCCAGTCTTTTAGCAAAAGATGCTGCTGTAAGCTACCCTGCATTTCCATCCGCTGTCATCAAGTTAACTCAAAAAGCCACTGATATTAAATTCAAAAGCCCTTTTATAGCCGGAAGTTTCTCAGCCATCATCCCCGGAACAGGAAAATTCTACACCAGGAATTGGACTGATGGTATTTTTTCAATGTTGTTTGTTGCGGGCAATGCATGGCAAGCCTACAGGGGATTTAGTGAACATGGAATAAAAAGCGCCTATGGCTGGACTTTTGCCACTCTTTCAGCAAGTTTCTATATCGGGAATATTTTAGGCGCTGTGAAAGCAGCCAAACGGTACAACAAAAACAAGAAAAATGAAATTGATAATCAAATATTTGAATTTGTCCGTTCTGATAGTTTTTAGCCTGATGGCATTTCAAAAACTTACTGCGCAGGATTTTGAAGAAACGATTGTTTTCGCTGATAATCAATTCAAATCAGGGGAGTTAACAAAAGCATTAAAAACATACCAGAGAGCTCTGTTCTTTAGTGAAGGAAGAAGAAATCTCTATTTGTTCAGGCAAATAGCTGAAATCTCATATTTAAATAATGACTACGAAACTGCACAAAAATACTTTGGATTTGCTTATAATCAATCGGAGGATGATAGTTTAAAAACTGAGCTTTTATTTGATAAGGCATCCTGCCGGATACTGAACAAAAACTTCCAGCTTGCTTTAATAGATTTATTTTCAATAACTGACACTACCAGAGTTGTTCAGAAACGACTGGACTTCTTTCTTGCGACCTGCTATTTTGGTCTGGAAGACTTTAACAAGGCTCAATCGTACTTTGAATCTGTACTGGAATTGAAGGACAGGAAAGAATTATCGGATTTGTTTTCAGGGAAAAAATTATTATCACCTTCACCTAAAAAAGCCAGAATTATGAGCATGATTCTTCCCGGATTGGGACAAACTTATTCAGGAGATGTTAAATCCGGCTTAAATTCATTGCTTTTAACTTCTGGTCTGATAGCTTTGGGAATAGACATTAGTATCAGGTATACACCGATTGATGCAATTTTTGCAATTTTACCCTGGTATCAGAGATATTATACCGGGGGCTATGGGAAAGCTGAAGAAATTGCAAGGAAGAAAAGGGAACAGAGAAGAAATGAGACCTACACCAAAATATTAAACCTGGCCGTTAAAAATCCGAATGACTAAAAACTTAATTTTAGGAAACACCATCAGCTTATTTATATCTAGCCGTCTTAATCGGAAAATATTCTCGTTGATTACTTTATTCATGGTTCTCACTGTTAATTCAAATTTCGCCCGGGATGTCAAAATACCTGATGAAAATATTTTGATTAACTGCTTTTTCAGGAATTTATATGATTTTTCATTTAATGCAGCAGATTCAGTAATTGTGGTTATGCACGATTCGAATATGGATAATGCCACAATCTATAATATTAAAGCAAACCTGGCATGGTGGAAATTATTAAGCGGAGATGAAATTGAAACCAATTTAAAGGACTGTAATTTAAATATTGAAGAATCGATCAGGTCGAGTTTAAGCAGTAATCATCCGGACCTTAACTCGCTGCTCAATATTATCTACTCTTATTCCTTAAAGGCACGTCTTGAAAACTACAGGGGAAACACGCTTAAAACCTTAATTAATTTTTATAAATCAATTACTTACATTGAAAAATGCATTGATAATCCTGCTGTGGATGAAAAACTTAATTTAGTTTTAGGTTTGTACTATTATTTTATCGATTATGTTGAAAATAAATATTTTATGTTGAACGCCCTGTTTTTTTCATTTCCAAGGGGAGATAAGACCAAGGGACTCATGTACCTCGAAAGATGTTCAATCTCCGGTGATGATATGATCAGAACTGAAGCTAATTATTTTTTACTGAAAATTTATGCCTATACTGAAAGAGATTATTCAAAAGCATTTATAAACGCTCAGATTTTAACCCGACAACATCCAAAAAATCTGGTTTATAGCTTGGAACAATTTAAACTGCTGCTGAAAATGAAAAAAACACAAGAGGCTGAGGTATTTCAGAAAGAGATGATTAAGGAAATTCAGACAGCAAAAAACATAAATAATGTACAGAAAAATCATTTTATTTCTCAGATCGGGGAATTGACAAAAACATCGGTTGAAAATAATAATTGACTTATGAAAACAGCTGCAATTTTATTTCTTGTTATTTTACCTTTTAAATGTCTTGCCCAGAATCAGGAAGATCTAAAAATGTTTAAAAATCTGTTTGCTGAAAAGAGCCATAATCATAAGTGGGGAGACCAGTTAAAGGACAACAAAAATGAAATAACCTTCATCTTTTCAGCTACCTTTGTACTCTACAAAGAAATTTTTTCCTCACAGGATATAGATGCATGCGTTTTTACTCCATCGTGTTCAGTTTATGCAATAGAAAGTATAAAACGGAAAGGGGTTATTCCGGGTTTCCTCAATGCAATAGACAGACTTACCAGATGTAATCCGGGGCATAAGAAAGACATGCCTATTGATTTGTCAACGGGGAAATATTATGACCCTGTTGAATCCACTCCTTCCGGTCAAAACACTAACAAAATGCAATAAAGTCCTGCAATTTCATTTAACAAACGATTTCAAAGGAGTATCTTTGATTTTTAGTGAACTCTGATAAATTAATTATTAAGTTTGTTCACATATTTATTGCATAGATTTTGTCCCGGAGGTGAGCTATTGTATTAACTGAAAATTATTTACCATGCCAAGAGTATTTAAAGCAACAGAGATTGAAAAGGAAGAAAAAGAGGTAAAACGCGATTATCTCGACAGACATATGCCACATGTTTTCTGTCCCGATACAGTTAAACGAGGAGAAAAATTTGAGGTCAAAATAAAACTAGGTGAAGAGTATCCCCATCCGGATGAGCATGATCATTTTATAAGCGTAATCCAGCTATGGAACAGGGAAACACTCCTCGCGGAAGCCCGTTATACTGCAGGTGTTTATGGGAATGTGCCTTCTCATTTTGAGGTCGATTTTTATATAGTTGCTCCTGAAGTATCGATGAACCTTTCTGCAATGTCGGTGTGTACCAAACATGGTCTCTGGCAAAGCGAGGACAAGCCTGTAAAGGTTGTCTGATAGTTCACTGACGGAAGTCCGAAGTCGCAAGTCCGAAGTCGGAAGTCCGAAAAAAAACATGAATAATTTATATACCGGTTACCGGTAGCCGGTCGCCTGTCACCGGATATTATTATCTTTGCAGGCCGATTAAATCATAGAAAATGGCTAAGGACGATAAGAAAAAAAGCAACTGGCGCGATAAATACAGATTTACTGTAAGAAATGATCATACATTAGAGGAGGTCTGGAATTTAATAATGACAAGATATAATGCATTTCTTCTGATAACTTTTATTATCCTGTTTATTATCTGGGGCACCGCCACTCTGATCTCATTCACAAACCTGCGGGAGTTTATTCCCGGTTATCCTGACGTTACTATGCGTCGCAATATCCTGATGAGTGCGATACGTCTTGATTCTCTCGATCGTGAGCTCAAGTTAAGGGATAAGTATTTTGATAATCTTAATGCAATCATATCGGGCAACAAACCTGTTGAAATGTCTGTACAACAAGACACTGCAAATAATTATACAGCAATCAAATTCAGCACTTCCTCCAACGACTCTGCTTTAAGGGCACGTGTTGAGAGCGAAGAAAAATATAATCTCACAATCGGACCATCAGCATCCGGATCACTATCAGGTCTGGCCAGTCTTCATTTTTTCCCTCCTGTCAAGGGAATTGTTTCGGGGAAGTATGATGTCAGAACAAAACATTTTGGTACGGATATCGTTACAAAACCTAAAGCTCTTGTATCCACAGTTCTTGACGGAACCGTTATCTTCACCGGATGGACAATGGAAACCGGATTTGTAATTGAAGTTCAGCATCCGAATAATATTGTTTCAGTGTATAAACATAATGCAAGTCTCCTCAAAGAAACAGGTGATCTTGTCCGTGCCGGTGATCCAATTTCTGTTGTCGGTGACTCCGGTGAACTATATACCTCTGGTCCTCATCTTCATTTTGAGATCTGGTATAAAGGGAGTCCTCTGGATCCCGAAAAACATATTTTATTCTAATAACCAGGAAACCCGGTATGCCAGAAAGAATTGCTTTGTTGGGCTCAACTGGATCGATCGGTACCCAGTCTCTGGATATCATTTCAAAGTATCCCGAAAAGTTTACTGTTGAGGTCCTGATTGCCGGAAATAATATTGATCTTCTGATACAGCAGGCACATAGGTTTCAGCCTGATTCAGTCGTTATCGCGAATTCTGATCATTACCTGAAATTAAAAGAAAATCTTCATAATTCAAATATTAAAATTTATGCAGGCAATGAAGCTATCGAACAGGTTGTCACCTCATCAAATGTTGATGTTGTCATTGCTTCTATTGTGGGCTATTCAGGTGTGAGACCAACAATTGCTGCAATAAAAGCCGGTAAAAAAATAGCCCTCGCAAATAAAGAAACCCTGGTCGTGGCAGGTGAGATTATAGGCGGAATAGTTAAAGAATCGGGAAGCATTATAATTCCTGTCGATTCAGAACATTCGGCAATTTTTCAATGTCTGGTTGGGGAATTGGGAAACCCGGTTGAAAAAATTACTCTCACAGCTTCAGGAGGGCCATTCCTGAATATGTCCGAAGAGATGTTGAGAAATGTCAGGCCCTGCGATGCTCTTAAACACCCAAACTGGAATATGGGTTGTAAGGTCACTATTGATTCTGCTTCACTTATGAATAAAGGACTGGAAGTAATTGAAGCAAAATGGCTTTTTGATCTTACACCTGAACAGATTTCGGTTATTATTCACCCGCAATCGATCATTCATTCATTTGTACACTTTGCTGACGGATCAGTAAAAGCTCAGCTTGGTGTTCCTGATATGAGGATTCCGATCCTTTATGCGCTTAGCTATCCCGATCGTCTGCAGTCTGATCTTCCGCGACTAAAACTGGAGGATTGTAAATCTTTAACATTCAGCGATCCCGACATAAAAAAATTCCGGAATCTTCCATTGGCGTTTGAGGCACTTAAACGGGGTGGAAACATGCCATGCATATTAAATGCAGCCAATGAGATGGCAGTCAATGCTTTTCTTGACGAAAAAATAGGATTTACTCAAATACCCGAAATTGTGGAGTATGCTATGGAAAATTGTTTATTTTCACCGTCTCCTGATCTGGATTTCCTTGAAGTCACTGATACAAGTGCAAGGGAAACAGCTCTCCGATTTATTAATAAACTTCAAAAAGAAAGATGACAATACTTATTAAAATCCTGCAGCTTGTAATGAGCCTTTCAATTCTTGTAATCATACATGAATTAGGACATTTTACACTTGCCAAATTTTTCAAAACAAGAGTCGAAAAATTCTACCTCTTTTTTGATCCATGGTTTTCACTTTTTAAACATAAGAAGGGCGAGACCGAGTATGGTATAGGATGGCTCCCACTTGGCGGTTATGTAAAAATTTCAGGAATGATTGATGAATCAATGGATAAGGAGCAGATGAAACTCCCTCCTCAACCATGGGAATTCAGGTCGAAAACATCGTGGCAACGACTTCTGATAATGACAGGAGGTGTTATCTTCAATTTTATTTTCGCAATGTTGATTTTTATTCTTGTATTATTTGCATGGGGAGAAACCTACCTGCCTACTGCTAATGTAAAATATGGAATTGTTACCGACTCGGTCGGTTATGGTATTGGTCTGAGAAATGGAGACAAGATCATTACAGTCGACAATCAGCATGTTGAGAACTTCCTTGAAATAACCGCCGATATTGTTTTAAACAACCGCAAAACTATTCAGATTGAACGGGATGGCGCACTCCTGAATATTGAAATACCAAAGGAATATGTTCCTAAAATGCTGAAGGGCAAAGGTATGATTGACTACAGGATACCTTTCGGGCCGTATGTGATTGAGAGCTTTGTCAAAAAATCTTCGTGCAAAACGGCCGGGGTTCTCCTTAAGGATCAAATTACCGGAATTGATGACAAAAAATTTACTTATTATGATGAATTTCAAAAGTATCTTTCCGATAACAGGGAGCATCCTGTAAAACTTAATCTTTTACGTAAAGGAGTAAACCTCAATATTACCGTAACACCTGACTCTTTGGGGATGCTTGGGATAAGCAGGAACGTGGCCCTTTCTCAGATATTTGATCTCAAAACTATTAAATACGGATTCCTGCAATCAATTCCGGCCGGAATTAACAAAGGTTTCAAGACAATCACCGATTACCTTAAGCAATTCAAGCTTATTTTTTCAAAGCATACAAAAGCCTATCAGTCATTGGGTGGTTTTATTACAATCGGCAACATATTCCCCGGAGTTTGGGACTGGCAAAGGTTCTGGAACATTACTGCCTTTCTTTCAATTATACTGGCAGTTATGAATATTCTGCCAATACCTGCTCTTGACGGAGGTCATGTTCTGTTTTTATTGTTTGAGGTAATTACCGGGAAAAAGCCAAGCGACAAGTTTCTTGAATATGCGCAGATTACTGGGATGATAATATTACTGGCACTATTACTCTATGCCAATGGCAATGATATCTTAAGGTGGATCAGGAAATAGATTAAATTTTACCCGGGGTTTGTATTCAGATAAACCATTTCATATTTCTGATTCCTTCTCCCAGGAATAAATCCAGCTTCTTTTATAATTGATTGTATCTCACTGGCATTGAAACGGTTATTAGACCCGGCTGCACTAACCACATTCTCCTCAATCATGATAGATCCAAGATCATTTGCCCCTGAATGAAGTGACAACATCCCGATGTCTTTACCCACAGTCAATATTGAAGCCTGTATATTCCTGATGTTATTTAATAAGATCCGGCTTATGGCAATAATCCTCAAATAATCCGGACCATTGTAGCTGCTTCTGATCCCATGTTTTTTTAAAAGAATGGTTCCCTCATCCTGAAAGGGCCATGGAATAAAAGTTATGAATCCAAAATGATTTTCCTGTTTTTCAGCCTGAAGATCTCTGATCCTGATAAGGTGTTCAATCCTCTCCCTGGCTGTTTCTATATGGCCAAACATCATAGTTGCCGAAGTAGGGAGATTCAATTTGTGAGCTTCGCGCATCACCCCAAGCCATTCTTCCGATGTAGCCTTAGCAGGAGAAACAATTCTCCTTACCCTGTCGGAAAGAATCTCAGCTCCTGCTCCGGGCAGACTATCCAGCCCTGCTTCAATCAGATGAGAAAGAACCTCTGAATATGATAACTCTTCCTTCTTTGCTATGTGAACAATCTCCGGAGGCCCCAGGGCGTGGAGGTTTAATGAGGGATAGAGTACCTTCAGATTTCTGAAAAGATCAACATAAAAACTCAGGCCAAGATCCGGATTCATACCTCCCTGTAAAAGAAGCTGATCTCCTCCGAGTGAATACAATTCATCAATTTTGGATTTATAATCATTTATCGATGTAATATATGCTTCCTCAGATCCTTTTTTCCTGCAGAAGTTACAAAATGTACATTGAGAAAAGCAGATATTAGTAATGTTCACATTCCTGTCAATCATCCAGCCCACAATTTTACCCGGATTATGCAATTGCCGGAGCTTATTTGCAACAAACATAAGCTCTTCTGCAGGAGCAGAGGTATAAAGTGCAACACCTTCATCAACATTCAATGGAATAAGTCGGAGAGCTTTATTA
The DNA here is from genome assembly GCA_050014255.1 of Bacteroidales bacterium. Taxonomy (GTDB): domain Bacteria; phylum Bacteroidota; class Bacteroidia; order Bacteroidales; family VadinHA17; genus LD21. The sequence continues at coordinate 16,171 of JBEKDR010000033.1, read as the reverse complement.
TATAATTCTTCTAAGATCATCTGTATAAATACATTACTAACTAATTAGCAGGAAGCCGGAAGTCCGAAGTCCGAAGTCCGAAGTACGTATCAGAAAATTCATCATTCTAGTTGCTTCTGTCTTCCGACTTCCGGCTTCCGACTTTCAAAGGTAACTCTTTGGAAACAAAACAATCAATATTTTAGTTAACTTTACAGCTTCAAAAATTGCCGGATAATAATATGAAACCAGAAATTCAAAGAATATCACAAATATCATCTGACCAATCTGTTATATGTATTCTTGGAGACGATCAGATTCCTGAAAGGCTAAAACTCACTAAACAGGAATCAGACTTTGCCAGTGCCCAGCTTCAGACCAGGGAAGAATTTATTTTTATTAATTCTTATAACAGGTGCACCTACCTGATCAGAACTAAGGATGGGATTGCGCATTATAAAGTCCGGGAGGAACTCAGAAGGACAGCGTACAATTTAAGAAAACTTATAAGAGAGAACAACCATTCTGAACTGGTCATCACTTCCGATAAGGCCTATAAAGGTGCAATTGAAGATTTTATGGAAGGACTTCTCCTGAGCTTCTATTCTTTCGATAAATACAAGACAAAAGCAGGTAAGGATGATAAAAAATTCTATCCAAAAAAGCTTCTGTTACAAGGTGAAGTTACGGATTCAGATATTAAATGGCTTGTCGATCTTACTGATGCTGTTTACTTTACACGCGATCTTATTCAGGAACCGGTCAACCAGCTGAATGCAACTTCCCTGGCCGCTGAGATCAGGAAAATTGGTGATGCTGCAGGTTTCAAAGTTGAGGTATTAACAAAGGGGAAAATAGAAGCATTAAAAATGGGAGGGCTTCTGGCTGTAAATAAAGGAAGTGTGGATCCACCAGTTTTCTGTATCCTGGAATGGCATCCGGCACAATGCCTAAACAAGAAACCGATTATCCTGGTCGGGAAGGGAATTGTCTATGACACAGGAGGTTTGAATATAAAAACAGGTGATTTTATGGCGGGCATGAACGGAGATATGGCCGGAGCTGCAACGGTAACCGGTGTTCTGCATACTGTTGCAAAAACCGGTATTCCTCTTCATATAATTGGATTAATCCCTTCAACTGATAATCGTCCCGGTGGAAATGCTTATACTCAGGGTGATATCATTACCATGTTTAATAAAATGAGTGTTGAAATCGGCAATACAGATGCCGAAGGAAGGCTTATACTTGCAGATGCTATCAGCTATGCTTCAAAATATTCCCCGGAATTAATAATCGATATTGCAACTCTTACCGGTTCAGCGGCAATGACATTTGGAAACCAGGCAATAGCGGTAATGACAAACGCCGACAGGAAATATATCAACCTGCTTGAGGATTGTGGTAACGATGTTTATGAAAGGATTGCAGAATTACCTTTCTGGGATGAATACGGCGAGTTGCTGAAATCTGATGTTGCGGATCTTAAGAATGTCGGCGGACGTGAAGCAGGAGCCATTATCGCTGGTAAATTCCTGGAGCGTTTTGCCGAATTTCCTTTATTACATATGGACATTGCCGGGACAGAAATGCTGAAGAAGGATGATTATTACAGACTTAAAAGCGGACCCGCATCGGGGTTAAGGTTACTGTCGACATTCCTCAGAAGAATTGCATCTGACTATGCAGAAAAGAAATAAAAATTTATGGAAAAGAAAACAATAATTGCCGGCATCTCTCACGGAGATATTAATGGTATCGGATATGAGGTTATTATCAAAGCTCTTTCTGACCCCACAATAAATGATATTTGTACAACTATTGTATATGGTTCCCCAAAGGTAGCTGCATACCATCGTAAAGCATTGAATGTTAATAATTTTAGCTTTAATAACATCAGGTCGGCAGAAGAAGCTCATGCGAAGAAAGCAAATATGATAAATTGCCTTGATGATAATATCAGGGTGGAACTTGGAAAGTCAACACCTCAGGGAGGGGAAGCTGCTCTTGTTTCACTCGAAAAAGCAGTAGCAGACCTGAAAAGCGGTAAAATTGATGTACTGATTACCGCACCTATTGACAAACAGAATGTTCAATCGGAAAATTTTCATTTCAAAGGGCATACCGATTATCTGAAATCTGTTGCTGGTACCACGGAAGCTCTTATGTTTATGATTGGTGAAAGCATGAGAATCGGCATTGCTACTGACCATGTCCCGCTTAGCAAAGTTCCGGGGTTAATAACTACTGAAACCCTTATACATAAAATCAGGATTATGAATCAGTCGCTCATGCTTGATTTCGGAATCCGCAGACCCCGTATTGCTGTACTTGGACTTAATCCGCATGCCGGAGATAATGCACTGCTCGGAACAGAAGAGGTTGAAATAATAAACCCGGCAATTCTGCAGGCTCAAAAAGAAGGAATAATGACATTTGGACCTTTCCCTGCAGATGGTTTTTTTGGAGCCGGATCATTTACTCAGTTTGATGGGATACTTGCAATGTACCACGATCAGGGGCTTACTCCATTTAAAGCATTATCGTTTGATTCAGGGGTTAACTTCACTGCAGGATTACCTTTTATAAGAACATCGCCGGTTCATGGTACTGCTTTTAATATTGCCGGAAAAGGTGAAGCATCAGAAAATTCATTTCGCCAGGCAATTTATCTTGCGTGCGATATTTTTAAAAACAGGCAGTTGTATAACGAGATATCAAAAAATCCCTTAAAACATCAGGATATCGAAATTCATAGCGACCGCATTGATGAACTTCCACCTGAAATATTTAATCCTGAACAATAAATATGATTGATTATATCAAAGGTGACATTACCCGGATCACACCGACATACCTGACAATGGAAACGGGAGGAATAGGTTATTTGATCAATATCTCGTTAACGACGTTTTCGAAACTTGAGGCAAAGAAAGAATTTAAAATTCTTATTCATGAAGTCATCCGGGAAGACAGCCATCAGCTCTTTGGATTTGCTGATACTGAGGAACGGGATATTTTCAGGTTGCTGATATCAGTTACAGGTGTGGGTGCGAATACAGCAAGGATGATGCTCTCTTCTCTTAGTCCGGGCGAGATAGAAAAGGCAATTTTAGGTTCAGATGCTGACCTTTTAAAAAGCGTCAAAGGAATAGGATTAAAAACCGCTCAGCGGATTATAGTTGATCTGAAAGACAAGCTTGGCAAACATGCCGGGAGTGGTGAAATATTTGCCTTTGCAGACAATACAAAGCGCGAAGAAGCGTTATCTGCATTAGTAATGCTGGGATTTGCCAAAAGCACTGTCTCCAAAGTCGTTGATAAAATTGTCAGAGATGAAAAAAACCTGACGGTTGAGGATATGATAAAGAGAGCGCTTAAAAACTTGTAATTCTGAATATAAGCCGGATTGAGATCAGGGATATCACATAAGAATATTCTGATATTTTCGTATCTTCTGCTGTTAGCTTCTCTTCTCTTAATGTCCTCAGAAGCAAGTAGTCAGACTGCTTTACAAAAAGGTCAGTCAACGGATACAACACACAAATCAATTCTGAAACTTAAGGATGACTCCGGGATTCCATGGGAATTACAGCAAAAGGCACCGCTTTTCCTCGATAAGCCATCTAATTTCAAATCCACGGTTATTTATGACCCCGATAAGAATGAATATATTCTTTATGAGAAAATAGGAGCTTTAGATTATCGTACCCCCGTACATATGAGTCCTGAAGAATTCAGGAAGTATGAATATGCCAAAGCAATGCGCGATTACTGGCAGTCGCGTATATCGGGTGCTCAGGCCGGATTCAAGTCAAACCTGATACCACAAATCGAAATCGGAGGCGCGGCATTTGATAAAATATTCGGGAGTAATACTATCAATATAATACCCCAGGGATCGGCTGAACTTATATTCGGGATAAATATTTCAAAAACTGAAAACCCGACACTCTCTGAAAAACTAAGAACAATTCCAACATTCGATTTTAAAGAGAAAATTCAGATGAATGTCACCGGTACCATTGGTGACAAAATGACGCTCGGAGTGAATTACAACACCGATGCAATGTTTGAATTTGAGAACAGGACAAAACTTCAATACGCAGGAAAGGAAGATGAAATACTTAAGAAAGTTGAGGCCGGTGATGTCACTCTTCCCCTGACCGGGACTCTTATTACAGGTAGTTATAGCCTGTTTGGACTTAAGACAGAAATGCAGTTCGGAAAGTTGACTGTCACTACCGTACTTTCCCAGCAGAAGGGACAATCTTCTGTCATAAATGCTGCGGGAGGAGCTCAACTGACAGATTTTGATATGCTTGCTGATTCCTATGAGGCAAACAAGCATTTCTTTATTTCACAATATTTCAGAGATACTTATGATGCATCATTAAAGAACCTGCCAATTATCAGCTCAGGGATCAATATTGACCGGATCGAAGTATGGGTAACAAATAAATTAAGCAGTTTTCAGGATGCCAGCAACAGGAATATAGTTGCTTTTGTTGACCTGGGTGAAAGTAAAAACCATATTTTCAATAAGATCCCGGCTTTTCAGGCAACTCCGGGAGCTATGATCTACCCTGACAATAATGCAAATAAAATGTATGAACAGTTCACTACAGCATACAACATCATCCGGAGCGTTGACCAGGTCACAAACGCATTTGCTCCATTATATCCCGGATTCCAGATCGGGCGTGATTATGAAAAGATTGAAAATGCCAGAAAGCTTGATGACAGGGAGTATTATTTTAATAAACAGCTGGGTTTTATTTCGCTTAATACGGCTTTGAACGCAGATGAGGTTCTGGCAGTTGCTTATGAATATACAATTGCAGGCCAGGTATTTAAAGTTGGTGAATTTTCGACAGATGGAATCACCGCCCCGCAGACTCTGATACTTAAACTGTTAAAAGGTACTAATCTGAGTCCAAAACTGCCTACCTGGAAACTGATGATGAAAAACATTTATTCTCTCGGATCGGGGAAACTGGATAAAAACAACTTTGTACTTAATATCCTTTACCAGGATGATAAAACAGGCAATTCAATAAACTATATCCCTGAAGGGAATCTTGCTAACAAGATACTATTACAGGTCATGGGCCTTGACAACCTTAATTCCCAGCTTGACAGGCAACCTGATGGTTTTTTCGATTTTATAGATGGAGTGACCGTAATAGCTGACAGAGGAAGAATTATTTTCCCCTTTATTGAACCTTTCGGAAGTCATCTTAAAAGTATGATTTCCGATCCTACTCTGGCTTCGAAGTATATCTTTCAGGAGTTATATGATTCGACTCAGACAGTCGCCCGCCAGATAGCCGAGAAAGACAAATTCGAATTTAAAGGACAATACTCATCTGCATCCGGATCAGTTATAAGACTTAATGCAACGAGTATACCGCAAGGATCAGTTAAGGTTACGGCCGGAGGAGTACCACTTAGTGAAAACACTGATTATATAGTTGATTACAATATGGGAACGGTGACAATAATTAACAGTGCACTTATTGATTCACAAACACCCATTCAGGTTTCACTGGAGAACAATCAGTTTTTTGGCTTTCAGACAAAAACACTTGTTGGAACTCATCTCGATTACAGAGCCTCGGATAAGCTCGATATCGGTGCGACAATTCTTAATCTGACTGAAAGACCGTATACTCAGAAAGTAAATTATGGAGAGGAACCTATTTCAAACACAATTTGGGGTTTGAATGCTTCATATAAGTCAGAATCACAATTACTTACAAAGATAATTGACAAAATTCCACTGCTCAATACAAAAGCTCCGTCATCTTTCTCCTTTTTTGGTGAGTTTGCTAACCTGATACCCGGTCATTCTCAGGCAATATCGAGCGCTGGGAATTCATATATTGATGATTTTGAGTCCAGCGAAATACCTCTTGATATGAAAGCATTTAATGCGTGGAGTATTTGCAGTGTCCCTCAGGGACAGGATCAGCTTTTCCCTGAAGCGAAGTTCAACAACGATCTTGTCAGTGGTTTTAACCGGGCCAAAATAGCCTGGTATGTGATTGACCCTCTCTTTTTGCGTAACGGATCATCAACACCGGACTATATGAAAAATGATCCGGATTATCAATCAAGCCATTTTGTACGAGAGATATATGAAAATGAAATATTCCCGTATAAAGAAAGCCCCAGTGGAATTCCAGCCACGATAGCCGTTTTAAATCTTGCATATTATCCCGACGAGAAGGGCCCTTATAATTATGATGCTAATCCCGGGGCATACTCGGCAGGAATGAGTTCCACCGGAAAACTGAACGACCCTAAATCAAGATGGGGCGGCATAATGAGAGAGGTGCTCACTAACGATTTCGAAGCAGCAAATATTCAATATATCAAGTTTTGGGTCATGGATCCTTTTGTTGATAATCCCACCGATGAGGGAGGAGATCTTTACATAAACCTGGGCGATATTTCAGAAGATATTTTGAAGGATTCAAGGAAAAGTTTTGAGAATGGACTTCCGAGTACAGCCGAGGTAAAAAATGTGGATACTACAGCATGGGGAAGGGTACCAACAATTCAGGCCGTCGTTAATGCTTTTGACAACGCCCCTGAATCGAGGTTGTATCAGGATGTCGGACTTGATGGCCTTAGCGACCACGACGAACAGACATTCTTCAAGGATTACCTTCAGAAATCAGCCCTCATCGCGGATCCTGATTCCTACCAGCAGATTCTGAACGACCCTTCAGGTGATGATTATCATTACTACAGAGGATCGGATTATGATGCTGAACGTCTGGGTATCCTGGACAGGTATAAAAAGTATAACGGGGAGGAAGGAAACTCACCTACATCCGAGATGTCGAAGGAGTCTTATCCCACTGCCGGCTCAACATTGCCCGACATGGAAGATATTAACCGGGATAATACATTAAGCGAAACAGAAAGCTACTATCAGTATAAAGTAAGCATTCGTCCGGGAGACATAAAAGTTGGTTCGAATTATGTAGTTGATGATATTGAGTACGAAGCTACCTTTCCAAATGGTAAAAAATCAAAAGTAAAGTGGTACCAGTTTCAGATTCCTATAACTGATTATCAGAAAGCTGTTGGGAATATTCAGGATTTTAAATCAATACGGTTTATGCGGATGTTCCTTAAGAGCTTCAAAGATCCTGTTATTATGCGGTTTGCCAATCTTGACCTTGTCCGGGCAGAATGGAGAAAATACAATATTTCATTTTCGGAAGGTGCAGAAAGGATAACTATGCCTCAGGCTTCGGATGGAACTTTTGAAATAAGTTCTGTCAGTATCGAGGAAAATTCGGGGAAAGTACCTGTCAATTATGTTTTACCTCCCGGGTTTAACAGACAAACAGACCCGCAGAACCCACAGCTGCAACTGCTTAACGAACAATCGATGGTACTTAGGGTTATGAATCTTGAAGATGGTGATGCCAGGGCAGCGTTCAAAAATCAAAATCTCGATATAAGGCAATATCGCAAACTGCGTATGGAGGTTCATGCTGAAGCAATGATCGGACAACCATTGAAAGATGGTGACCTGACAGCATTTATAAGAATCGGTACCGATTATAAAAGCAATTTTTATGAATATGAGCTTCCTCTGAAACTTACTCCGCCGGGTCATTATGATAATAATTCAGATGACCAGAGGGCAAAGGTGTGGCCTGCGGAAAACAGTTTTGACATCGATCTTTCACTGTTGCAGGAAGCCAAGGAAGAACGTAACCGGCAAATGCAGCTTCCAGGTTCATCATTAAGTATATCCGATGTCTTTGTTTACACTAACGGAACGGCCCGTATTTCAGTTTCCGGCAATCCTAACATGAGTAATATAAAGGTCATCATGCTGGGAGTGAGGAATCCGATAAAAACAAGGAACAAAGCAACGGATGATGGCCTGCCAAAATATGGAGAAGTATGGTTTGATGAACTAAGGCTAAACGATTTTATTGAAAACGGAGGATGGGCAGCGAACGGGCATATGCAGGCCCGTCTTGCCGATCTGGGTACTGTTGATATGGTCGGTCAGTTTAGTACTCCGGGATGGGGGAGTATAGATAAAAAAGTGAATGAGAGAAGCAAGGATCAGATGTTGAAATATGACATTTCATCCAACATTGAACTTGGGAAATTCTTCCCTGAAAAGGTTGGTGTGAGGCTTCCCGTTTATGTCGGTTATTCCGAAACCAGGATCAGACCCCAGTATGATCCTCTTGATCCTGATATTCTTTTAACAACCGCTTTAAAAAATGCAAACAACAAGGCTACCAGAGATTCAATATTATCTATAGCAGAGGATTATACAAGAAGAAAGACTATTACAATAAGCAATGCAGGCATAACAAAACATGGAAAAACACCCCATTTTTGGGACCCGTCGAATTTAAGCATTAATTATACTTACAATGAAATATACAGCAGTAATACTACAACCGAAATTAACCTTGAAAAAGATTACAGAGGAGGGATCAATTATGATTTTCAGGCGCAACCTGCCAATATCATGCCTTTTAAAAATGTAAGTTTTCTGAATTCCCCTCTTTTTAAAATTATAAAAGACTTTAACTTTTATCCTTATCCAAAAAGCATCTCATTCAGGACGGATCTGAGTCGCACTTATAACGAATTAATAACAAGAGATATTAACAACCCTTACCTGGAAATTACTCCTTCTTTCAAAAAGGATTTTGAATGGAGCAGGATTTATGATTTTAAATATGATATTACCCGGAATCTGAAATTTGATTTTACTGCAACCAATCTTTCAAGGATTGACGAACCTCCAGGAGGTGTCGACAAAACAAGGTATCCCAGCTTATACGATGCCTGGCGCGATTCAGTTTGGGTTAACTTAAAGAAAGGCGGCAGGACGACCGATTATAATCATTTTATGAACGTTACCTATACAATTCCTGTAAATAAGCTTCCTATGCTTTCCTGGATAAATGCCAACGCCCGCTATAGTGCAGATTATACATGGTTGGCCAGCCCACTTTTCCCCGACAGTGTGAAGATCAATTTGGGGAATTCAATTAAGAATCATAGCGAAATGACATTTACAGCTATGGCAAATTTTTCTTCGCTATATACTAAATTGAAATTCCTTAAAAACATTGAGAATAATACGATGCCCGGTGCCGCTCGGAAAATGAAGGCAGAATTAATAACAGTCACATACACAAAGGAAAACGTAAGCTTCAAACCAAATGTTGTCAAAGCAATTTATCATAATCTTAAGACAAAAGATGTGAAAGTTAAGATTGTCGGAAAGAACGGGGAGGAGGTGAAAGGCAAGCTGGAAATTGTAAACGAGAACAGGGTTAATTTTACTGCTGCTCAACAAATTAACGACGCCAGGGTAGTAATTGAAGGCAAGGTCAGGAAAAACAGGAATCCGGCAATAGTTGTTGGTGAGTACCTGGTTAGGGCAATAATGGGAGTAAGGTCATTAAGTCTGAGCTATACAACCTCCCAGGGAGAGTACCTTCCTGGTTATATTCCGGAAACGAAGTACCTCGGGATGTCATCTTTCAATAATAAGCTTGCCCCCGGATGGCCATTCATTTTGGGATATAGTGATAAAAGCTTTTTTGATAAAGCATTATCAAACGGTTGGCTTTCAAAAGATACCTTGCTTAATACACCGGCCGTGTACAATAAAAGTATCAGCCTGTCAATTCGAAGTCTCATTGAACCTTTTCCCGGACTGAGAATTGATCTGAATGCTGACAGAAGATACCAGGAGGTTATAAGTTCATACTATAATGCTGATCGTAACGGTAACTTTCCAGATAGCACACGCAACCGCATGATATCAGGTAATTACTCCATTTCTATTATATCATGGGGAACCGCTTTTGAGAAGATATCAAAGAGCAATGATTATGCCTCTTCCGCCTTTGAAACTTTCAAAAAGGATATTATTATCATTTCGGCAAGGAGGGCAGCTGAAAGACAAAAGACAGATCCTGGTTATAACCCTGATATTGACCCTACAACAGGTAATCCTGTTACAGGTCCGTATAAGAGCGGATATGGACAGACATCCAGTGAGGTTATGATCCCGGCATTCATTGCTGCATATACCAGAACAAACCCCAATAATGTCGATCTTGAAACATTCCCATCAGCCTTAAAAATGATGCCAAACTGGAGAATAACTTTTGACGGATTGTCAAAACTTGATTTTGTACAAAGCGTATTCAGATCCATAAGCTTAACGCATCAATACAGAAGTACATATCAAATCGGTTCTTTTAATACCAATCTGAATTATAAGCTCGATGACAACGGTATAAACAGTATCAGGGACCTTCAAAATAACTTTATTCAGCAATATGATATAGATGTTGTGACAATCAGTGAGCAATTCAGTCCTCTGATCAATGTGGACATGAACTGGAAAAACAGTCTTACAACCCGTTTTGAATGGAAAAAATCTCGCACTGTCACACTTAATCTGACCAGTAACCAGGTAGCTGATGCGCGGATAAATGAACTGGTATTCGGTGCGGGTTACAGGTTTGATAATGTCAAGATAAATATTAAAACAGGAGGAGTGCAACGGGCACTGAAAAGCGATCTGAACTTGCGTTTTGATCTCTCAATTCGCGATGATAAAACAATTGCAAGGAAGCTGGTAGAGGATGTCGATCAACCGGTAATAGGACAGAAAGTATTTACTTTGGGGGCGACTGCAGATTATGTTTTAAGCGACAAATTTAATCTCCAGATCTTCTATAACCGTACGATGAATAATCCTTTTGTTGCCACTACTTTTCCAACTTCTAACACTAACTTTGGGTTCAGTCTTAAATTTACGCTGGTTCAGTAACTAAACCATATCAGCGATTTTAAAATAACTTCGTTTTCAGAAATCGTTTGAAAAATAACTGATGCGGTCTTCCGTGTTGAAAATCAATAGTTATACTATAAAATAAGTGGTTCCCGTTTGCCATTTATCGAACCAATTTTCTATTTTTGGTTAGGAATCGACCAGATATTTTGACTGAGTATATTATAATTTCATAACTGTTTGAAAGCTTCATAAAAATTAATCATTACCTATGAAAAAATCAAAACCCCGTTTATCCTTCTGGCAAATCTGGAACATGAGTTTTGGATTTCTTGGAATTCAGTTCGGGTTTGCGCTTCAAAATGCCAACGTCAGCAGGATATTTGAAACCCTCGGAGCCAAAGTCGAAAATATACCGATTTTATGGATTGCTGCACCTGTTACAGGTCTTATTATTCAACCGATAATCGGACATATGAGTGACAACACGTGGAACAGGTTGGGCAGACGTCGTCCTTACTTTCTTACGGGAGCTATCCTGGCATCTCTTGCATTGATTTTTATGCCAAACTCGCCTGTGCTTTGGATCGCTGCCGGAACGCTGTGGATTATGGACGCATCTATAAATATATCGATGGAGCCGTTCAGAGCTTTCGTTGGTGATATGTTGCCTTCAGAACAGAGAACTACGGGTTTTGCAACACAAAGTTTCTTTATCGGTACCGGAGCTGTAATTGCTTCATTATTGCCTATCGTTCTTACAAACTTTTTCCATGTACAGAATACTGCTCCCGCCGGTCAGATACCATTATCAGTCAAGTTGTCATTTTATATAGGAGGGGTAGTATTTATCTCAGCAGTTTTATTGACAATAATCAAAACAAAAGAGTACTCACCTGAAGAGCTTCAAGAATTCTCGACTGAAGATAATCCTTTACCCAAATATGAGGCAGATTCTGATAGCTCTTTTAAACCTAGTGTTTTTGTAAAAAGAGGCTTTTACTGGATTTTTGCAGGACTTATATTAAGTTTGCTTGTTTACTTTTTTGCACGTGAAAAGGAATTGTATATTCTATCATTTGGAATAGGAGCTTTTGGATTGATCCAGTTTATTTCAGGATTGTTTGTATCAAACGGAAAAACAGATAACGGGTTGGTGGTTGTTTTAAGTGATCTCTACAGGATGCCAAAGACAATGGGACAGCTGGCAATTGTTCAGTTTTTTTCATGGTTTGCTCTTTTCTCCATGTGGATATATACAACTTCGGCAGTAACGAGTCACATATACGGGACAAAGGATCCGACAAGTGAACTATATAACCAGGGTGCCAACTGGGTGGGTTTACTCTTTGGTGTTTACAACGGATTTGCTGCAATTGTAGCTTTCCTGCTTCCTGTACTGGCGAGGTGGACAAACAGACGAATTACACACTCTATTAGTCTGATTGCGGGTGGTTTAGGGCTAATCTCCATAATCCTGATCCACACGCCCATGATGCTAATTCTATCTATGCTGGGAATTGGCCTTGCCTGGGCCAGTATTCTTGCCATGCCGTATGCAATTCTGACCGGATCACTTCCTTCAAACAAAATGGGAACCTATATGGGTATCTTTAATTTTTTCATAGTTATTCCACAGATACTTGCAGCAAGCATTCTCGGATTCTTCGTACGGGATATCTTTGGAGGTGAAAGTATTTATGCACTGGTAACAGGAGGTATTTCGATGTTTATAGCCGCTGTACTGATTCTTTTTGTAAAGGATGTGGATGAAACAAAATCAGTAAAAGTGTGATGCAAACCGCTGCATGTATTTTTGATCTTGACGGAGTAATTGTTGATACCGCAAGATACCATTATCTGGCATGGAAAAGATTGACTGATCAGCTTGGCATTAATTTCACGGAAGAAGATAACGAACGCCTTAAAGGAGTGAGCCGCATGGCTTCCCTTGAAATAATCCTCGAGATTGGCAACAGAAAAGTCGATGAGGATCTGAAACATGAATATGCAACGCTCAAGAACAACTGGTATATTGATTATATAAGCAAAATGACTCCGGATGAAATACTTCCCGGATCTCTCGAATTCATTAAAGAACTCAGAGATGCAAATATCCGTGTTGCAATAGGATCTGCAAGCAAAAACACTCCCATGATCCTTGAAAGGGTAGGCATTCTGGAACTTTTTGATGCAGTGGCAGACGGGAATATTATAAGTAAAGCAAAACCTGATCCGGAAGTTTTCCTCAAGGCTGCTGAAATGGCAGGTATAAAACCCGGGAAATGTACTGTATTTGAAGACGCGGTTGCAGGTGTGCAGGCTGCACTTAATGCAGGTATGATGTGTATCGGAATAGGATCTCCCGGGATTTTAACGCAGGCTCATTTTGTTGTTCCGGGGTTAAATGAGATGAACCTGGCAAAACTTAGAACTCTAGAAAAAGATATCCAGCTATGAAAAGTTTTTATAAAAAGGATGCCTGGCAGATTATCGAAGAGGAATTCCACCCTGATATGAACAGGGAGTCGGAAAGCATCTTTTCGATAGGGAATGGCTATATGGGACAGAGAGCCAATTTTGAAGAACATTATTCAGGCGATAGAATGCAGGGCAGTTATGTTGCCGGTGTATATTACCCTGACAAAACAAGGGTAGGGTGGTGGAAAAACGGATATCCTGAATACTTTGCTAAAGTCCTGAATGCACCAAATTGGATCGGCATTGATATATCTGTAAATGGCATAGAAGTCGACCTGGCAAATTCAGAAATCATCTCGTTCTCAAGGATTCTCAATATGAAGGAAGGTTATCTGGAAAGGACCTTCAGGGTAACAGTTTCGGGAAATAAGATAATTGAGATCAACAGCAGGAGATTTGTCAGCATGGCAGAACCTGATCTTGGAGTAATCAGATATGCTGTTAAATCACTGGATTTTGAAGGTACTCTCGATTTCACTGTTTATATTGACGGGGATGTAAAAAATGAAGATACAAATTACGGGGAAAAATTCTGGGCAGAGGTAAGCAAAGAGATAAATGGTAACACCGGACTCCTTATCACCAGGACATTAAAAACTGACTTTCATGTTGCAACCGGGATGAATTTTGAATTTCTGAAAGATAACAGAGCGATTGTGATAAAAACAGGGAATATTGTCCGGGATAAATATATTGCCGGCAATGTTTCCCTTGCCATTAAAAATGGTGAAGAGATTGTTCTGAACAAGTATGTATCGGTTCTTTCTTCATTAAATAATGCAAAAGAACATTTAGCAGAGGATACCAAAACCCGGCTTGAAGGAGCAAAAAATAAAGGCTATACAAAACTTTTCCTTGACCATTCCAGAGCATGGGGAAAGATATGGGCTACTTCTGATGTGGTAATTGAAGGTGATATTGCGGCACAGCAGGCTATACGCTTTAATATCTTCCACCTGAATCAGACCTATACGGGAAAAGATGAACGGCTCAATATTGGGCCAAAGGGATTTACCGGTGAGAAATACGGAGGCAGTACATATTGGGATACCGAAGCTTTTGGTCTGACTTTTTTCCTTAAAACAGCTGACCGTAAAGTTGGGGAAAATTTATTGTTATACCGATACAAACACCTGGGAAAGAGTATTGAAAATGCGGTGAAACTGGGGTTTAAAGATGGAGCTGCCTTGTATCCGATGGTGACAATGAACGGGGAAGAGTGCCATAATGAGTGGGAGATAACCTTCGAAGAGATACACAGAAACGGGGCAATTGCATTCGCTGTTTTCAACTATATCAGGCATACAGGTGATGAAGAATATATGGCTGATTACGGTTTGGAAGTGTTAATTGGCATCTCACGATTCTGGAGCCAGCGGGCCACATTTTCTGAAAATCTTAAGAAATATGTGATTTTAGGAGTCACAGGTCCGAACGAATATGAGAATAATGTCAATAATAACTGGTACACCAACTCATTAGCTGTGTGGACATTATCATATACACTAAAGAATATCAGGATTCTTGAAAAAGAAAATCCCGCTAAACTATCAGTTCTATACAGGAAAACAAATTTTAACTTTTCTGTCGAAACAACCAGGTGGCAGGAGATAATTAAAAATATGCATTTCCCGGTAGATAGTTCACGCAATATATTCCTTCAGCAGGATGGATTTCTGGATAAGGAATTAAAGCCGGCCAGCAGTATTCCATCTGCCGAAAGACCAATCAACCAGCACTGGTCGTGGGACAGAATACTGAGATCCTGTTTTATTAAGCAGGCAGATGTTTTACAGGGTTTATACCTCTTTGAAGATCAGTTTGATACAGAGACGATTAAACGTAATTTTGATTTTTATGAGCCAATGACAGTTCATGAATCGTCATTATCTGCCTGTATTCATTCAATTGTTGCTTCAAGGATAGGCAATATTGAAAAAGCTTATGAACTTTACCTTCGTACTGCCAGGCTGGATCTTGATGATTATAATAACGAAGTCTCCGACGGGCTGCATATAACAAGTATGGCAGGCACCTGGCTGGCAATCGTTGAGGGTTTTGGAGGAATGAGGATAATCGACGGTAAAATTTTGCTTAAACCCCTTATCCCGGCAAACTGGCAATCATATTCATTCCATGCCCGCTTCCGTGGTATCCTGTTTGAAGTTAAAGTAACAAGAGATTGCGTGAGTATAAAAAATTTATCTGAAAAACCATTAAGTCTGGATATTTCCGGTAAAGAATATCAGATAAAAGGATCAGATAAACTTGTGCTTAATCTTAAAATTGATTTTTTAAGCTCTTATGAATCAGAAATTTAATTATAATAAACATAATTTAACTATTCAGATGATGGAAAAATTGCCTTTGAGTATACTGGTATTGTTTCTGGCACTGACAATTACAATATCCGGTTGTTCGATTTTTGGAAAGAAAAAGGAGATAAAACCTCTTATTTCTGATGTTGTACACCCAGAATGGTCTAAAAATTCAGTACTGTATGAAGTAAACGTAAGGCAGTACACTCCACAGGGCACTTTTAATGCTTTTGCGGAACATCTTCCCAGGCTGAAAGCGCTTGGAGTGGATGTATTGTGGTTCATGCCGACTTTCCCTATCGGTGTTTTAAACAAGAAAGGCGAGTTGGGCAGTTATTATTCAGTAAGAGATTATCTGAACGTGAATCCTGCATTCGGTACACTCGAAGATTTTAAATCTATGGTTAATAAGGCGCATGAAACAGGGATGAAAGTAATCATCGATTGGGTGCCGAATCATACCTCGTGGGATAATAATCTGGCGGTAGAACATCCTGACTGGTATGTCAAAGATGCTAAAGGACATTTTACGCCTCCGATTGGCTTTGACTGGACAGATGTAATCCAGCTTGACTGGTCAAAG
>JBEKDR010000032.1:0-59030 GCA_050014255.1 Bacteroidales bacterium | reverse complement strand
TTTGATGCGGAAGCAGGTATTTCTCTTAATGATAACTTTGTTAAGGTAGTAGCCTGGTACGATAATGAATGGGCATACTCATGTAAACTTCTCGACCTCATTGCTCACATGAGCACCGTGAAGTAACAGCTTAAAATACTATATATTAAGGAAGAAGGGACGTTGCATGCAACGTCCCTTCGAATTTTATACTATCATATTAATTTCCAACGGAATACCTGCTGTATCACGGTAATGCTCACCAAGTTCCAGCATACCTTCATCGTCTTCTTCATAAAGCCATTTCATTTTAACAAGTTTCCCTGAACGACTGTAACCTGTTAACCTTTTAAGTATTTCATAAAGATACTTCGAAGAGCCGCTGTTAATATATTCCAGCTGAATATTAACTTCCAGTCCGTTGTTCTTTTCAAAATGACTGGTAAGCCAGTCTTCCAGACGGCGGAAGATAAGCTCGGGATTTTCAGGGATAGATCTTCCGACCAGTTCAAGTTTGTTTGAATCGGGATAATAAGCAATACCCGGACAGTTCTTTAGCTCTTCCTGAATTACAAATTTTTCCATGTTCTGATATTTTATTCGTACCTTAAAGCTTCAATTGGATCAATATTAGCAGCTTTTACTGCCGGTGCATATCCTGAAACGACACCAACAATAAAACAGACAACTATTCCAGTCATTACCCAAATCCATGGAATGACAAAACTTGATCTCAGCATCGATGATACTGCATTTCCTATAAGTATGCCAAGTATAATTCCAAAAACGCCACCCAGCTGACCTATCATTATCGATTCAAAAAGGAATTGATATTTAATAGTCTGTGTCTTTGCACCTATAGCTTTCCTGACTCCAATTTCGCGTGTTCTTTCAGTAACTGAGACAAGCATAATATTCATAAGTCCGACGGCAGCTCCAAATAATGTAACGATACCAATAATTGTTGCGGCAAGTGTAACAAATCTGAGGTTCTTGAGAAGCATGTTTACAATATTGTCGCTTTTTGAAATATTAAAATCCGATTCATCCCTCGGATTAAGATTACGAATTGTTCTGAAGACTGCTTCTGCCTCTCCTGTCATCATATCCAGATTAACGGGATTCATTGGCATAATAGTAATATTGAATGACATATCAGGTCGTGAAAAATATTGCCGGGCCGTTGTGATAGGCATAAAACAAACGCGATCACCATTAATAGCACTGGCTCCTTTGCTTTTAAGAACTCCTGATACCTGAAGTTTTAACCCGGCTACAGTAAGCTCCTTCCCAAGAGGATCAACGCCGGAAGGAAACAGATCCTTCACAATGTCTGAACCTATAAGTACATAGTGACGATTTTGCTGAACCTCTTCAGCACTGAAATTTCTTCCGGACTCAATCTCATATCCTGAAACTGAAAGATGGTTCTCGTCAATACCAGTAAGATTAACATTCGGATTTGTCTTTGCAGAACCATATTTAACAGTTGTCAGACCGGATGCATTAAACGAAATAGCAACCCAGACTGCCTCTGTAAAACGAGTTTTAAACTCCTCTGCTTCCCTGTAAGATATCCTTGAGAAATTCTTTGCCCGGACCCTGTCGCCTCTTTCAAAATTCATTGACTGTGAAGTAATTGTGAATGAATTTGCACCCATCATGGTAAACTTATCCGTGAGCGATGATTTTATGGCGTCAATAGCTGTAAGAATCCCTACCAGAGCCATAATCCCGACAGCTATTATACAAATTGTAAGGATAGCTCTCACCTTGTTTGATCTGATTGCACGAAACGAAATCTTTAGGTTTTCCTTGAAAATGGCTATTTTCAGTATGCTTTTCTTCATTTATAGTATCTCCGCGTATATATCATTAATAAAAAAATAAAAGTACACTTTTTTTTCCTATTATTTGTGGAATTCCTCCGGGATTCAAATAAAAATTAAAAATCTGAATTCAGTATTATATTGTTAGTCTGTAATTTACTACAAATTGCCCTACTTGAAAACTGATTTTGTTTTCATATCCCTCAACGTCGGAGACGTTGCATTAATAATAGTCATATTAATCATTTGGACAATTAATCCCGGAGGGATTACATTTTCATGCATCAGGGTGAAAATAATTACACTTTTAGTTGCATAACTAATCTATTCGTTGTAAATTTGGTACAGTAAAATGAGAACAAAACAAATTAAGAACATTTGAACAATTGAATTAAGAATTAAAACTTAAGATATGAGAGAATTAACCAGAGCTGAAGAGGAAGTGATGCAGGTTCTTTGGAAGATAAAAAAAGGATTTGTCAAAGAAATACTCGAACACTTTGATGAACCAAAACCTGCTTATAATACAGTCAGTACGATTGTCAGAATCCTGCAGGATAAAGGTTTTGTTGCTCACAAAGCTTATGGACGCACACATGAATACTTTCCGGTTGTTTCAAAAAATGAATATTCCAAAACCCATCTCAGCACTTTTGTAAATGACTATTTTTCCAACTCCTTTGAAAAAATGGTCAGCTTTTTTGCAAAAGAGAAAAGTATTTCCGTTAAGGAGATGGAAGAGATAATGAAAATAATGGAAGGCGAAGTCAAAAAACAAAAGACTAAATAATGAATACACTATTTATATATATGGTAAAAGTTGCCTTCTACATGACAGCCTTTTACCTGGTATATGCAACATTGTTAAGCAGGGATACCTCTTACAGCCGTAACAGGGCGTATATCCTTCTGTCATTGCTAACAGCTTTGATTTTACCATTCATAACCCTGCAAACAATCAAACCATGGAACATTCAGTTTTTTGGAAAAATCCTGTCCGAAGTTTTTATAACTGCCAGTGCGGGCACAAATAAAGCTCTTAATCACGGAATATCGACATCCGTTATTCTGCACCTGATTTATTCAATCTATATCTTTGTCGTTTCTGCATACATACTCAAATTATTAATCGATCTTTTTAATCTGCTGCTTTTAATTATTCGTCACAGAGATGAAGGATGCCGTATAATCAGGTTTCATGGCTTTAATACATCCGGGTTTTCAGCAATGGGATATATCTTTATTAATGCGAAGCTGAGTCCCGAAGATGCAGGTGAAATAATCAGGCACGAGCAAAACCATCTGAAACAGAATCATTTCGTTGATATTATATTCATTGAGATTGTAAAAGCATTTCAATGGTTTAACCCTGTAGTCTATCTTTTCAACAGGTCATTAAGGGCTATTCATGAATACCAGGCTGATCAGGAATGTCTTAGTTCAGGCGTGCCGATTGTAAATTATCAGAGTCTGCTGTTAAGCCAGGTTTTTAAATCGAGAGTATTCAACCTTACAAACAGTTTTTCAAATCCATCGCTGATTAAAAAAAGGATGGTCATGATGACGAAGAAAAGAACTTCAGCACTTGCAAATGCCAAAATAATCTTTGTTCTGCCGGTAATCGGGGTTGTTTTCATGGCTATTTCAGCATTCAAAGGTATCCCTGATTCTTATATTAAACAACTTATACCGGTGATATCAACCCAATATTCATCGGCTGAATCCAATTCCGAATTAATGCCCCCTCCACCACCACCTCCTCCACCCCCGCAGTCGGAATCAAAGGAAAATGTGCAGGTTGTTAAGGAAGAATCACCGAATGAACCCGGCGAAGATCCCTTTGTAGTCGTTGAGGAGATGCCTATGTTCCCGGGGGGCGATGCTGCCCTTCTGAAATATATTGCCGATAATACCAGTTATCCTGAAAATGCTAAAGTTCAAAATGTACAGGGAAAAGTTATTATACGTTTTTGTGTAAAGTCTGATGGCGGCGTAAGTATGGCAAGTGTTCTTAAAGGTGTTTCACCCGACCTTGATGCAGAAGCAATAAGGGTTGTCAATTCATTGCCTGCATTCAAACCCGGAAAGCAGGGAGGAAAAGCAGTTCCGGTCTGGTACATGGTACCTATTGCATTTACCCTGAAATAAATCCGTTTGTTATTCAGGACTGGCTGTAAATAGTCCTCCCATATTCCTTCAAACCAATATATTTTCTGATATTTTTTATACTTAATTAAACTTTTAGTTGCATAACTAATTATTTCGTTGTATATTTGGTATTATTAACTGTTCAGTATTATACCTTCTTCTCAACTTTAATAAAAATGGTTATGAAAACTAAAAACAATCCCAACTCTGCGGCTGATCTAAAAATTATATTGGTTTTGCCGCTAATCTTAGTCGTATTTGCTATTTTTTCATCATGTGCAGCAAAGAAGACAATTGCCACAACTAAGACAGAAATTGTTCCTCCGCCACCTCCACCTCCTCCACCGCCACCACCACCGCCTCAGAAGAATCCTTCACTAAAAGAGAATGCAAAGGTTGTGGATGAAAAAGTAACAGAAAAAACAGACCAGGAGCCATTCGTTGTGGTTGAAGAGATGCCAATGTTCCCGGGTGGAGACAGTACTCTTCTTGTATACCTGAGCCAGAATACAAAATACCCTGAATCGGCAAAAACAAGTAAAATCCAGGGAAAGGTGATCGTCAGATTCTGTGTTACTTCAGAAGGAGGAGTGGACAGAATCAGTGTACTTAAGGGTGTTAGTCCTGAACTCGATGCCGAAGCAATCAGAGTTGTAGGCTCTCTTCCCAGGTTTATGCCGGGAAAACAGGGGGGAAAACCTGTTGCCGTATGGTACATGGTACCAATTGATTTTGCACTCTGCAAATCTCCTTCAGATAATGATTTAAAAATTCCACCTCCACCACCTCCTCCGCCTCCACCTCCTTCCGACAAGGGATCCGCGACAGGTATGACAGACGGTGCTTACCAGCAGGTGGATGAAATGCCGGTTTATCCCGGCGGAGACACTGCATTGCTTAAATATTTAGCTGACAGTACCCATTATCCGAAAGATGCGAAAACCCTGGGCATTCAAGGAAAAGTAATTGTTCGTTTTATGGTCAAAGCCGACGGATCAGTTTCTGACGTTTCCGTGCTCAAAGGAGCCACTCCCTCGCTGGATAAAGAATCAATACGGGTAGTGAAGACGCTTCCTAAATTCACTCCGGCGGTACTGAAAGGTAAGACTGTACCTGTATGGTATATGATTCCAATCCAGTTTGCACTAAAATAATCCATCAAATTATTTATTGTAGAGACAGGCCTGAGACCTGTCTCTCTTTTTTTACCCGTATACCATCACATTTACATAAAAAATACATATAAATATTTGCATGTAGGGACAAGTCGCGACTTGTCCCTACATTTTTTAGTTCAAATTCTGTATTTTTGTGCCCTGCAGCAATTCAATTTATGGATCTTCAGGAAAGAATAAAATCATTTGCACACCTCGGGGAAATATTGCGTGAATCCCTGAATGGCAGTTTTGTGACTGATGCAGGTACCAGTCGCGACCGGCCCCTGGCAGATACATTAATTGACAATCAACAGGAACACAACCCCTGGTTCACCCCGGAAAATGTAAGAAGATCAATATCAGCAATAGCCGAAGAACTTACCCTGGAAAACCTTATCAGATGGACCGATGCCTATCCCGGACTCCACGAACAGAGAAATCCTTTAAAGGTTGGAGTTATAATGTCAGGCAATATCCCGCTTGCAGGTTTTCACGACTTTCTTTCTGTGCTATTAAGCGGAAACAATCTCCTCGCCAAAACAAGTTCAAAAGATTATGAATTAATCCCGTATATAAGTGATACGCTCTGTTCTATTGATCCCCGGTTTAGAAACAGAATTGAATTCACAGAAGGCACACTGACAAATTTTGACATCGTTATTGCCTCAGGAAGTAATAACAGTTCAAGGTACTTTGATTATTATTTTGGTAAATATCCGCATATTATAAGGAAGAATAGAAACAGCATTGCTATTATAGAAGGAGATGAAACTGATGAGGAACTGCAAGGTCTTGGAACAGATATTTTCTCATATTTTGGGCTTGGATGCAGAAATGTATCTAAGGTCTATTTCCCAAAAGGATATGATTTAATGAAACTTTGTGAGTGCTGGAGCAATTTCAGAGGAGTCATCAGCCATTCAAAATATGCGAACAATTACGATTTCAATAAAGCTGTTTACCTGGTGAATAAGGAGACTTTTTACGATTCAGGTTTCCTTTTATTAAAAAAAGACAACAGAATTTCATCACCGGTTTCAGTACTTTATTATGAATATTATGAATCTCAAGATGCTGTAAAACAGCAAACAGAGTTCCTAAAGGAAAAAATTCAGTGCGTGGTAGGCAAACATAACATTCCGTTTGGCAAAGCACAGAGGCCTCATCTGTGGGATTATGCCGACGGAATTGATACATTAGAATTTCTTCTAAAAAAAAATTTAGCCGGAATATTGTAATCTAAAAAATATTATATTGCACCCGTCGAATTAATACATACTATGGTTTATAAATTTGTAGTGTTATCAGATGAAGATGAGTCATTTGTCAGGGAATTTGAATTTCTTGATACGCATACATTAATGGATTTTCACAACCAGATTCAGGATGAGCTGGAGTTTGATAAATCCCAGATGGCTTCATTTTTTATGGCAACCGACAATTGGGAGAAGGAAGAAGAATTCACTCTTTTTGATATGGGTACGGGCTCTTCTACGATGGAAGTAGCTGTTCTGGAAGATATTATTTTCCGTAAGAACCAGAAGTTACTTTATGTATTCGATTTTTTTAATGAAAGATCTCTCTTCGTTGAGTATACAGGCGAGGCAAAAGAGGTTGATGGTCGTGAATATCCATCCTGCACAAATTCAAAAGGAATCCCGCCAAAACAGGTGATTTTCGGTGGAACTACCCGGAAACTTTATAACAATATTGTTGTTTCTGATGACGATGAGGAGGATGAACCTGAAGTTGATGATCTCTTTCTCAACGGAGATGACGAAGAAACGCTGCCCGATTTCGAAAATATAGAAAACCTGAACGAGGACGAAGAATAGTCATCGAAGGTTCCATTTCCAATGAGAAATTTTCTGATTGTTTTGCTTGGTCCGACAGGGGTCGGTAAAACTGATGTTTCTATTATCCTTGCCAGCCATTTTAAATGTGAAATTATTTCAGCTGACTCCAGACAGTTCTTCAGGGAGATGAGCATCGGCACAGCTGTTCCTTCCGCCTTGCAACTTGAAACAATAAAACACCATTTTATAAGATTCTTATCCATAGAAGATCATTACAGCTCAAGTCTTTTCGAAAGAGATGCACTTGAACTTCTACCTGAGATCTTCTCCAATAATCATTTCGCTCTGATGTCGGGTGGCTCAGGAATGTATATCGATGCTGTTTGTTATGGTATAGATGACATACCCGATGTTGATCCTTCTGTCAGGGAAAAGTATGTTAAGAGATACAGGGAAGAGGGGATAGAAGGTTTGAGAGAAACATTAAAACTACTTGATCACGAACATTATGCAAAAGTTGATCTTAACAATTATAAACGGATAATCAGGGCTCTCGAAATTTGTGAAACAACTGGCAGACCATATTCTTCATTCCTGAAAAAGCAAAAAAGAAAGAGGGACTTTGGGATAATAAAAATCGGACTCGAGCGACCCCGGGCGGAACTTTACAAAAGGATTAATTCCAGAGTTGATGAAATGGTCAGAAATGGTATGGAGGATGAGGCGGAACGACTTTATGATTTCAGAAATATGAATGCGCTCAACAGCGTGGGTTATAAAGAATTTTTTGATGTCTTTGAAGGTAAAATATCCAGAGAAAAAGCTATAGAACTGATTAAGAGAAACAGCAGGAGATATGCAAAGCGCCAGATGACATGGTGGGGAAAGGATAAAGAGATCAGATGGTTTAAACCGGAAGAGGTGAAGGAGATTATCGAATACATAGAATCCTTAATTGTCGTTTGATTTTTTTCACTGTGAAATACTGTGCTGTTATCCCGGAGATTCCTCACTTCGTTACTAATGACAACATTTGTAAACTACACATTATAAGTAATTTGCATGTTAAGTTCTTTTGCTAACCTTATGATGGATCTTTGTTTTTGTGATATTAGTTGCTCTTCATATTTTTGTATTCCTTTTTCTACAAAATCCATCCCCTTTACCATTATTCGCCAATATAATGCTGCTAATTTTCTCGCAACTGCCTTGATTGCCACAGGAGACCCCTTCCTGGAGCTCAGTCTTCTTCCAAAAGCACCAAGAGCAATTCGTTTGCTTGTTAATAGACTTTGAGCGATCTGTCTGAAGATTTGGCCTGCTTTGGGTCGACCCAATTTCCGTTTATTTTTTTTCATTTTACCAGATGTATGTTGACCTGGTGCAAGGCCAAGCCAACTAGTATAATGTTTTTCTGACTCCCATCTGGATAAATCAGTACCTGTTTCCGAAAGCAATTGCATCCAAGTGTAATCTGTTATCCCAGATAAAGCTGTAGCATCTTTGCCATCGAATATTTTTAACATTACCGTACCAAGATTATCAATATCAGGTTTGTTGTGCCTAATTGGTTTTCTGTGTGCACTGATTGTTTGATTTGGTTTTCCCTTGCTTATTCTTTTAAGTACCTCCTCAAGCATAGCATCGCATTGCTTAATCTGATTTTGATAAAAGTAGTACGAGTCAAATGCTTGTTTTAGAGCAAATAAGCCTGATTTAGTGTATCTTCCATTTAAGGATTTAAGAACCTCATCTTTCTTGTTTTTAATGATCTTAGTGTGGCATAGCTTTAATAATTTTTCCTTATCCCTTTCTCCTTTCAGGATAGCTTCTATTATGGCTAATCCACTTGCTCCATGAATTTGATTTAAAACCTCCGTAAGTCTGATATTCATTTCAGTCAATGCTTTTTGCATATGATTGATATTCATTGATGCTGATCGAATATGATCTTCACGGAGACGCTGATAAATTCTGAGTTCTTTAATGTCAGAGTCGGCAACAAAGCATCGATTTAATAATCCATAGCTATGCAGTTGTTGGATCCACTGACAGTCTTTTACATCCGTTTTACGACCTGGTACCTGTTTTGTTTGACCACCATCCACAAGCCATACATCTAGTCCAGCTTCTTCCAGAATCTCATATAAAATATTCCAGTACACACCGGTTGCCTCCATAGCAACTGTTTCGATGGCATTCTCAAGTAGATAATCACGTAATTTCTCAAAATCTTCAGTGAAGGTAAAAAAGCATTTCACCTCTTTTCCTTCAACTGACACAAAAACTTTTCGAGCTCCAATGTCAATTCCTGCTGCATTCTCTCTAATTCTTTCCATTTGATCTATCCTTTTTAGTGAATTAAAAAATATACACCCGGAAGGCCTATAGGAAATGAAATGCTACTAATCGGACATTCCTTTTTAAAGGAAGTACCATGCCTGGAGGCTAAATCTTCCGGAACCATGCTCGGAAACAGGCAACGATGCACTATTCGAAGGACGGTCATACTGTGTATATTGTCATAACGGCAGGAGTGCAAAATATATTTTGAATAAACCCTCGGAATGACAAGTCTATTTATAGACATAAAAAGGAAGAAGTGGCGATTCGCAGAGTAATGGGTTATTGAGGGTGCGAATCGCCACTTCTTCCTTTATCGACCAAACTAAAACTGTCATTCCGAACGAAGTGAGGAATCTCCGCGAGCCTTGGATTTCAGATTAGTCTTTTAAGTCTTCTTATAGTCCCTTCCGGATCGGATGAACCGAAAACCGAATTGCCTGCTACCAGAACATTAACGCCTGATTGAATAAGCTTTGCTGCATTCGTTGTATCAATGCCGCCGTCGACTTCAATTAAAACATTATAACCAGCTTCGTTAATCATTTTACGCAGCTCGGCTATTTTATTATAGCTCTCCATAATAAATAATTGCCCGCCGAAGCCCGGGTTTACTGTCATGATTAGTACCATATCGATATATGGAAGTACATTCTTTAGAAGTGAGACAGGAGTATGTGGGTTTAATGCTACACCTGCTTTCATTTCAAGGTTGCGTATCTCTGTTATCGTCCGATGCAAATGAGTACAGGCTTCATACTGGACAGTAAGATTATTGGCTCCGGCTTCGCAGAACCGGTTTAGATACCGGTCGGGATCCATTATCATAAGGTGCACATCGAGCGGTTTTGTTGCAACTTTTTTTACGGCTTTAACAACCGGAAATCCAAATGATATATTTGGAACAAAAACACCATCCATAATATCGAGGTGAAGCCAGTCAGCTTCACTCCTGTTTATCATTCTGATTTCATTTTCGAGATTGGTAAAATCAGCAGCTAACAGCGATGGTGATACGAGATGTTCCATTTAATATTATTTTGGGCAAAGATAGAAACAAATTGTTATCCGAGGTAAGATTTCAAAATCCTGCAGCGTGTTGTAAACTGTATTCTTTTAATAGCTTTTTCTTTTATTTGCCTTACGCGTTCCCTTGTAAGACTTAACTCCTCGCCAATCTCCTCAAGTGTATAAGGATGTTTCATACCTAACCCAAAATATAACTTCAGAACCTTTGATTCGCGAGGTGAGAGAGTGCTGAGAGCCCTTTCTATCTCGTATGCCAGTGATTCGTTGATAAGATTTTTATCGGGACTGGGTGTATCAGCGCTCTGGAGGACATCGTACATATTGTTATCCTCCTCTGAACTTATAGGAGCATCCATGCTGACAGTACGTCCTGTAGTTTTCAACGCTTCCTTAACCTCCTCAGGTATCATCTCAAGCATTTCAGCTATTTCCTGGGATGAAGGTTCCCTCTCATATTCCTGTTCAAGCCGCGCAAAAGCTCTGTTTATCCGGTTAATTGAACCAATCTTATTAACCGGGAGCCTGACAATCCTTGCCTGTTCTGCAAGAGCCTGAAGAATTGCCTGACGAATCCACCATACTGCATAAGAGATGAATTTAAAACCTCTTGTCTCATCAAAACGCTGAGCGGCTTTCATCAGACCAAGATTGCCCTCATTTATTAGATCCGGCAGACTCATTCCCTGATTTTGATACTGTTTTGCGACAGATACTACAAAACGAAGGTTAGCTTTCACAAGTTTTCTCAGAGCTTCAGTCTCGCCCGATTTAATCCTCCTGGCAAGAACTACTTCTTCTTCGGGAGAAATAAGATCAACTCTTCCAATCTCCTGAAGATATTTGTCAAGTGATGGAGTGTCACGATTAGTGACCTGTTTCGTAATCTTAAGCTGACGCATTTACAGGCCAGTTTTTAGTTTTTCGAAGAAAGATCAGGCAATAAGCACAATTTTAGTAAAAAAAACCAACTTTCCCACACAATATCGTTTTTTTTTTGCAGGAATAATAGTTTTTTAGTAAATTGCAAAGTTATTTTACATATTGAATATCAAATTATTAATTGATTTGATAAAGTCCGTTGCATTTTTGACAGCATTTATTAGGAAATATATTGGCAATTTTTTTTAATATTGCAGCGGTTTTTAGGATATGTGAAGTAGTTAAAGCATAATCCATCGGGTTCATATTCATATCTTGACCCGTGTTTCCAACAAAGTCATTAAAATCTCTTATATTCCATTTATCATTACAATATGTACGACATTCTTGAGTTAAGTAAGAAACTGCTTCCCGAGTTAAAGGATATAGCAAAGGAACTTAAAATCAAAAAAGCAGAGTCTTTGAAGAAACAGGATTTGATATACAAAATCCTTGACCAGCAGGCAATTGAAGCCACAGAAATCAACATTCCCTCTAAAACCGAAACGGAGGAGATACTATCTTCAACTGAGGTTAATAACCCGGAGTCTGATTCTGCCCTGAGAAGAGGAAAACGTCCAAGGACGTTGAATCCTGTGGTAAAAAGACCAATAGAATCCGTTATGTCAGTTTCGCCGGATGGAGTTAAGAGACCAGAACCCCGGCAAGGCGATTGGCAGGAGCAGGTAAAAAAACCGGAAAAATCTGACGAGAAAGCAGACCAGTTTAAAAAACCAGAACAACTGCATGATAACAGGAAAGCTCCGAAATGGAGAACTGATCAAAAACATGAGGAAAAGATTGAGAGGAATGAGAGGTTCAGTGGCGCTCCCTCTTTCAGGTATGAAAAGAGCAGATCCGAAACTTCACCGGAACATGTGATAGATAATTCGATCCCAATACTTAATGGGGATGCCCCTTTTGAAGAAGTTAAGCCATCTGCCGATGCTTATTTCGGTGATATTATAGTTGAACCTCCGGTAAAAGAGGTCAATCATGAGACGGTTCCTGTCAGGGAAGAGAAGAAAGAAAGACCTTATGATTTTGAGGGCATAATATATAATACAGGCGTTCTTGAAATTATGCCGGACGGTTACGGTTTTCTTAGATCTCCCGATTACAATTATCTCAATTCACCTGATGATATATATGTATCCCAGTCACAGATAAAACTATTCGGCCTTAAGACTGGTGATACGATCAAAGGGTCAATTCGCCCGCCAAAAGAAGGTGAAAAATATTTCCCTCTTATTAAGGTTGATGAGATCAATGGAAGAAGTCCCGATTTTATAAGAGACAGAGTTCCTTTCGATTTCCTGACGCCGCTTTTCCCGGATGAGAAATTTACTCTTTGCCAGCCCGGTGAAGGAACTTTATCAGTAAGGGTAATTGATATGTTCACACCTATCGGGAAAGGGCAGCGCGGACTGATTGTGGCACAGCCAAAAACAGGTAAAACCATTCTCCTTCAGGAAATTGCCAATGCAATAGCAAAATATCATCCGGAAGTTTACCTGATGATATTGCTTATTGATGAAAGACCGGAAGAGGTTACCGATATGGCCAGGAATGTGAAGGCTGAAGTTATTGCCTCAACTTTTGACGAACCTGCTGAACGCCATTGCCGTGTCGCCAATATAGTGCTTGAAAAAGCAAAACGGCTCGTTGAATGCGGTCATGATGTTGTAATTCTTCTTGACTCAATAACCAGGCTTGCAAGAGCTTTCAACACAACCGCTCCTGCATCAGGTAAGGTACTGTCAGGAGGTGTTGACTCCAATGCCCTTCATAAACCAAAGAGGTTTTTTGGTGCTGCGCGTAACATTGAAAACGGAGGATCTCTGACAATCCTCGCCACTGCTCTTACTGATACAGGATCAAAAATGGATGATGTTATATTTGAGGAGTTCAAAGGGACAGGCAACATGGAATTACAGCTCGATCGTAAACTATCAAACAGAAGAATATTCCCGTCAATTGATATACCAGCCTCAAGCACCCGTAGAGAAGATCTGCTTCTGAATAAAAACATTCTTCAAAAGATATGGGTTTTAAGGAACTTCCTTACAGATATGAACTCAGTTGAAGCAATGGAATTCCTTCGCGACAGGTTGCTTCAGGCCAAATCGAATGAAGAGTTTCTGATTTCAATGAATGGCGGATAAGGATTGTAATTTTTTATAATTTTGTACTTTATTTTAAAAATATACTTTTAAATCACATATATAAATCACAATGGGAACAAAAAAATTTATAACATGCGACGGCAATCAGGCCGCTTCGCATGTGGCATATATGTTTAGCGAAGTAGCTTGCATATATCCTATCACACCATCTTCCACCATGGCAGAATTCATCGATGAATGGGCTGCCAACGGCTTAAAGAACATTTTCGGGGAACAGGTAAAAGTAGTTGAGATGCAGTCTGAAGCTGGCGCTGCAGGTGCATTACATGGCGCTTTGCAGACAGGGGCCTTATGTTCGACATTCACCTGTTCGCAGGGATTGCTTCTTATGATACCTAATATGTATAAGATATCAGGAGAGCTACTTCCGGGCGTCTTTCATGTAAGTGCCCGTACCGTAGCAGCCCATGCGCTTTCAATCTTTGGTGATCATAGTGATGTTTATGCAACCCGTCAGACTGGTTTTGCTATGCTGGCCAGCGGAAGTGTCCAGGAGATAATGGACCTTGCAGGTGTAGCCCATCTTTCAGCAATCAAATCAAGGATCCCGTTCCTGCATTTCTTCGATGGTTTCCGTTCATCGGCCGAGGTTCAGAAGATCGAATATCTCGAGATGGAGGACCTGAAGAAACTCATTGACATTGACGCACTCACGAAATTCCGCCAAAATGCTTTGAATCCCGAACACCCTGTGACAAGAGGAACTGCACAAAACCCGGATATTTTCTTCCAGGCAAAAGAGTCAATTAATAAGTTCTATGAACCTGTTCCGGATATTGTTAACTCTTATATGTCTGAAATGACAAAACTTACCGGTAGAGAATATAAACCATTCACTTATTATGGTGCCCCTGATGCTGAGAATATCATTATTGCAATGGGTTCAATCACAGAAACTACCAAAGAAACAATAGATTATCTCAGGGCTAAAGGGGAAAAAGTCGGGCTTATTACCGTACACCTTTATCGTCCGTTCTCTTCAAAATACTTTTTTAATGTTTTCCCTAAATCTGTAAAGAGAATAACTGTTCTTGACAGAGCAAAGGAGTCTGGTTCTAACGGAGAACCTCTTTATCTCGATATTAAAGAGATGTTTTACGACAGGCAGGAAAGACCGATGATAGTAGGCGGTCGTTTCGGGCTCAGTTCAAAAGATACTACCCCAAGCATGGTGCTCTCTGTATTTGAGAACATGAAACTTGCTCAGCCAAAAAACCAGTTTACAGTAGGTATCGTTGACGATGTTACATTCAAATCCCTTCCAATTCTTCCCGAAATACATGTTGCACTTCCGGGCACATATTCAGCTAAATTCTACGGACTTGGTTCTGATGGAACTGTCGGTGCAAATAAGAACTCAATAAAGATTATCGGTGATTCCACGGATAAGTACTGCCAGGCATATTTCGCATACGACTCAAAGAAATCGGGTGGTATAACAACATCTCATCTTCGTTTTGGAGATAAACCTATCGGTTCGCCGTATCTTGTCAACACGCCTGACTTTGTTGCATGCCATGTTCCTTCATATCTTGATAAATATGATATGCTGAAAGGGTTAAAGAAAAACGGGACCTTCCTCCTTAACTCAATATGGGATGCTGAAGAGACAAAAAAACGTCTTCCGGATCATATGAAGAAATATATGGCTGAAAACCATATCAACTTTTATATTATAAATGCAACTTTAATTGCAGAAGATCTCGGCCTTGGAAACCGCACAAACACAATTATGCAGGCTGCTTTCTTCAAAGTAGCTGATGTAATACCTTATGAAAAAGCCGAGTCAGAAATGAAAAAGGCTATTTATAAGAGTTATGGCAAAAAAGGTGAGGATGTTGTTAAAATGAACAATGCTGCCGTAGATAAAGGTAGTAATGTAGAAAAGGTCGAGATACCTGCAGAATGGGCAGGTATAAAGATTGAGAAGAAAACCGACACTCGCAATATACCTGATTTCATACGTGAGGTAATGGAACCGATTAACTTTATGAAAGGTGATGATCTTCCTGTAAGTACATTCGCCGGAAGAGAAGACGGAACTTTCCCCTCAGGCACTTCACAATACGAAAAACGCGGTATAGCAGTCAATGTTCCTGAGTGGCAGCCTGATGAATGTATTCAGTGCAACCAGTGTTCATATGTATGCCCTCACGCAGTTATCCGTCCCTTCCTTTTAACGGAAGATGAGTTGGCTAAAGCACCTTCCGGAACAAAAACTATCAAGGGTATCCCCGGAGTTCTGAAACAATTCCAGTTCAGAATTCAGGTTAGCGTGCTTGACTGTACAGGTTGCGGCAACTGCGCTGAAGTTTGCCCTTCAAAGAATAAAGCATTGATCATGAAACCACTTGAATCACAGCTTGAAGAAGTTCCACGCTGGACTTACATGCATGAAAAAATTGGCTATAAGGATACCATTGTTGATAAATTTGTTAATGTCAAGAATAGTCAGTTTGCACAACCTTTATTTGAATTCTCCGGAGCTTGCGCTGGTTGTGGTGAAACACCTTATATTAAAGCAATCACACAGCTTTTTGGTGACAGGATGATCGTTTCCAATGCGACGGGTTGTTCCTCAATATATGGTGGCTCTGCTCCTTCTACGCCCTACACATATAACAAAAACGGTCAGGGACCGGCGTGGGCCAATTCTTTGTTTGAGGATAATGCTGAATATGGATTTGGGTTATCGCTTGGTGCTTCAAAACTGAGAGACCGCATAGCTCTTCGTATGAAAGGCGCTCTTACAGATGGTTCTGTCAGTGCTGAAACCAGAGCCATTTTTGAAGAGTGGCTAAAAGGAAAAAATAATGCAGAGGCTTCGAGGATAGCATCTGCAAAAGTTATTGAGGCTTGCACAAAAGAAAAATCAGAAGTTGCAAAAGAAATATTGAGCCTCAAGCAATATCTTATTAAAAAATCTCATTGGATCTTTGGTGGTGACGGATGGGCGTACGATATTGGTTATGGAGGACTTGATCATGTAATTGCTTCGGGAGAAGATGTAAATATACTGGTGCTCGATACTGAAGTTTATTCCAATACCGGAGGGCAGGCATCAAAATCAACTCCTGCCGGAGCCGTTGCAAAATTCGCAGCTTCAGGTAAGAAGATACGTAAAAAGGATCTTGGAATGATGGCTATAAGTTACGGTTATGTTTATGTTGCACAGGTTGCAATGGGTTCAAGTAATGCACAATATCTCAAGGCTATAAAAGAAGCAGAAGCATTCCCTGGCCCATCACTTATCATTGCTTATGCCCCATGTATTAACCACGGACTACGGGATGGAATGGGCACGACCCAGCTGGAAACAAAACATGCTGTTGAGGCGGGTTACTGGCATCTTTACAGATTTAATCCTCTTCTTGAAAAGGAAGGGAAGAATCCTTTCACATTAGATTCCAAAGAACCTGACTGGACTAAGTTCCAGGACTTTCTGAACTCAGAAGTACGCTATACCTCACTTGTTAAAGCTTTCCCTCATGAAGCGGATATACTATTTAAAGCTGCCGAGGAGAATGCAAGATGGAGATACAATACATATAAGCGAATGGCCGCGATGGAATTTGCAACTACAGAGGCCAAAACAGAAGAGGTAAAAGCAGAATAGTGCAGTCTGAAGATAAAAAAACCATCCTGAGGGGTGGTTTTTTTTTGACGCAGGGCTCACGACTCACGACGCACGGAAAAAAATTAGATATATAATGCCGTGTGTCGTGTGTCTTGCGTCCTGTGACATTTTTAAATATTATTCGTACTTTTGTGCCTTGTCAAAAGCTATGGGCAGGATAATAGGAATTGATTGGGGATCAAAGAGGATCGGGCTGGCTGTAACAGATCCGTTGCAGATTTTTGCCTCTCCCCTTATTACCGTCAGTGCCGGAGAATTTGATAACTTTATAACAGGTTATCTTGAGACAAATGAGGTTGATGCTTTCGTTATTGGTTATCCGGTACAGATGAACAACCAACCCAGTACATCTGTTAGATATATCAATCCATTTATCAAAAAACTAAAAAAAACTTACCCTGAAAAGCATATATATCTTGCAGATGAAAGATTTACATCGCAAATGGCTGTCAGGACAATGATCGAGGGAGGAGTGAAGAAGAAAGACAGACGGGATAAATCAATGGTTGATAAAATAAGCGCTGCCATCATTCTTCAATCTTTCCTTGATAACAAATTTAATAAAACAGAAAATATTAAACTGATATGACTTACCCAATTGTTATATATGGACATTCGGTACTAAGAAAAGTCTCAGTGGAGATTAATAAAGTCTATCCGGGTCTGAATCAATTGATAGAAGATCTTTTTGAAACTATGTATAGCTCTGAAGGTATGGGCCTTGCTGCACCTCAGATTGGCAAATCGATCAGATTATTCGTTATTGACGGTAAACCGGTGGCTGAAGACGAACCTTCTCTTGCCGACTTCAAAAAAGTATTCATCAATGCTCATATTTCTGAAAGATGCGGCGAATTGCAGCCTATGAATGAGGGCTGTTTAAGCATTCCTGGTATAAGGGAAGAAGTTATGCGCGAATCACATATAAGAATAAGCTATTATGATGAAAACTGGCAATTTTATGATGAGGTGTACGATGGGTATAAGGCAAGAATAATTCAGCACGAATATGATCATCTTGACGGTATTCTATTCACTGATAAAGTAAACCCGTTGAAAAGGAAGCTCCTTAAAAACAAGCTGATTGCAATAAGTAAAGGAAAGTTTGAAGCTGCCTACAAAACAATCCTGCCGGGACAAAAGATAAAATAAAATGAAGTGCCTAGAGTGCCTAGAGTGCCTAAAGTTATTCCAATATACTAATTTTCATTCTTTAAGTACACTTAACTGTTTTTCAACTTTAGTCACTCCAAACTCCAGGCACTCCAAACTTTTCTTCTTAACTTTATACAGTCTCATTAGCTGCAAAGCAAATAAATAAGCTTCCCGGTGGGCTTATTATCATAATGTTATAATTGGTTTCACTATAATTTAAATCCCAATCTTACACCTAAGTTAACAAAAGGATAAAAAGATACATCATTATCAGTGGTATTTGGATAAATAGTTGTACCGGGCAGCGAATATGGGCTATAAATTTCATGGATCATGACAGACATTGTCCGAAGCCTGAACCCTAAACCTCCATACCAGTCTGTAACTAAACTATGATTATATGATTGTATGCCAAACATCATGCCAATTCCCAGAACATGTGAATATTTAGATTCTGTCTGATAATGTGAAAACCCACTATAGTGTATGGCAAATGTCTGATCCTTATAAAAACAGAATTTATATGTTAGCTGTGGGGCATAATAGAAAGATTTTTTATGGTTTGTTATTTGAGGTGAATTAATTTCTCTGGAATAGATCCTGAATTCCGTTTTCAGGTTTATTCCAAAATCATTATTAAAAGGGCTTCTCCTATATGAAAAAAGTCCTTTATCGGTTGCCATACCTTCCTCTCCATTAGAAGTAAAAACAGTTTGATTCATCCTGCTATTTCTTCTCGGGAAAATTAACCCAACCTGGAACTGTAAACTCCTCCCTGGTGTTCTATAGATCTCAAATGAAACAGGGATCTCACTAAAAATCGGTTGAATTGGATTGATCTTTAATGTTCCGAAAGCTCTCTTTTCAGGGATTGAATCTACATTTGAACAACTATATAATTCATTTAATAATATGCTGCCATTGTTGATACCGGAGCATTCTAAACAAATACAGAGAAAAGCGATAATAAAAAGCGGAGTTTTCATGATTGACAGGTAAAAAGGTTAAAATTTAAATTTACGAGATTGTCAGGCCAAAGTCAATTTTATATTTGTGTTGCATTAGAATATTTCAGAAATTTGATAAAGCGGCATTTCCTTCTTCCAATTTACTTCACGAAAAAGCAGCGAAACTCGTTCACCAAGAGATGCCACTTTTTTCCTATAGTTATTCAGTACTTGTATCGTTATTCATATTCCTGAAATAGTTATCTGTTATTTCTTTTGGCTTTTAGCTAATTTTAGCAAGAGGCCTGTCTGCAGGGGTGGAGATTCCAATAGCCATGGTAGCGTCCGTGGTCGATTCAAAAGTTGTATGGCAACCCCCCAGAGGGTGTTGAATTAATCATTCAAATTCAACACCTCCGGTGTTGGAACAGGTCATATTTTATTACCACAGACGTGACTGTGGCTCCCGATAACTATCGGGATGGGATTTGACGCTTCCAGCGTCGTTCACATTACTGCTACTTATGCGAATTAAAAGATTTGTATAAAGAGTAGCTTGCCCCTCTCAGGAAGAGATTTTTTCAGTTTTCTTTCAACTTTAGTCACTCCAAACTCCAGGCACTCCAAATTTTTTTATATCTTTATAGAGTCTCATTAGCTGCAGACTGTGCTACATAAAGAAATTCCGTTTCTTCGTATAGGCCTGCCATTAATTATCGGAATTATTTCAGGCCTTTATATAAAACCGGATATTGCTTTCCTGTTAATAGCCGGTATTTTAATTATTTCCGGGTTTTTATTCAGCCTTTTCTTCAATAAATACCTGTCAAACCAGGTCTTTGGCTATACACTGACATTTTCACTTTTCATCAGTGGTCTTCTTCTCTATACAAAAGAAAAAAACAGTATATCAACCCTTAAGCCTGAAAAAACACTCTTCGCCTGCACCCTCTCAGACTATCCTGAAGAAAAAGAGAACAGTTACAGGTTTGTGGTTAAACTTAACAGGAAAATTGAAGGGGATAAATCTGAACCGGTTAAAGGGTCCATAATACTTTACAAAAAAAAA
The DNA here is from genome assembly GCA_050014255.1 of Bacteroidales bacterium. GTDB lineage: Bacteria > Bacteroidota > Bacteroidia > Bacteroidales > VadinHA17 > LD21. Next base: position 38,837 of record JBEKDR010000032.1, on the reverse strand, counting down.
GATTCATCGGCGACATCACTGCTGCCCGGTGATCTTCTGATTATTAGATGTACACCGCTTGAAATCGTTAATCGAGCCAATCCTTATGAATTTGACTACAGGTTTTTTATGGAAAACCAGGGAATCAGATATTATGCATTTACGAATAATAAAGATCTTATAAAACACTTTATTCCTTCCAACAGAAAACTGATTCACAGAGCATTGATCGTAAGGGAGAAGATCATCGGGATGTTTAAAGAGCGCGGTATTAAAGGGGAAAGACTTGCTCTGGTAGCTGCAATCACCCTTGGACAGAAGAGTATGCTGGATCCTGAGCAGAAACTGAATTTCATTAAAGCAGGAGTCATGCATATTATGGCAGTATCCGGGCTCCATGCTATTATACTGAGTTTGTTTGTTTTTAATATTCTGTTTTTTATGAAACGAAGGTTCAATACGCTCAGGATAATAATAACAATCCTGATCCTCTGGTCATTTGCATTCGTAACAGGACTTACACCCTCAGTACTTAGAGCAACCCTTATGTTTTCATTTCTCCAGGCAGGAAAATTATCAAAGAGACCGGCAAATGGAATAAACTCGGTGCTTGCATCAGCTGTTTTTCTTATTATTATCAGACCATCAGTAATATTCGATGCCGGATTCCTTCTTTCATATTCAGCTGTTATCTATATCATCAGTTTTTACAATGACTTGTACACTATTTTCAGCTTTAAAAACTGGCTCACTGACAAAATCTGGCAATCTGCAGCTCTAACAATTATTGCCCAGGCTGGCACTCTTCCGCTGACAATAATGCTTTTTAACAGGTTTCCTACTTACTTCATCATTGCTAATATCACAATTGTCCCTATTTCAAATTTGTTGATTATCACAGGGTGCCTTGTTCCCATGTTTTTCCAGGTTTATTTTCTTTCACACTTTTTAGCTATGCTTCTTAACTATCTGACGGGATTGACCGAGTTGCTGACGTCCCGGGCTGCTTCACTGCCTTTTTCTACAATTGAAAATATTGGCTCGACAACACTTGAATGCATCCTGCTTACCGTTACAATTTTCCTTTTCGCCCATTTCTTTCTAAAGAAAAAAACCATCCCTGTCTCTTATCCTGTTTTTTTCCTTATTCTTTTTGTTTTTGCAGGAGCAGCCAGGGATGCTTATTTTAAAACAACAAATGAAGTAATTGTTTATAATACGCCCGGATCTTCGACAATAGGAATCAGGACCGGAAAAATTCTCAATCTGTTTTCCGATACCTCTGTAGTAGTTCCTGAAGTAAAAAGACACTGTGCCACTCTTGGGCTAAGAATAAAATCAACAGCGCTGAAAAATAAATATTACTGCATAAGAGCGAAAGGGAAACAGATACTTATTACCAGTTTTCTGAACAAAAAAATCATTCAGAGCATTGTCCCTGATATCCTGGTTCTCACGGGTTCCAGGCCCGAAATTGAAAATGATTTAAGCCTAAGTCAATTTCACGGCACTCTTATTATTTCATCCGGAGCACCTTCAGGATTTCGAATCCCTCAACAGGTTGTTCTTACCGGCATGGATTCAATCCATTTTGTAAAAAAGTCGGGGGCATTTATTAAAAGGATATAACTGGATCTTATGTTATAACTGTAAAAATTTGAATATTAGAAATTCATTACTCCCACGCCGTGATGCTTATAATTCAAGAACACCTAGTCCCTGTCTTACAACTTCTATTTCTTCACCCGTACAGTCAACAATAGTTGATGCTTCGTTTCTGCCATAACCACCATCAATGACCGTATCGGTAAAATCGCGATACTTTTCGTAAATAAGTTCAGGATCAGTAGTATACTCGATTATGTCGTCAGGATCATGTATTGACGTGGTGATAATTGGACGTCCCAGTTCCCTGACCAGCTCAAGAACAATTTTATTGTCGGGGATTCTTATACCAACGGTCTTTTTCTTATTCTTAAACAGTTTTGGAATCTGATTATTTGCCTGTACGATAAATGTAAATGGCCCCGGCAGGTTTCTTTTCAGCAGTTTAAATATTGCATTGTCCCTGATTATTGTATATTCGGAAAGCTGACTCATATCGTGGAATATCAGAGAGAGTTCCGGATTTTTAGGGTTTAATCCCTTAAAACGGGCTATCTTCTCAATTGATTTTGTTGCCAGAATATCGCAGCCCATTGCATATACTGTATCGGTAGGGTAAATGATAATACCCCCATCTTCAAGCAGATCAACTATTTGCCTGATATGCCTGGGGTTAGGATTCTCGTTATATATACGAATCAGCATTAATGATAAAATTTGCCAAATTTAGAAAAAAGTGCCTAAAATGCCTAGAGTGCCTAAAGTGCCTAGAGTATTTTCAACTCTAAGTACTCCAGGCACTCCAAACTTTAAGTATTAAAAAAAAGGGTAAGCTCCTTATATCGCACCGCTACAACTGCCTGCCCTTGCTACCTTCCGATCCTGGGGGAGTTCAGCAGGAGCTGGTCGTATAAGACTTACCCCTCACAAAAGTACGTTTTTTTCAGAAGCATGCAAAATAATTATTTCAATTTGGCAGCGGTCCTCATTTCTATTTTTACATTATATTTGTTAATCAATTAACCTGACTAAAAAATCAAATAATCTCAATCATGGAAGAAAAAGTCAATGTCTGGAAAGTTAACTTAACAAATGGCCTGATTTTAGCACTTGAAGGAATCGCATTTTCTCTGGTGCTCTATTTTTTTGATCTGACATTCAATAAAACAATAGGATATATTAACATTCCTATCCAGTTAGGGCTGTTATACTTTCTTCTAAAATCCTATCGTGATAATTTCATGCATGGTCAGATAACCTATGGCCAATCAGTAGGAGCTGGTGCAGTTATGTTCGTATACGTCGCAATAATAATGGCTGTGTATAACTATATCCTTTGGGCTGTAATTGATCCCGGACTGGCAAAAAAATCATTGGCAATGGCTGAAGAAGCGATGGTAAAAAAGGGTGCACCTCAAGCTGCAATCGATGCCGGAATGGCATTCACAGCCAAAATAATGAAACCTGGAATTATGGCATTTTTAAGCATATTCGGGTCAATCATTGGTGGAGTAATTTATTCACTCCTTGTAAGTATCTTCATTAAGAAAGAAGGTAATCCTCTGGTTGATACACCGGCAAACTAAACTGAATATATTTCTGATGGATCTGTCGCTTGTAATCCCTGTTTATAATGAAGAAGAATCAATTCAGGAATTAACTGACTGGATAGTCAGGGTTTGTTCTTCACGTATACTCTCTTTTGAAATTATTTTTGTGGATGATGGCAGTTCTGACTCATCCTGGGATAAGATTCAGTCAATAGCAGAAAAGAATCCTGCTGTCAAGGGCTTCCAGTTCAGAAGAAATTATGGAAAAGCAGCAGCCCTTCATACAGGTTTTAGCAAAGCATCCGGAGAGGTTGTCATAACAATGGATTCAGATCTGCAAGATAGCCCTGATGAGATTCCTGAACTGTTAAAGATGATCAGGAAGGATGGATATGATCTTGTATCGGGATGGAAAAAGAAAAGATATGACCCATTAGTGAAGCGTATCACAAGCAAGTTTTATAACAGTACTGCAAGGTGGTCCTCCGGGATAGAACTTCATGACTTTAATTGCGGATTAAAAGCATACCGGCTCGAAGTCGTTAAGAGTATTGAGATATTCGGCGAGATGCACAGGTACATACCCATGCTGGCAAAAAAAGCCGGGTTCAGGAAGATTGGTGAAAAGGTTGTTGAACACCGGGCCAGAAAATATGGAGTTACAAAATACGGGCTCGACAGATTTATAAAAGGATATCTTGATCTCCTGACATTAGGGTTCATCAGCCGTTTCGGCAAAAGTCCAATGCATCTCTTTGGTTCTTTGGGTACCCTGATGTTTTTAATTGGCTTTACAATGGCTGGCTATCTCGGCATAAGAAAGTTAGTTTATGTATCACATCACTTCAGAGCTCCGTTGGTTACAAGCAGCCCTTACTTTTTCATAGCTCTTTCTGTAATGATAATCGGTACTTTACTGTTTCTGACTGGGTTCCTCGGTGAATTAATAAACAGGAATTCCTCAGAGAGAAATACATATCTTATTAAGGATAAATTATTCTACCCCCTTCCCAGCCTTCCCCGCCAGCTGGCGGGGGAAGGAGCAAAAAATCCTTTCCCCCTTGGGGGAAATAAGAAAGGGGGTTTTAACATAAAAGAATTGATTATTTGTTACTATAATTCTGAAGTGTTACACAGCTGGCGGACGGCATCTCCCCCAGGGGGAATCCGTTTGGGGAGTAGAACCCCTCTGCCGCTTCGCGGCATGTTGCCAGAAGAAATCTGCTTTGGGAATAGAACCCCTCTGCCGCTGCGCGGCATCTCCCCTAAAGGGGCGAAAATTTTTGATATTTAGCTGAATTACACTAAAATAGTGAGGATTTTTCCCCCCTTGGGGGGAATTAAAAGGGGGTTTGGCATCTATCATACACCTCTATTATAGCTTCTGTCATCTTATCCCACGAAAACTTTTCTTTTTCCCGCTTCACTCCTTCTGTAAACTGCGCTTTCCTGTTGTTATCAAAGAAATCGATTAATGCTTCCTTAATGAGCTCTGGTTCGGGTTTCACAACATAACCACACTTTCCATCAGGGACGATCTCCCTTAAGCCACCAACATCAGTAACCAGCATTGGTTTTTCAAAATAAAACGCAATCTGTGTTACTCCGCTCTGTGTGGCACTTTTGTAGGGTTGAACAACAAGATCGGCAGCGCTGAAGAAAAGAGGGACCTCCTTATCTTTAATAAAATGATCAAAAAAGATTACATCATTTTGAAGGTCATACTTTTTAATAAGATCCTTGTACGGAGTATCATCTTCATAAAATTCCCCGGCTATAATAAGCTTCAATCTTCTGTTTCTTAATCTCTTATCGGAAAATGCTTCAATCAACAGGTCAAGTCCCTTGTAAGCCCTGATAAATCCGAAAAACAAAAGATATAAATTTTCAACATCAAGATCAAGCGCTGCCAATGCTTCTTTCCGACCTACCGGCAAACCATAATTATCGAATAAAGGGTGAGGAGAAAGTTTTACGGGTATCTTTTCCCTGAAGGACATAAGATCATTCTGAACGGTCAGCGACATAACTATAGCTCCGTCAATGCTGTTTGTAAAATACTTTGTAAGAAAATTATCACCAGGACGTTTTTCGTGAGGGATCACATTGTCGAAAATACAGATAACTCTGGTATGCTTGTTAAACTTTGCTATCCTTGCAATTGTTCCAAAGCATGGTCCCATAAAAGGCAACCAGAATCTGATCAAGAGAATATCGGGTTTATCTTTCTTAATTTTAAGACCGGTTGCAATCCAGTTAAAAGGATTTATCGAATTAAGCTTACGTGTGATCTTAACATTATTCGGAGCAGGACCATCAGTATATTGCGTTTTTCCTGGGAAGAGCAATCCAGGATACTGTAAACTGAAAGTGAGAATTTCAACATCGTGTCCCTCAGCAAAAAACTGTTGAGCAAGACGGTCGTTAAATGATGCCAGACCACCTCGGTAAGGATATGCAGGACCAAGTGAAATTATCTTCATCTGTTCGAATAATATGGTAATCTTAATGCTCTAACCGTTAAGATAATCATTGAGGTAATGGTATCCTTCCATAAGTCTTCCGTCTCTGATGATTGTTGCTCTTTCGATCATGGGGCTGGCAATTTCTGACAACAAATCATGTAATACATTGCTCATTAACATTTTACCAAATTCCAGTGAGGCATCACGTGGAAGCTCTCCCGGCAGATTATCAACTGACATTACAGTGATATTATTCTGTTTCGAGAAAGCCGGCTCTTCAATTTCCAGGAAGGTATTATAAGCATAGAATGGGTCCGAAATAGTCGTCGCGCGAAGAGTTGAAGGTATTGGACCATTCATATCGCAACTGATATCGGCTATAACTGAAATCCGGAAATCAGATTTTTTCATATCTTCCCTGGTAAAGAATACCGGGGACCTTGGATCCCAGTAATGACCGGTGATCAGAATATCTGTTACTTTAGTATAAGGCAGAAATGTTGATTCATATTCCTGCGGAAATTTTGTAAAATGGCTGAAATTGAACTTCAGACCTTTTTTATGCCTGGTATAATGCTCTGGAGATAACTGGCAAAAAACAGGTACGTCAAAATCTCTGTTCAGGTAATCAGCCTGACCAACCTGAACAACATTAGCGATACCGAGCGTTTCCATGGCACCATGAGAAACACGGCCATCTCCCGTAATAAGAATTTTTAATCCCTGTTTAAGTTCTATAAGCCTCAGACCTGCCCACATCTCATCAAGATCATGACACTGATATGCCGGTTTAAGTTTAAACTTGTTCGTTTTGATTCCTCTCGCTCTTAATCCGTTGTATGCTCCCACAATGCCTGCATGTCGCCCGAAGGCAACCACCCTTTGTCCTTTGTCGGTGGTAAGATATTCAAAATCTATCAGGCTGATGCTTTGTTCAGCCATCGCCCTGAACATCTCGAGATTATGTGGCTGTTTCTTTGCAACATGGGCAAAGAACAGGTATGTTTTTCCGGTGATAAAAGTACGTTTGTCGACCTCTTTAACACCCATTAATATGTCACAATCACGTAGATCTTCCTTAAGCGGGATATCGAGATATTCATACTCTTCATTTGAATAGCATCTGTAATCGCTTGGCTGTACAAAGAATTCAACATTGGGATATAGCTCCTCGAGAGCTACAATCTGAGGAGGTGTTAGAGGCACCCTTCTATCGGGAGGGTTTTTTGTTTCCCGGAGTATCCCGACTCTTAATGTTTTTCCCATAAATACAATAACTTTACTGAAGGAAATGTGAAGATACAAATTAAATTGTAGAATGAATTCAGAATGATAGGAAGTGCCTAGAGTGCCTAAAGTGTCAAATTCAAGATGTTAATTTTAGGCACTCCAAACTTTAGCTCACTCCGACCTTTTTTCGTATCTTTGCAGCACATATCACCGGGGCTGACCTGGTTTTGACAGCATGAGAGGTGTTATGTAAGCATGCAGTGTGTGGTGGCGCGTCACTTAAACAGTGTCACAAAACAATAAAAGGCGAAAACAATTACGCTCTCGCAGCATAAGCGAATAACAGTAGCTTAAGCACTTCTTGCCGAAAGGCATGATCTCCCGGCACATGTGTTGGGACGAGACGTTTCCCGGGCGGTCATGCCCTGATCCAACCCGATACGGAGACGCACGCAATCCGGGGCTAGCCTGAAGGTTGTTCCGACCCGATGGCGAAATAAACAGGAAATAAGGGCAGGTTAGGTTGCTCTGCAGCTGACCGGTCACGAAAATCAAGCAGAGATAAGCATGTAGAAAGCATATGATTTCCATGTTTGGACCGGGGTTCGACTCCCCGCAGCTCCACCTTCGCCCTCCATAGCTTTAGCGACGGAGGGCTTTTCTTTATATAAATTCAGATCGCTAAATCTATTCCGGGCTACGGTGGACGCAGTCCACTAAAAGAAAAATAAATAGCTTTAGCGAAGGAGGGCTTTCTCTTTTATAGCAATTAAAGTCGCTAAAACTTCTTCGGGTTACGGTGGACGCAGTCCACTTTTTTCATAAATTTGTTTTAACTCGCTGTTTTAATTGCCAACTTCTGAATTATGGGAAAAATGTGATACGTATATTTTCTGAGATGTGCTGATGGTTCATCTTATGTAGGTTGCACAAATGATGTTGACCGTAGCTCAGGATAGTGATCCGGATTTATCGATAGTACACTTCCGCAGGGATGACTAGGAAAACACCTATCCCATTGAATGACACAATTAAGCACAGGGTTTTTTCAAAAGTACTTGGACATAATTCCATCAAGGTGACTCTGGATTCATACGGGATAATAATTGAGGAACTGATGCTTCGAAACGTCAAAGAACTTAAAGAAAAACTGTCATCAAATAAAGTCCAGTCAATAAATTCGGAACAGAAAGAGGATAACAATGCTCAGGCTGACATTCTTACCGCTTTAGCAGTAATTACGAGCAGTTTTAAGTAGAAACAGGGTTAAAACGTCAAATATTACTGTCATAGCAGTAATAACAAGCAAAATGCTTGTTGCTTTAAAAGAAAATACTTATTTTTACCGCTATAAAAGTAAAAAATGATACAGTCTCAGGAATTAGCAGAAGTAATAAGGATGCATCGAAAGGCAGCCAAATTAAGTCGTGTACAGTTATCAGAACTGGCAGGAGTTGGCAAAACAGTGATTTATGATATAGAGAAAGGAAAGGAATCTGTTCAATTGGATACCTTACGAAAAATTCTCATGGTGCTGAATATAAGAATAGTATTAACAAGTCCATTAATGGAAAATTTGACAAATTCAGGAAATGAGAAAGGCTAAAGTATTTGTGATAGGAGTCGAGGCTGGAACTTTGACTGAATTAAAGCAAGGCAAAGAGTACGTGTTTGAATACCTTGATGGATATGATGGTCTTGATGTATCTCGTACTATGCCAAAGAATATCAAGGTTTATAAGTTCGACAAATTTCCCCCGTTTTTTGATGGTTTATTACCTGAAGGTATACAGTTAGAGGGTTTGTTGAAAATTAAAAAAATTGATAAAAATGATTATTTCTCACAATTAATCGCAGTTGGTGAGGATATGGTTGGAGTTGTCACAGTAAAAGAAATAACAGAATGAACCGTTGTCCGATAACATATTCTCCCTGTGGTGAAAATCGTTACAGCGATACTGGACTAAGACTTTTATCGGCAGAACTGAAGATGCTAAAAGAACTTGAGTATACTGCTGAAGAACAACGCAAAGAGGCTTACAATCGTGCTTCAAAAATGTCAATTCAGGGAGTGCAGCCAAAATTAAGCTCAAGATTAAACATCAGGGATGGCAAATTTGATATTGTTGATAAAGGCGGGAAATATATTCTCAAACCCCAACATCATTTTTATCCACAGATGCCAGAGAATGAAGACCTGACCATGAGGCTGGCAAATGAGATTGGTCTGGAAATACCTGTACATGGTTTAATATGGTCAAAGGATGGCTCATTAACATATTTCATAAAACGGTTTGACAGGAAGGGACAGAATGACAAAGTTCCAGTTGAAGATTTTGCACAGTTGGCTGAATTAAGCAGGGACACAAAATACAATTACAGCATGGAAAAGGTTGCAGGTTTGATAAATAAATTCTGTACTTTTCCTGCAATTGAAAAACTGAAATTATTTAAGCTGGTTGTTTTTAATTATTTGATTGGTAATGAAGATATGCACTTGAAGAACTTCTCCATAATCACTAAAGATAGGAAAGTAACATTGTCACCATCTTATGACCTCGTTAATACCACTATTGAATATAATAATAAACCAGACGATGAGATTGCATTACCATTGAAAGGAAAGAAGAAGCAATTAACACGTAACATTTTTGTTGACTATTTTGGGATGGAAAGATGTGAATTAACTGCCAAGAGTATTGAAAAGGTTCTGGAGACAATCTCTTCATCAGTTCCAAAGTGGAAAGAGTTAATTGCTATTAGTTTTTTATCAAACGAGATGAAAGGTAAGTACAATGATTTATTGAATGTACGTCTCAGTTTTTTGAAGATTCTATAGTTCAAGGTGATTGATGTGGAGTTAATTTCTTTTACAGCATTTTTGGCTTTTCGGGGGGCGGTCGCAGAAATGTTACCACCACTGGAAGGATTGAAATCGAGCGAGTTGCGCAGGAACAATTATTCGTTTGCACAGTATATGCACGTTTCCGCTACTCATACTTGACTTTGATTTTTTACTGGTGTAACTTGCATCATATTTCTGACTTACAGTTATTTATTTTTATCCATTAACCAAATCTAAATCAAATGAAAAGAACTTTTTATTTATCACTTTTCCCATTGATCATAATTACAGGATGCCAATTCAAAGCGAACTCTAATTCGTCTGATGTTGAGGCTATTCGCAAAATCGATAACCAGTGGGCAAATGCAGTAAGAACTAAAGATTTAAATAAAGTACTGGACATTTATGCACCTGACGCAATAGAAATGCCACCAAATGAACCCATTGCCATTGGCAGAGAAGCCATAAAAAAAGGATGGGAAGAATGGTTCAACGATACAACTTATCTGCATAACGAAATTACCAGCAAGATAGATACAATCGTGGTTTCAGCCTCTGGTGACCTTGGGTATGTGAGAGAATCAAATCATTACAAGGTTAAAACACTAAAAGGAATCATTGAATTTGATGACAAATGCATATATATTTATAATAAAAGAAAAGACGGTTGGAAATGCACTTTAGGAATTTGGAACAATAACAAACCAGTGGAAAATAAATAATCTGTTGCATTAAGAGCCTGAAGGTTAATTAAGTACAATGTCCCCTGTAATTTAACCAGTTGTGTAAATTTGGTAAACAATGAATCAACCTGAATAAATTATTAAGGACATTGTGTCTATGTTATTGATTTTCCTTGTCAATCCTTTTGATGATGCGACTGACGGGGTTTCGCTTTATTTAATGGCTGGAATGTCTGGCATATTTTTGTAACATTATTTTGTCAGATATAATAAATGGATATAATCATATCTAACAAACCTTTGTTTTTAGAATTCCATTTTACTAACGAAATAAATGAGTTATGCACAAGGCATGCCATCATTTTAAAATAATCATCATGATATGAATGCTTTGATCTTTATGATACAATTCTCAGTTTCATTTAACACTTGATGCTCCCAGAATCTTAAGACTTGCCAGCCTTGATTTTCAAGTAGGTTATTAACTTCAATGTCCCTTTGAATGTTTCTCTCAATTTTTGGAATCCAATATTTTAGATTTGACTTAAGATTCTTTTTTTTCTTTTCCCATTCAAACCCATGCCAAAAGTCTCCATCAATAAAAATTGCCAGCTTATTTTTTAAAAAAACAATATCAGGTTTACCTGCAATTTTACTATTTAAAATTCTATACCTAAAGCCCTGTTTCCATAAACTCCGACGGAGTAATATTTCTGCTTTTGAATTCTGAGATTTTATTTTCTTCATGGTATTGGTACTCCGACTTGTGGCATAGAAGCCGGCTTCCTCATTAAATCTAGGGACTTTTACTCGATTGCCGTTTAAAAATCTGGATTTCAACTCTTATCATTATGTTAATAAATACAACTCAAAGTTAGCTTTTATAGGTTCTTAAATAATAGTTGATTTAAAAGTATTTTTAATTTTACATTGAATAAATTAGTCAATATTTCTAGATATGATTAAATATAGTGAGTTAAAAAAGAAGTTTAAATTTGATGACTTAAAAGCGTACAGTGATTGCTACGCTCACCTGACTCATTATCTTCAAAATCATAGAAATGGAGTATCACAATCATATATAGGTGAAGCTAAAGCCTGTTATTATAATCTGATTAATGAACTTAAACTTTCAGAAGAGCCAGAATTACAACAACTGCTACCTTTAAACTGGGATATTCCATTTCCAGCACCCAAAAAATATGATTTTACCTTCATTGATCTGTTTGCTGGAATAGGAGGATTTAGAATTCCGCTTCAGGAGCTTAATGGCAAATGCGTTTTTTCTTGTGAGTACAATTATTTTGCCCAAAAAACATATGAATTAAACTTTGGAGAAGTTCCGTTTGGAGACATAACAAAACTTGACATAGAACTTATTCCTAATCATGATGTACTTACAGCAGGATTTCCATGCCAACCTTTCAGCATTTCTGGGAAAATGAAAGGATTTGAAGATACAAGAGGGACATTGATTTATAGTGTTCTTAAGATAATGGAGAAAAGACAACCCAAAGTGGTCTTTCTAGAAAATGTCAAACACCTTCTATATCATGATAAAGGTCGAACTCTCAATACAATTCTTACTCATCTTGAAGAACTAGGATACACTCCATCAGTTAGGGTACTGAATGCTTCTAATTTTGGAGTGCCGCAAAATAGGGAAAGAATTATAATTATTGGCCATAAAAAAACAAAGTTTGATTTTGATAATTTAGAACAACTTCCAAGGCCCATTTTGAAACCGTTTCTTGAAAAAAATGCAGATTTTGAGTATTTAAAAGAACCGTATACGATCATTTCAGATTTTAAGTTACAGGACTCAGGGCTCATCTTTATTGGCCATAGAAATAAAAAAATTAGAAAAGCAGGAGTCAGACCTGGTACTGAACATCTATCAAGGGTGCACAAACAACCTAACAGGATATATTCTTCAGAAGGACTTCATCCTGCATTGCCATCCCAGGAAACATCAGGTCGTTTTTGGATTTATGATGAAGGAACGGTTAGAAAACTTACAATAAAGGAATGCTATAGAATAATGGGATTCCCAGATAAATTCGTTTTGATAAATAACACTTCAGAATTATATAAACAGATTGGTAATTCTGTCTGTGTTCCCATGGTGAAAGAAATTGGTAAACAAATAATTGAACAACTCCTTAAATGAATCCTACTGAGTTTTTAGAAAAGACATACGATGATTGCATGACTATCGTCGGAAAAAAGAATGCAATAAATACTAAGATATCGGATGACGAAAAAGAAATACTTGAAATAATATTAGACCATTCCGAATCAGCAAAAGGAGTATTAACAGTAATAATAACTAGCATCGTTTACAAGATTCTAAATCCGGATCAAGACATTAGGAATCACCAAGAAAGTATACCAAATGGCTATTCAGGACGCACTTTTGATTCTAAATATATTACCCCATTTCTTAAACACTATAAGTTTCCTGCAATGGCAGAGAGTGGCTGGTTGACAAGATCTCTTGAACAAAAACAACCGTATATAAAAACTTATTCTGGAGCTATTAAACCGGACAGTCTTAAATTTGCATTCCTTGAAATAATTGATAGAATCCAATCAGGGAAAAACGCTAAAGCATTGCTTTTGTATATCATTCAAGGACTCATTATTAAAAGAAATGCACAAGCAATTGATTTGGCTAAACCTACTAACCTTTCGATATCAACTATCCTAGATGTTCTTTACAATCATTTTAACTCCAAATATAAAGCAGAAGGGGCATCGCGACTACCTGTTTTAGCAATCTATGCAATTTATCAATGCTTAACTAAGGAAGCAAAAAGATTTGGAAGCATGACATTGGTCCCGATTGAAAGCCATACATCAGCTGATACAAGAAGTGGTCGAATTGGAGATATTGAAATAATTGATTTGAAAAATCGTCCGTTCGAGGCAGTAGAAGTAAAGTACGAAATTCCAATTACCCTTAAAATTGTACAAGATGCTTATACTAAGTTCCAAACTACTCCAGTAAATCGTTATTATATCTTATCTACAGCCCCGCAGTACAATGAGGAAGAACTGGATGCTATTCAAGATGAGATTCAAAAAATAAGGAATGTCCATGGTTGCCAGATAATTGTAAATGGGATTATGCCATCTTTAAAATACTATTTAAGGCTACTTGAAAACACTTTCGAGTTCATTGATCATTATGTGGACCTCCTAGAAACTGATACAGCGATTAAATTCGAACATAAACACAAATGGCATGACTTGATTGGGGCGTTATCTAAATAAATGATCTCATGACAGTTGGTTGACTCTTAAATAAATATTTGCCCTGTGCATAACACGGTCAGTTGGGGTAATTTGACTTGTCACAATATTTGCAAAGTAACCTTGACAGGATACGAAACAATTAAACATTCTAATCATTAATCAATAAACTACTTGTACCGCGATCGCGCCCAAACCGCCCACACCGTGATGGCAAATATTGCGCCATACCGGCTTGCCACCGGGACAGTTCCGCTACTCACAACCGGGACAAGAAACCGGATGGCTTCACCGGTAACGCAAACTCCCTCAACTGCCGTGCCGTTGGGCGTAATCGCTAACCGGTGACTGTATTGTATGACCAAAATTATTAGTTATGGGTTCGTTTAAGAAAGGTAGATGATAACCAGAAAAATAACAAATTAAACGATACATTTGAATCAAGATAAAATATGAGACTCGCTGACTAGGTTATAAAACGGGGACAAGAAAAAAGCATACTAGGGAAACAAATAAACTTTCACAATTATGGAAAAAACAGACAAATTGTTAGAAGAACCAATGAAATGGTATCATTACATTCAGGATTTTTTGCAGGAGTATTCTTAACGAATGTTGTTCCACATTTTGTTAATAGAATTTCAGGAAACGCTTTCCCGAAGCCATTTGCTGATCCGCCAGGTAAAGGACTTTCATCTCCTTTGACTAATCTTTTATGGGCATTTATTAATTTATTAGTAGGATATTTACTTTTTAGGATTAGTAGGATAAATTCGAAAAGTAAATTAGGATTGTTCATATTTTTTGTAGGAATGATACTTATTGGTATTGTGTGCAGTATTACATTTATGGATAAAGTAAAATGAATGATTTAAAATTCGAAATAAATACTGACGTGCTCCAAGATTAAAAAAAGGCTTCGCCCAACACGGACGGTTTAATTAATTGGCTTCGGCCTTCGGACGACGTAATCGCCTACGGCCGACGAAGTCGGCAGCCCGGACAAATCCATAATACATAATAAAGTCCATGAGAGTGAACTTTCCGCAACCTATTAAATCTTGTGGCATCCGTCCCTATAGCTATCGGGATGTTCCTGCTACCAAGACAAAGTCAATAGGGCTGCATCGCCTTCGCGTAGCCGCTACGGCGGAGCAAGGCCGGCCGACGCTTCCGCCAGCTGGCGGATCATGGTTTTTGCACGCCAGTCCGTTTTGAGAGATAATATTCTAGAAATTCTTATATTTTAGTGGCATAGAATTTGACGCAATTAAGATGTTGACCATCAATCACCAAAAGCCTAACCAAAATATCAAAGCTCAAAAGTTAAACCTTATTAATCTTTAATTATATGGTGCACTTTAATTATCCCTTCGGAAATTATGATTCCTTTAAGCAACTTATTAGAATTTCAATCTCAACTTTATCGGTGTGTTTAATTTTAAACTCAAATGTTCGATCACAAGACAATCATAAATATACTTATGGATTTGAACCTGAAAAAATTTACATGCAACTGGATGGTAAAGTTTACACAACAGATAAAACCATTTGGTTTAAGGCTATTGTTACAAATGCAAGCGATCATAACCTCACCAAATTAAGTGGAGTTTTATATGTTGAGTTGATAGGTCCTGATGAAAAAATAATTGAGAAGAAGCTTATCAAACTGGAGAATGGGATTGGAACCGGATTTTTTGATTTGAATCAAAATTATTCTGAGGGCACCTATTTGATCAGAGCCTACACTGAATGGGACAGAAATTTCGGCACAGATTTTTTCTTTAATGAATATATTCAGGTTTTTGCTCCTACAGCAAAAATGAAACCGGAACCAATAAGTAATGTCACACTTGTTGAAAAAAAGGATAAAAAACGCCAGCTTATTGCCTATTTTGATCCCTTTGTAATAGACAGTCTTCACAAAAAAGAACTGACTCTTATAATAACTCACGACAAAATTATTGACACGTTATCTCTCAAAAAAGATGATGATAATAAATTCAGGATTGATTATGACATCCCTGATAATTGTCAGTTTGTTACGTTGAAAATGGTAACCAAAAATCTATTCAGCTTTACAAAAACGATAGTACTGGATGAGGATCACCTTGATCTTCAGTTTTTCCCTGAAAGCGGAGAACTGGTTCATGGAATAAGAAGCAGGGTTGGCTTTAAGGCTTTGGAATATAATGGTAAGGGGAAAAGTGTAACGGGGGAGATAATAAATGGAAAGGGGGAAGTACTTACCAGGTTTAAAAGCAACAAACTAGGAATGGGTAGTTTTATATTTAACAATCCAGATAAGGACTCTGCCTGTTTTGCCCGGCTAAAATCACAATCAGACAGTAATTTGTCAAATATATATCCCTTGCCGAAGGTTTCACCTCAGGGAAATGTTCTATCAGTCATCAGGAGCGGAGATGCAATACACATAACTGCTTCTTCGAGCTATTTGAAAAATGATAGCATTTATATAAAGGTTTCCTGCAGAGGACTTGTCTATTATGAAATAAAAGGGAAATTAAAAGATGGAGTACTTTCATTTTCCCTACCCGTCAATAAACTTCCGGATGGCATCATTGCATTTACCATGATGGATAATACAGGCCACCCTGTGGCGGAAAGACTCGCTTTTAATGAAAGATCTGATAGTCGTTTAAATATTGAAATTTCCACCGACAAGGTTACATACATCCAACGGGAGTTAACCAAATTAAAAATTAAAACCACAGATAATCATTCTGAACCCGTAGCTACCAGTTTATCATTACTGGTCCTGAATAAAGAGCAAATGGGGCAGATCCAGAATACCCGTCAGAATATATTATCCTATTTTCTGCTGAGCTCAGATTTGAAAGGCGAAATAGAAAACCCCGGATTCTACTTCTCCAATAATAAAAGCTATGACGATATAGATGCCTTAATGCTTACCCAGGGATGGAGAAGGTATCTTTATAATAAATCTGTGGATACTGTCACCTTTAAGCCAGAATCGAGACTTAACCTTTCAGGTTCTGTAAGTGGAATATTATTTCAGAAAAAAAAGAAAGCTGCAGAGATAACAGTGATGACTTTTGGTCGCCGAAAAGCTGTTCAGACACTGACAACGGATAGTCTGGGAAGATTTTACTTTGATCTGAATGATGAATATGGACAGAATCTTAACATATTGATACAAAGTGCCAATCATGCAGGTAGAAATAAAGATTATAAAATCGTTCTTGATAAAAAAGAATCACCTAAAATCACTTTTGATCATATTCCTTCAATAGGAAAAGTTGACAGCGTTATAAAAAAACTTGTTGAAAACAATATCGAGAGGAAAAAGGTCGATGAGACTTATAAGCTGTCAGGTGGTATTCTTTTGGGTGAGGTTAAAGTTGAAGCTTACAGAATGACTCCTGCCAGGAAAAAGGTAATGCAGGAATATGGAAAACCTAATGAGGTAATTAGTGGTGAAACTATTCAGGAGAAAGAGGAAAAATGGTCCTTCGGACTGTATAGTGTTCTTCAATCCAAATTCCCGGATAAGGTTCATATTTTTAGAATTAGCGATGGTGAACTCCTTGCAGAAGTCAGGAAAACTGCACCGACACTTGTGGTGGTTGATGGTAGTGCTGTTAATCATGATGACTACGGTTCAATTGCTTATATTCCTCCCAGTGAAGTAAGCAGCTTTGAAATAATTGAGGATGTAAGTAATAGATCAAAAGTCTGGTTCGAATTTTGCCCTGAATGTAATCCATTGAGCATACCAAAGACCATAGATGTTATTGCTATATACACTTATGGAGGGAGTGGGATATATGGAGTACATAAGCCCGAAGGCATCATAAAGGCTTCGGTGCCGGTATTTTCAACACCCCGTGAATTCTATACTCCGAAGTATGCAAATCTTCAGCCTGGTGACTGGTACAAACCAGACCTGCGTGCCCTGATTGATTGGGAACCAAAACTAATTGCTGATAGCCTGGGAAAGGCTTCCACGACATTTTACAACGCAGATGTCCCTGGAAATATGCAGGTTGTGGTAGAAGCTATTTCCAATGATGGCAAAATTGGATATCAAGAATTAACTTACAATGTTAGAAAAAGAGAATTAAATAAATAAGCACGAGTTAATATGATTGATAGCCAATACGTTGGTTGTCATTTCTTTGTTTCTCTAAATTGACTGTTTATTCATGACCCAAAGCCGGTCATCCATCTATAAGGACTTAGTACTATTGCTAAAACTTATCGTGACCCGTGACTATTCTTCTATCTACCCGGTCTTTTAAAAAAAAACAAATGCAAAAAGCCAATTAAATGTAACCGGACAGATTTACTCATAACTAAAACAAGACACCAGCATTGTTGAATGATCACTTTTTAATAGATTTGTAAAAACATTCCAAATGGATCAATCTGAGATTAAAAATATAATCTTGAGCTACTTAAAGGATTTTAACGTTCTTAAAGTTGGCATATTTGGTTCTTTTGCCAGAGGTGATAATAAAAAAGGTAGCGATATAGATATCCTTGTCGAGTTTAAAGAATCTTTATCATTACTTACCCTGATTAAACTAGAAAATGACCTGTCCGAGATTCTTGGGATAAAAGTTGATCTTGTGACCACAGGAGCTCTAAAGAACAAAAGAGTCAAAAAAAGTATTAGGAAAGACCTCATTAATATTTTATAATGATTAAGGACGATCTCGCTTATATAGAGCATATTCTTGACTGTATTAGAAAAATAAATGAGTTTAGCGCCGGACTGTTAGTTGGCAGGTTACCTAACACGAGGACGACTATTAAAAGCTAAATTGTGCTATCTTTGTAAAAAAAGAAACCATGACAGTTTCTGATTTAAAACTCAAAATATTCCGGCAAATAGACTCTCTTGAAAAGAATCGGCTTGAGGAATTCTACGGATTATTACTGAATTATGTCAATGGCAAAAAAGACATTTCTGATTGGGACAAACTGTCAACTGCTCAAAAGCAAGGAATTTTGGATGCAATTGACGAAATAGACTCTCAAAAAGGAATAACACACAAGGTTGTCATTGATAAATTCCGTAAGAAATACTTTAATGCCTAAGCAGATTATTTGGTCGCCTCTAACTGAGAGTGATCTTGCAAATATACTTGACTACTTTGATAAAAATTGGGAGATGAAAGTCGCTGCACATTTCATCGATCTGACTGAGAGTTTAATCAATCAAATATCCTTAAATCCACGACAATTTCCGATCTGCTACAAGAGAAAAAATGTGAGAAAGTGTGTTCTCACTAAACATAATACTTTGTTTTATCGTGACACCAGATCTAGCGTTCAGATACTAAGGATTTACGATACACGACAGGATCCAGACACCCTGACTTTTAAATAAAAACCCGACCAACTAACTCGGAATTGTATAATCGAGACAACTATTTCCCATCTACCGGGGTTTATATGTTAACAGCATAAACATATGTTAGTTGGTTATAAAAGTATGCATTGATTCTTGTGATCAATTTAGATATCTTTGTTATTCATAGGGATGACTCATAGAAATCATATATTGGAGAGACAGCATTATGTATCTTGATATAATTATACTAATAATTGCAACGACAGTATGGATTACAGCAGAAGTGTATTTAGTTTTACGAGATAACGTCCACGGAAAGGGAAAAACTACAATAGATCGAACGACAAGAAATTACAATTTCATTTCCTTAATAATCGCAATAAGTTTGGCAGCTAATATTAGCTGGATTCCGGTATTCCAGTTTAGTAAAAGAACATCAATTGTATTCTGGATAGGGATCTTAATACTAAGTCTTGGGCTATTCTTGCGTTACTGGTCAATCAATGTTCTAGGCAAGTACTTCAGAACAACAGTAGAGCTAGAGAAAGGACAAAAAGTTATTCAGAAAGGTCCTTATAAATGGATACGGCATCCCTCATATAGTGGAATTATAATGTTTTGCATAGGGTATGGCCTCGCAGTTCAAAACTGGCTCTCATTAATAATTGCTGTTTCGCTTCCAACGATCGCATTGCTATACAGAATTAAAATTGAAGAAGAAGCACTTGTCCAGGGAATAGGGACTGAATATGAAGCCTACCAAATGAAAACGAAAAAACTAATTCCAGGAATCTGGTAGGAGAATCACATATAATAAATGAATCAAATTAATATTTCTTCAGAAGAAGTACCTTGAATTAGTTATTACTATCGTTAGAAAATAAAAAACTAACCATAACTTGGTCGGTTTAGTTAATTACCTCCGGTGAGCTCGCTCCGCAAGGTGAGGCTAGGCCGGTGCTTAAGTTAATCGCCTCTGCAAGGTCGTTAGGGCACATGAAAAAACATCCGACTTTTTTTATATAAGTTTGAAACAATATTTAATCAAACAAATGTCAATGAATAAGATTAGGGAGCATTTTGAAGCAGAAGCTAAAGAGTTTGATGAGATTATTCTAAAGCTTATACCTTATTATGACCAAATGATTGGAGCTTTAATAGATTCTATACATTTTGATAATGATTCAGCTATCCGCATAATCGATTTAGGATGCGGAACGGGTACGGTTGCTAAAAGGATTTCCGAAAAATTCCCAAATTCGAAAATTGTTTGTCTGGATATTGCTTCCAATATGATTGATATTGCTAAGCATAAACTTTCGGACCATAAGGAGACTGAATTTATAACTGGTGATTTCTCCAAGATTGACTTTGATAACAAATTTGATGTAGTTGCGTCTTCATTAGCTTTGCATCATCTTGAAAATGATAATTGTAAAAAAGAATTTTATAATAAAATACATGATATTTTAACGGATTTTGGACTATTCATCAATGCCGATGTTGTTTTGGCATCGACAGATTATCATCAAAACATAAATATGAATCGCTGGATTGAATTTATGATTAAAAGTGTACCGAAAGATGAGATTTTTAATAATTGGATACCAAAGTACGAAGCAGAGGATAGGCCAGCCAAATTAACAGACCAACTAAAATGGCTTGAGGATATTGGATTTAAATCAGTTGACGTAATTTGGAAATACTATAATTTTAGTGTTTATGGTGGGTTCAAATAATAATGTACAATAGCCTGACAAAAACAAAAATACCACATCTGGTCAACACCTGCCGTCTACGGAATTGGTAAACTTGATAAATTTTAGTATGACGAGACAAACCCCAATCCCTTCCACGCCAGACACATGTTTTTTTCGTCTGTCTATTTCAGATTTGTCAGATTCAATAAATCCTGTTAAAAGAAGTTCGATTTTAGTCCATACAGTTGCATCTTCACGGGGGTGTAGAAAAAGTCGAAATCCAATAACCGCAAAGGCCGCAAAGGATTTATACAAAGATCGCAAAGAGGCCCGAGCGTTAAGAAATAGCCAGGTGGGCTATTTTAGCGAAGGCGCCAGACTGAAGGGGTGGCGTTTTAACTTTGCGTGCTTTGCGCCTACTTTGCGAACTCTGCGGTTAAAAAGGACTTTTTCTACACCCTCTTTTCTATTAAAGCAGATTAGTTTGCTAAAGCTCCTCCGTACTACAGTGGACAACCTGGCATAAATTTTGTATAATCTTAAATAGACTAATCTTACTCCGGTGAAAAAAGGCAAGTTGAAATGTTTCGTCTCACAGATAGTGATTGCTCTGACCATTATAACTATATCAGGTTGCGAAAAAAACCATACAAATAACTATAATACATTTCTTGGCACATGGATATCAACGGATTTAGCAGATACGATAGAATTTACTTCCGACCATGATTTATACAAGATGTTTTCCGGTGTGAATGATCATTATGATTATAGTTTATCCAGAGATAGCATTCTAATACAGTATAATGGGATGTATATACCATTCATTTATATCGGAATACCCAAAAACCACTTTTATAAATTAAATGGGGACGAGCTGACAATTGATTTTAGACCGTATTGTTATGGATTCTATAGCCAAGTAATTAGATTTTTAAAAAAGTGACATCAGTTCAAGTGTGGCCGTTCAAAAGTTTCCTGGCATATAAAAGATTTAGAAGGATATTTTTGTTTATATTAACCTGATAATAAAATTTATAACTTAAAACTCAACCAAAATTAATTTCATTTAATGTTATTAATACTATGGTGCATGAGAAAAATAATAATTCATATGGCTGGCTTGATTTTTGCTGTGAAAACATTAACACTGATTGTACTGTCATAAAAAACATCTAACCTTACCCAATTATGAAAGCAGCTACACTGAATAAATGCTCTGCCTATCTAATGGTAGCATTTTTAACCGGATTTGCCATTTTTTCATGCCAGAAAGACAAATCCCTTGAATTTCCAGACCCAGGTACTCTTGCGAAAGGACTAACGGGTTCCTGGGTTGAAATTAATACAGGTGCTGATACTATTAGTTTCAATTCAAACAATGATTCAGGTTATTTCAGTTTATCCAGAGGTTTTGCGATGACAAACGGATATTGGTTACCCAGAATTGGAAGCACTATATATTTGTACAGAATATCGGGAGACAGTATTTCTGTAATTGATGGATTATCAAATTCAATGGAGGTGGGAACTTATTATTTCAAGTTCGATGAACCAAACCTGACAATCAATATCGGCAAATTTTCAAAGTATATTAATACAAAGAAATCTGTCCTGACTTTTAGAAAAATCAAATAATACCTTGCATCATGAAAATGTACTTCTTTATAATTTTGATTTTAATTGCTTTTTCCTGCAGGGAAAAAAATGAAATGGAAAATTGTTGTACATTTTTAGTGCGTGACAATCCTTCTATTCAATTAGTATCTAATCAGGATATGGATACCATAAAATACCTTCTGGACAAGAATCACATAAATTATGCAAATCTTCAATTCTTTCAATATTCAGATATTGGTTTCAAGTATATACGAAGCTATCAATATGTAAATAATCTGAAACTATTTACCGACGGTTGTAGTTTTTCTATAAATAATTCTGATTCAATACTAGGATTTACGTGTAATAGAGTTACCAATATTGAACTGACAAATAAACCAGAATTGAGTTCAAATAAAGTACGGGAGATTTTCTTTAAAGAAATTGAAAAAGACGCTGTGTATCAAAACAATATCCTTACGATTGATAGTTGTGCAGACATAGAATTTGGATATT
The DNA here is from genome assembly GCA_050014255.1 of Bacteroidales bacterium. Taxonomy (GTDB): domain Bacteria; phylum Bacteroidota; class Bacteroidia; order Bacteroidales; family VadinHA17; genus LD21. The sequence goes on along the minus strand of JBEKDR010000032.1, from coordinate 16,069 downwards.
ACAATTTAAATCTCCACAATATTTTAATACCCAAAGATTATACTACAGCATGGAAAGTGAATCCCCACAATCAGGAATTCCCATATGCATATATTAATGATTTGAATGGCAACGTGCTTGATTATAATAATGGTTTATATGCAAAATGACAAAGTCAGCCGGCAACAAATATTAAATAAGCTTACATACGGCACATAAGAAATCATCGACCATTAAGTGTCGGCTAAATATAAAAGGATTGCCATTTTCATCTTGCGGTTGAATCACACACCATAACCATCCGTGTTTACACGCTCCATTTTTACAAGTATTTTAGAAAGTGGTCAAAAAAGAATTTTCAGTTATTTAAAAAATAACTATCTTAGATCCTGGAATAATTGTTTTGTTGTGCTTGGCTAGATTACAGGAGACTTTTAAAAAAGATTCAAAGTATTCTTTTGTAGAGAAACCTGAAAGTAATCTTAGTTTATAAGGTTGCCAGTATTTGACTAATATAGTTAATGCAGGCTGCTTTTTTATCGTATTATACTGATTGTGCTGAAAGTAACTTTAGCATTTGGGCGAAGTCACAGGAAATATCGTTGTTAGCGTTTTACAGGCTGTCAGGCGACTGACAAGTAAAGTTAATGCCAGGTTATTGGTATGTGTTGGCTTCTGGATGACAGGGCATGCTGCATCGATGATAATTACAAGTCAACCTTTACCCCAGACAGACTGTTACGGAAATCACGTTGAATTTTCGGTTACAGTGAGCGGATCTGTGGGAACAGTTTACTACCAATGGCAACAAAAACCTCCCGGCGGAAATTTTGAAAATATAAACGGTGCAAACAGCGCTTTGCTTAACATTGATAATATAGGTGTAAACAAACAGAATGTCAATGGTACTGAATACAGGGTATTGATCACAGATGATTGCGGTACAATAACTTCCGATGCGGCCTTATTAAGCATAAACTCTATTAAGGATCTTACACCTGCAGTTGTAAATTCTACAATCTGCAATGGAGGAACCATGACTTATAAGTTATCAACAGAAGGGAATGTAATCAGTAACGGATATCAGTGGTCTTGGAATAACGGTTCAGGCTGGACTTTTTTATCGGACGGAGGAGCTTATTCTGGAACCTCTACATCTCAACTGACTATTTCAAATGCAACCGTTGCACAAAGCGGTTCTTATAGGGTATCTGTCACTTTTGCAACTCTCAACCAGCCTCCGGGTGATCCAACATGTGTTGAAACAAGTTTCACAAGAGAGAGGAATCTTTTGGTAAGGACGCCACTGGTACCACCTGTAGCCTCTGACAACCAGCAGATTTGTTATGGGAATCTTCCTTCCGCACTCACAGCAATACCTGCTTCCGGCGGTTCCGGTCCGAATTATACTTATCAATGGCAAAGCAGCCCAAATGGGTTCACATGGACTGATATCACGGGTGCAAATATCCTTTCTTATTCACCTCCTGCGCTGATGGCAACGACCTATTACAGGATCATCGCTACTGATGGAGGGACACCTCACTGCGGGACTGTTTACAGCGGATCGGTATTGATTTTTGTTAACCAGATACCAGCTACATCACCTATTTATCATCGATAGATATAAGCTAAAAATTAACCAAATAACTACTATGTCATGTGCACAAAAAAACAACTAAAAAGAAAAACCGGATTGCTTAACCAGAGCAACGGGCGTATGTTCAACAATGCAATTGCTGAACTATTGTCACAAAATTGGATACATAAGGAACTGCCTGGAAGAGTAATAGCTTTACTCACGCTCCTGATGCTGCTTCTGGCATGTTCGGGTGAAGTATGGGCGCAAAGTGATACGAGCCCGACACAAACAGTCAGCAGAGGCAATGAACCATACCTTGTAACAGCTACTTCCGGTTCAACATATACCTGGACCATTACACCCGGAACTTCCGGATCCGAATGGAGAATAAACGACACCGGAAACAATATTACTGTAGATTGGAACATCGCAGGAGTTTATACTTTGTCTGTGGTGGAAAGAAATGCCGGAGGGTGCGTTGGATCACCAAGGGAGGTTTTAGTCACAGTAAATGACAGACCCGATGTAATTGCGACGCCTTCGTCTCAGGCTATCTGCAGCGGTGCTTCAACAAATATTGCTCTGTCAAGCAACACCGGAAATGCAACATTCACCTGGACAGCTGTATTAACAAGTGGATCGGCATCAGGATTCTCTGACGGAGCCGGCGCTGCAATTGCTCAGACACTGACCAACACTTCGAGTGCAGCAGCAACAGTTACCTACACGATCACTCCTGCCGTTAATGGCACCACGGGAACTCCGATTACTGTTCTGGTAACTGTATATCCATTGCCGTTGCCAACTATTGCACCAAGTGCTAATCCGGTATGTTTCGGGACTGAAGGTGTTATTTATACAACTGAGCCTGGCATGACCAGCTATTCATGGGCAGTAAGAGGTGGACTTGTAGCTGCGGGTGGAACTTCCACTGATAATACCATAAATGTCACCTGGAATGGTTCCGGGCCATATTCAGTAAGTGTTAATTATGTTAATGCTCACGGATGTACCTCAACCAGTCCGGCAGTACAGAATGTCAATATAACACCGCTCCCGTCAACATCTCCAATCTATCACAATTAGATGATCAGATTGAGTACTTATGCTTAAAAGGTACCCATATATACTACTATTCGGCATAGTCCTGTTCAGCGCCTTTAAATCGGCAGGGCAGACAGCTATGCCGGATATGGTATATATTGGACAACTCAGACATTATAGTGTTAATTCCAATCCGGGCTCAACTTATACATGGTGGATTGACGGGGTCGTTCAGGACGGGTTTACTACCAGTGAATTTGACCATACCTGGAATACCTCAAAAACTTTTTTGCTGGAAGTGCAGGAACGATCAGCAGATGGCTGCCTGGGACCGGTGAGATCGGCAGATGTTGTTGTGACCGGACCCGAACGACTAAAACTGATAATTCCTGAAGCTTTCTCACCCAACGGAGATCTCATTAATGATGTCTGGAATATTGGCAATATCGGTTCTTTTCCCAAAGTTAAAATCACAATCTATAACAGATGGGGTCAGTCAGTCTGGAGATCAGAACAAGGATACCCCTATCCATGGGATGGAAAAAGTAATGGAGCTAATTTACCAATTGACTCATATCATTATGTAATTGATTTGCATAACGGATCAAAACCACTTGCCGGAGAAATAACCATAGTAAGATAAAAAGAAACATTTTATTTGTTGTGAAAAGGCTGATTTACATATTGTTATTTGTTGTTATTGAGCAGGCATCATTAGCCCAGCAGCTACCATTATATGATCAGTACCTTTATAACAAGTTTCTGATCGACCCTGCACATGCAGGCAGTGACGGATATACCAGCTTTAACATGACTGCACGGGAACAATGGGTTGGCTATTCAGGTGCACCCAGGACTTATTCCATTAGCTGGCAGACCAGAATACTTAAACAAGGTTATAAAATCAAAAAGACTATTTTTAACCAGACCGTCTTCACTCCAAAAAATGATGGGAAGGTTGGTTTAGGAGCCTATATCTTCAGTGACAGGAACGGACTTATTCAAAGAACAGGTTTTCAGACAACCTATTCATACCACCTGTGGCTCCGGAAATTCACTCAGCTGTCTTTGGGTCTGGCTTTAACCGGTTACCACTTTATTATTAATGCAAATGAACTAAGTTTTGAAGATGCGAATGAACCATGGTTAATTAATAATTTGAGAAGGGGTCTATTTGTTCCTGACGTTGATTTTGGAATTTATCTTTTAAATCCAAAATTCAACTTTGGTTTTTCTGCTCTGCAATTGTTTGGTGCTGCTGCCAAAATAGGTGATTATGCATACAGGAATTTCAGGATGGACAGGCACTTTTACTCTTTTGGATCCTGTAATCTTTCTTCCGGAAGCAGAACTGAAATCGAACCTTCATTACTTCTTAAAATATCGGAACAGCTTAAACCACAAGCTGATATTGGATTAACCTGCATATATGATGAAAGATTGTGGGCAGGATTGACCTACAGAACCGGCGGAGGTTTAATAGCTAACATAAGATTCAGATATATCCCTGACCATTCCAAATGGGCTGCTTTGTATTTCGGATACGCTATCGATTTTACTCTCAATGAGATTCAAAGTGTCACTTATGGGACTCATGAATTGACAGTTGCGCTGAAATTCGGGGACAGTACAAGAAGATACAGGTGGCTGGACCGATATTGATATATAGAAGCAGAACTCCTTTATTTTACTATTCCAACCCTGAAAAAAGCAACAGACAATCCAGGTAAATTGTACCCGGAGTTTTATTCTTTTTTAATCCACACCCTGATATCTCCACCCGTCTGTCCGGCATCGGCAAAGGGAACTAATTTCAAATCAACAGGGCTATTATTGTAAAAAGCTTTGGTACTGAATATTTGATAACCAACCCAGTTTTTAGGCAGCAAAGTTTTGGGAATACTTTTCAATGAAGGAGAAACAATCGATAATTTATCCAAATCTGTAATTTCCGGATTTAACGACTGATCAACAGCAAGTGCCTGGGTCCCATATTTTATGGCTTTATACCCCGGATAGCTTTTACCTCCGTCGAGAATTTGAACCGGCATATCAAATACGATGGTTATTACAGTTTTCTTAACCCACGACTGTTCTATGTTCAGATATTGACCGGGAACTCCATTATAGCTTCTGCCATTTACATTAGCTTTATAATTCCTGCACCAGGCCGGAACATGCAATGCCAGCCTGAATTCACATTTTGTTTCAGGATTAAGCGTAATAATTGCCCCGCCTTCCTGCGGAAAGTTAGATTCGATATTGCATTCTATACCTACCTCTTTTCCATTCTTTGCAAGAATTTTATCCGTAAGTTTTCCGGTTGAATAAAGGTTGATGCTAAAGCCACTGTTCTGGTTTTTTGAGTAAGCCAATTCAGGGACTGCAGCAATTCCCCGGGGTAAACTTGCAAGGCAGCAATGCCCGTCAATATTACAACGGTAAGGCTTTTTACCCTGTAACGCGGTGTAATAGCTCACGCAGCCCGTTTCCGGATTTTCGGCTGCAAACAAATGGTTGTATATTGTTTTTTCAATTTCATTAATGTATTTTGGATCGCCTGTCAGATAATAAAGCGCCTGGCTGAACTGAAGCCAGGTTACTGTTACACAACCTTCGCCCATGTTTACATCATTTCCGGCAGGCAATACAAAATCTTCCTGGAATACCTCGTCCTTGCTGGCTGTCCCTGTAATATAAAGCTTGTTAGCTGCGATATCTTTCCAGGCATTATCTGCAGCTTTCAATAATTTTTCATCTCCTGTTAACTGATATAATTTTACAATGCCAGTAAGATTCGACATCATCTCATAGGCCTTTGCATCTGCAGTTTTGTCAACTTTTCCGAGTGTAGTCAGGGCAGAGATTATTTTGGGGCCGTTTTCGTATTCATACGCTTTAATGATGTACTTACAAAATTCCAGATATTTTTTATCACCCGTAAACCGGTATAAATAGGTCATTGGTTCAAGAATACTTGTCGAGGCCATGCCAATATGCGGTGAATTATCAATAATACTCCGCTGACCTTTGTTTTCGCCAAAAGTGCGACATAATAAATCCCCCATTTTCACACAAGCTTCCAATGCAGGTTTATAGGCTGTTACTGAATAATAGCTCAGCAATCCTAACATATTGTATTTATGTGCCCAGACATCCCATTCAGTCCAGTAATTCGCAGGCAAATAGGTTCCAAGATAGCCATCTTTATTCTGGCAAGATATTAAAATATTGGCAATCCGGTCCATCTGGGTTTTTAACTGTTTGTTCTGTGTAGAGCGCCATACCCGACTTGCTGCATGAAGATACTTTCCTGTATATTCTCCCACCCAGGTCTGTTTCCCGGGCCGGTTATAATAGCATTCCAGTATCCCTGTTTCATCAATATTCAGCAATCGCTGCGTAAGGTTTGCATTCAGCCGTTCATTCAGATAACCGCCAAAAGTGATATTCTCAAGGCCAAAGGGACTTGCCTTATCAGGAACTGTAAGGTCAACAACAGGATATTCAAATTTTTCATTCATATGGTTCCCGGGTTTATATGAAAAAAGTGTGTTGTATCTTAATCTATCGGTCAGGGACCTTGATGTTAAAACATATTCAATTTTATATGTATCAGGTTCTTTTATGGTTATCCTGGAAGTATATGAAGTATCTGCTTTTGTTCCGATTACAATATGGGCATCTTTCTGGAAAACAACTTTATCATTTTTAGGATCATAAACCCTGACTCTCAAATTACCCCTCAATTTTTCAACAGGTGTCTTGAAATGGAAAATCAATGTTTTAGTAAATTCTGAATTTTTCGAAGTGAATGCCGGAGGTTTATCATTTGTCTTTAGATCCAGAATACCTGACAATCGCGCACCGCCAATTGAATGAGGTCTTCCGTACATACCGCCATTTCCTCCTCTGTCGTACACCCTGACGGCAATCACATTTTCTTTGTCCCAGTTAATAAGATTAAAAGGAACATAGTATGATCTGTCAACGTCCCAGCCATCTGTTTCTCCGATTTTCTTACCGTTAAGCCAGGTTTCATCTGCATCATCAATCCTTCCTAAAGTAATACGAACAGTCTTAAATAATTTATTGCTGTTTTTAAGTGAAGCAGGGAAAACTGCCCTGGTGCGATACCAGGCAAACCCGTCATAACCCGGGTAGCCCTGTGCCTCCCAATAATTGTCCACTTTAATGCTTTTCCATGATTGATCATTAAATCCCGGATTGGAATATTCAGGATTATCGCCGGTTATAAATTTCCATTCTTCAGGAAGTTCGATAATGTCGCTGGTTTTCTTATTGTTTCCGCATGATGTGGCGATCATGCATGCAATAATGGCAAAAATGATTTTGATTTTCATATCTAAGTGTAATTACAAGGTAATTCCCGATTATAATTCCTTAGTCGGTTTACAAAGATATGAATTCATTCCAGTTTCCCGACCACTTGCTCAACCTCATGAAGTATTTCGCACGATCTGACCAGTTCCTGCATTGTTGTATGGTCGTGATAAAGGGGCCGGTCTACATCAAGGAATTCGACATGCTTCCTGATAACCTCCCATGCTTTCTGCACACCCTTGCCAAATTTATATTCCTCCTTCCTGAAGTCAAGAGCCTGTGCGGCAGCCATAAATTCAATACCAAGGATGCCATAAGCATTTTCGAGTATCTGGAAATTCTTAATTGCCGTATTCATTCCCATCGAAACAAAATCCTCCTGGTCAGCGGCTGCCGGGATAGACTGTACGGAGGCAGGCGCAGAAAGTATTCTCTGCTCAACGATCATCATATCAGCAGTATACTGACTAAGCATCAGTCCTGAAAACATACCGGCTCCTTTTGTCAGGAAATCAGGTAGTCCGACACTCAATGCCGGGTTATTCAACCTGTTCATCCTTCGTTCGGACAAAACACTTACCATAGTTATGCAAGCTCCCGCCATATCCATAGGAACCGATACCGGGGAACCCTGGAAATTAGCTCCGGAAATCTGAATATTGAGATCGGGAAAAAAGATTGGGTTGTCACCGACACCATTCAGTTCGATCTCAACCTGTGAACGTGCATATGCAAGTGCATCATGGGCTGCTCCAATTACCTGGGGTGTTGAGCGCATTGAATATGCGTCCTGTACCTTGCTCTTAACTCTTCCCTCTTTAAGATCGCCTCCATTCACACACATGTTGATCGCATTTGCACTCCGGACGGCTCCTTTGAAGCCTCTAACCTCATGAAGCAAAGGTGTGTAAGGTTTCATGTTTGCCTTGAGGGCCTCGAGCGACATGGAGGCTGCAATCTCAGCCTGTTTGAGCCATTTATTTGCATCGTAAAGAAATATGGCGCTCATGGCTGTCAGCACATTTGAACCATTAATGGTTGCCAGTCCGTCACGTGCCATAAGCCCGGGGGTCTGGATTCCGGCCCTCTCCATAGCCACTTTACCATCGAGTAATTCGTCCTTATAATAGGCCTCACCTTCGCCCATCATAAGCAGTGCGATCTGAGACATTGGAGCCAGATCGCCGCTGGCTCCGACTGAGCCCTTCTGGCATACATATGGAGTAACACCTTTATTTAACATTTCCACAAGCGTCTCTGTTATTATCAGTCTGTTCCCCGAGTTGCCATGGGCATGCACATTAATCCTTCCGAGCATAGCACCCCTGACATATTCAACCGGCGCGGGGTCACCTATGCCTGCTGCATGGTTATAAACCAGATATTTCTGGAAATCCTTTATCTGGTCATCATCCAGAACAACCTCTGAAAATTCGCCAATACCTGTATTTACTCCATACATGATCTCGTGCGCATCAATCTTTTTCTCAAGCATTGCCCGGCAACGGTTAATCCTCTCCCTTGCTTCGGGATGAAGTCCAACCTTCTGACCATGGCGCGCGACATTTACTATATCTTCAATTTTCAGGTTTGATCCTGTAATAATTAATATGTCCATAATATTGATTTTTAATGAAACTTTGAAAAGATAACATCTGGCCGGATTGATTCCTGTCATATGTTATCAATATTTTTACGTAATTTATGGGTAACAGGGTCCTGGGACGACCTAATACAGACCGGCGCGATTCACTTTTATCTTGTATTCCAGCGCCACATTTCTCATAACAAGGAATTTTTTGTAAAATTATATAATTTAATTCACATTTATCCCATTACTTTAGTAATTACCACCGGAGTCGAATGAATAGTAAACTATGAAAATAAAAAATCTCAGATAAATGAATATAAACATTTAAAGATCATGAAACTAAGTCTGAATAATCTGCTTACTTTGATATTATTTATTCATTTATCTGTCGGCTGTAAAAAGATTGGCAAAGAAGATCCATTGTCTAATCCCGCAGCAGAGTTAGCCAAAATAAATATAACAATTGATAAATCTGTAAACTATCAGACTATAGATGGCTTTGGATTTTTTGGAGCTTATGATGTATGGTGGGCTGCACAAAACCTTTGGAATGATGCATGGGGCGATAAAATAATTAATGATCTGGGAATTACAATCTGGCGAAATGAATGGTATCCTCCTGCCACTCCTGATGCCAGTCAGGATGCAGACTGGTATAAGCAAGAGCCGGTGGTACAGGCGATTAAAGCCAAGGCTGATTTATATGGTGTCAACCTTAAATTCATTGTCTCTATCTGGAGTCCTCCGGCTGATATGAAATGGTTATGCAATTTCTCATGGGCAGGAGATCCTGATGCCACTCGGAATGCCGGTCAGGTTTCCACTAAAAACGGTGGCACGCTCAATCCCGGTAAATACACTGATTATGCCGATTGGCTGAAATCATGTATACAATCATACAAGGATGCCGGAAGTGACCTGTACGCGCTGAGTCTTCAAAACGAACCCTTATTCTCCGAGCCATATAATTCATGCACTTATACAACACAATGGTATTGTGATTTGCTCAATAATGTTGTTCCGCTTATCAAATCTTCCTATCCGGATGTTAAAATTTTCGGTTCAGAAAACATGCTTGAGATGGAAGGGAAAAGTGACAACTGGCCATATTTCTATCACCAGGCAATTAAAAATAATGCTACAGCAAAGGACAATATTGATATTCTCGCAGTTCATGGTTATTCTGATGGAATTTCGGCGACATCTGGTTCTGAACTGGCCAGGATGTGGACATATCATGCAGAACAGTTTTCCACTCCCCTGAACAAACCTGCATGGATGACCGAAACATCGGGCTATTCGGATTCCTGGATAAGCTCAGGTACCACTCCGGGGGCATTGAACCTGGCCATGGATATCTATTCCGGGTTAAACTATGGCAATATGCAGGCATGGGTCTGGTGGCAGGGAAGTGAGGCAAGCGGAATCAGTAATTATTCGCTGATGAGCAATAATACGTGTGGCAAAAAGTATTATGTATCAAAACATTATTACAGGTTTATCAGACCAGGAGCAATAAGGGTGAAAAGCACTTCTGACGATCCGGAAGTCTTTGTTACAGCTTTTAATCATCAGGAAAAAGGAACAACTACCATTGTCATTATCAATGATGGAAGCGAAGCCAAATCAGTATCGGTTCTGGGAGATGATCTTCCTGCTGTTTTCACTATCTATCTGACTACTTCCGGAAGTGAGAACTGTAAAGAAGCAGGTACTTTGAATCCTGGACAGGATAATCAATTTGAACTTCCTGCAAAGAGTATTGTAACCTTGCAGGCAGGAGGCGATCCCCTTTAATCAACCTTTTATTGAGAATAAACCTATTTAATTAAATTAATCTTAGTCTATGAAAACACTTTATCAAGCTTTTTTTGTACTATTTTCCCTTTTGCAATTTGCAAATATGACAGGACAGGATACCTCATTGCCATTGTACACTGGGACTATACCAAACTCAAAGAATACAGGTGGCAAGGAAAAAATTGAGCACAATAAAATTACTACCATCAGCAATGTTCAGGTACCGGGAATAGACGTTTACCTTCCTACCAAACGCTTTTCCTCGGGACAGGCAGTTGTAATCTGTCCTGGTGGCGGGTACTGGATTCTGGCTTATGATCTGGAAGGTACAGATATCGCCAAATATCTGAATTCTATTGGTGTGGCGGGAATAGTTCTTAAATACCGTTTGCCGACCTATGGCAACTGTATTGAACCTCATAAGGCTCCCCTGATGGATGCACAACGGGCGATGAGGCTGGTCCGTTCTAATGCCTCACGATGGAACATTGATCCGAAAAAAATCGGGATAATGGGATTTTCTGCAGGAGGTCATCTGGCCTCCACCCTGGGAACACATTTTGACTATGGCAACCCGGCCGCTGAAGATTCAGTGGAGAAATTAAGCTGCCGCCCTGATTTTATGATCCTCATGTATCCCGTTATTACTTTTACAGATTCATGCATGCATAAAGGTTCCAGGGATGCACTGCTTGGGAAAGATCCTGATACAAACCTTGTGAAGTACTATTCAAATGAGTTGCAGGTTAAGAAAGACACTCCTCCGGCATTCTTTGTACAAGCTGATAATGATACCGGAGTGCCGGTTGAAAATGCACTTCTGATGTACAGGGCGCTTCGGGCAAAAAAGATCTCTGCCGAGTTGCATATAATCTCTGAAGGTGAACATGGGTTCGGTCTGGGAATTGGTAACGATCATATCGCCAGCTGGACAAACAGTCTGAAACTGTGGCTTAAATGGCTTGATAAACAAAAATCAGGAAGTAGTAAATAAACTCATAATTCATTTTTGCTCTTTCCTGATTTGCATTACCATGTCTCCACCACTGGCAAGATGTAAAAAAATTCAAACACAAAGTCAATCAAAGGCTTTCACAAAGGCTCACTAAGGTTTATGAATTGATAAGGTTAAGTCATCAAAAACTATTAATATTGTTAAAAAAATTAGACTATGCGCTCAAAAATTAATGTCCTCCTGATTTTAATGACCTGTGCAAATCTGTCAGCACAAACTATACAGCAAGTTGGTTTTGAAAAAATTAACCCTGATCTGCTGAATAAACACTGGAAGGCGCAATGGATAGCTCATCCATCGGAATCTCTGCTCGATTATGGTGTTTTTCATTTCAGAAAAAATTTTGAACTGCAGGAGAAGCCAAAGGAATTTATTATTCATATTTCTGCTGATAACAGATACCGTCTTTTTGTTAACGGGAAGGCAGTCTGTTTTGGTCCTGCCCGTGCCGATCCGGAACACTGGTCATTTGAGAGTATTGATATAGCTGCATTTCTGAAACCGGGAAAAAACCTTCTTGCAGCGGAAGTATGGAATTTCGGTGAACTTAAACCATGGGCTCAGTTCAGCATTAAAACAGCATTTATTGTCCAGGGAAATTCACCTTCAGAAGAAATTGTAAATACCGATACATCATGGAAAGTCATAAAGGATCAGGCCTATTCACCTGCTCCGGCAAGTTCAAAGGAAACCAGCGGACAATTTGTTGTAGTCGGTCCTTGCGACAGGGTCGATGCATCGCTTTATCCCTGGAATTGGGAAACAGCCGGTTATGATGACAACTCCTGGCTAATACCGCGTACACTTGATACTGCACACCCCCGAGGAGTGGGAACAGATATAAACTGGGAGTTGTCACCACGCAGAATTCCGTTGATGGAGCAAACACATCAATTATTTGCAACTGTCCGGCGTATATCGGGAGCAGCATTGCCTGAAGGTTTTCTTGGTGGTAAAACTCCCTGGACAATCCAGGCCAACAGGAAAATCATAATATTATTTGACCAGGAAAACCTGACAACAGGCTACCCTGAATTGCTAATGTCGGGAGGAAAGGGAAGCAGGATAAAGCTTACTTATTCAGAATCGCTGTTCGACTCAAAAGGATCAAAAGGAAACCGGAATGAAATTGAAGGAAAATCTATCTTAGGATATTCTGATTATTTTTTACCTGATGGCAATGCAGGGAGATTGTTTCGTCCTCTCTGGTTCCGTACCTGGAGATATCTTCAGATGGAGATAGAAACAGGCAAGGAACCACTGCTGCTAAATAGTTTTTCAAGTGAATTTACAGCATACCCGTTAAAAGAGAATGCAGTATTTGAATCTAACCAGCCGGGTTTAAAGAAAATCTGGAATGTTGGGTGGAGAACTGCACGTCTTTGTGCCAACGAAACCTATTTTGATTGTCCCTATTACGAGCAGCTGCAATATGTTGGTGATACCCGCATTCAGGCACTGATATCTCTTTATGTGTCAGGCGATGACCGTCTTGTCAGAAACGCAATTATGAACCTTAATGAGTCACAGTTTTATGAAGGACTTACCCGTAGCAGGTATCCGTCAGCTAATCCTCAGATTATCCCGCCATTCTCACTATATTGGGTAGATATGGTTAATGATTACTGGACGCTACGCGATGATCCTGAATTTATAAAAAACTTTTTGCCTGGCATTGAAAATGTCCTTGGCTGGTTTGAAAGACGGATCGATAAAGAAACAGGCATGCTGGGCAAGGTCGAGTACTGGAACTTTGTAGACTGGGCTGTTGAATGGGCCTGGAGCGATGAAAAAGGTATCGGTGGCGTTCCGGCAGGAGGAATGAACGATGGCAATTCTTCAATACTAACTATGCAATTTGCTTATGCCGCAGAACGGGCAGCAGAACTGTTCAGATACTACGGGCAACAGGAAAAGGCTGATAAATATTCCCAGCTTGCAAAACTGTTAACAAAAGCTGTTTATGAAAAGTGCTGGGATGAATCGCGTGGGTACCTGGCAGATATACCGGGGAAAAAAGAATTCAGCATGCATGCCCAGATCTTTGGTGTTCTTACAAATACGATACCTGAAAACGATCAGAAGGCTTTTGTACAACGGTTCATGAATGATACAAGTCTGATACAACCCACTATGTATTTCAGGTTTTACCTCACACAGGCTTTGAAAAAAACCGGACTTGCTGATCATTATCTCGAGACCCTGGGTCTCTGGAATGAAATGCTGAAGAAAGGTCTGACTACCTTTGCTGAGAATCCCGATCCTGCCCGCTCCGACTGCCATGCATGGAGCGCAAGTCCCGATTATGATTTTCTGGCAACGGTTGCAGGGATCCGTCCCGGATCACCCGGTTTTAAAACAGTCGAAATAGAACCGGCTCTGGGGAAACTTACTTTTATTAAGGGACATATTCCACATCCTGCAGGAATGATCAGTTTTGATCTGAAAAGATCCGGGAATGACGGTATAATGGGCGAAGTTATTTTGCCGGAGGGGCTGACAGGCATTTTTAGGTGGAATGGAAAAACAATTGATTTAAAAGGGAAAACAGAGATTGAATTATGAAAAGGAACAGGTAGAGTTGTCTGTTAACTCTCTGCAGCTTTAAAACCTATACGTTTACGGTTTTTTTGTTCTGATTCCTGTTCTTTGCTTTCCTCCAATTGTTTAAGGTATTCGAATATCAGCTTTATCTTCTGGTCGTGGTCAGAATATTTTCGTTCTATTTCATCAAGCTTAAGAAGTATATCTCTGTGGGTTTGAAGCATTTCCCGCATATGTATAAAAACTCTCACTATCTTTAAGTTAACATATATTGCTCTTTCACTGCTTAAAACACTGGCAAGCATAATGACTCCATGTTCAGTAAATGCAAACGGAGGAACTCGTAGCCCCATTGTTTAACTACTTGAGGTGCCAAATTGGTACCTCCAATCTGCAAGTTCTTCTTTTGACAATTCAAACATAAAGTCTTCCGGAAAACGATCTATATTACGACGCACCTGCTCTTTCAATCTTTTTGTTTCCACTTCATAAAGCATCGCCAGGTCACGGTCGAGCATTACCTTCTTACCTCTTATCAGGTATATCTTATCCATGATTACTTCATCAGGTATTATTATCAACGAGCCGTGCCTCTTCATTTTTAGTATTTTATGCTGTTTTTAAATAAACTCCTCAAAAATGGAGGTCGCAAATTGCGTTATCCATTTCACCTATTTATTTCAATCCAACATTCATAAATTTAAAACTAATAAATAAAATTGGAGGTCGCAAATTGAGATTCCCAATTTAGAATTAGCTGAATGTATTTTATTTAAAAGGAGAATTTGTGTCAAAGATTTTAAATAATTAATATGATAAGCGAAGAATTAATGTTGTCACTAAACTAATCCCTAAATTTAAATTAAATAGACAATTAGCAATAAAGTGTAACGCAGGTATAATTTAACAATCCAAATATTCCTTATTGATTCACCACATTAACGGGTCTCCCTTCAATAAATGCAGCCAGATTGTTTACTGCAATATCCATCAGTCTGATTCTTGCCTCTTTTGTTGCCCAGGCGATATGAGGTGTAATAATACAGTTTTTTGCTTTGAAGAGAGGATTTTCTTTTGCAGGAGGCTCAATCGAAAGCACATCGAGACCGGCGCCTGCAATAATTTCATTATTCAGGGCATCAGCAAGGTCCTCTTCCACTACAACAGGACCTCTTGAAGTATTTATAAGAAAAGCAGATCTTTTCATTCTTTTTAAGTTCCCTGCATTAATGAGTCCCTTTGTCTCCGGCAATAATGGACAATGTAAGCTTACAATATCAGCCTGTTCCATAACTTCATTCAATTCTGCCCATCTGAAGTTCTTCCTTTCCGACTGATCTGTCTGATGCCGGCTGTATGCAATTATATTCATCCCGAATACGGAAGCAATATCAGCAACTTTTTTGCCAATGTTACCAAAACCTATAATGCCAAATGTTTTCCCTGATAATTCGATCAATGGAAAATCCCAATAGCAAAAATCTATCGAGCCGGCCCATTTACCCTCCATAACTGAATCACTATGTTTTTGCACATGATGACAGAGTTCAAACAACAGAGCAAATGTCAGTTGGGCAACTGACATAGTGCTATAAGCCGGGACATTAGTGACTATTATTTTCCTTTTTTTTGCAGCGGCGGTATCAACAATATTATATCCGGTTGCAAGAACTCCAATGTACTTCAGATTGGATAATCTTTCAAGGATATCTTCAGTGAGCGGTGTTTTGTCTGTGATTAAAACTTCTGCCTCCACAGACCGTTCCACTATTTTATCCGCAGGGGTTCTGTCATACAAGGCCACTTCACCCATATTAAACAGCCTTTCCCAACTCAGATCGCCGGGGTTAAGTGCATATCCATCAAGTACTACAATTTTCATAATCATCTGATCTTTTTAGTACTGACAAAAATATCTAAATACAGTTTTACCTGTTTTATGGCATAAGGTTCTGATTTTTTCAAATTCTGCGTAAATTTCAGCACGGTTTTCAGGAAAGACACGAGGTAAACTATCTGTTAATCCTGCCATAAAAATTAATTTATCGCTTTGAAGTGAAACGTTGCCCGGGGTAAAATTGAATATAAAACTCTGGTAAGCTATTAAAATATGTAACATTTTCTTTCTCTAAGATAATAATACCATTGAAGCCGAATCTTTGTCAAGATA
>JBEKDR010000031.1:0-37198 GCA_050014255.1 Bacteroidales bacterium | reverse complement strand
TTCAGGATACGACCTTCGAAAAGAAGGTAGGCACGATCGGTGATTGAAAGTGTCTCGTGAACATTATGATCGGTGATAAGAATCCCAATATTTTTTTCCCTTAATTTTGATACAATCTCCTGGATATCCTCAACTGCAATCGGATCGACACCCGCAAAAGGTTCGTCGAGTAAGATGAATTTCGGTTTAAGAGAAAGTGCCCGGGCAATTTCAGTGCGTCTTCTTTCACCTCCTGAAAGCTGGATACCTTTGCTTGACCTTATTTTTTGCAATCCGAATTCACCCAAAAGTGTCTCCAGTCTTTCTTCCTGCTCCTGTTTTGGAAAGCCGGACATTTCAAGAACTGCCCGGATATTGTCTTCAACTGACATGTTTCTGAATACTGAGGCTTCCTGTGCCAGATAACCAATGCCTTTTCTGGCGCGTTTATAGACAGGAAGTGTTGTTATATCCTCTTCATCCAGAAATATTTTTCCCTCTCTTGGTCTTATTAGCCCCACAATCATGTAGAAGGTTGTTGTTTTACCCGCGCCGTTAGGCCCCAGTAATCCAACTATCTCTCCTTGTTCAACTTCAACAGAAACCTGGTTAACAACAGTCCTGCTGCGATATTTTTTTACAAGATTTTCTGTGTATAGTTTCATTTAAAATACTATGTAGTTGCAGGTTCGGTTTTTTCATCCCCGAAGAATTCTTTACGATCTTTATCTTTTTGCTTCATGACTTTTGCCGAGATAAAGATGCTGACCTCATAAAGAATAAGAAGAGGAATAGCGACAAGCGTCTGAGAAAAGACATCAGGTGGGGTGATTATTGCTGCAACGATAAAGATAACCACAATTGCATGCCTTCTGTATTTCCTCATGAAGGTTGGTGTAAGAATGCCTATCTTGGTGAGGAAGAATGTTATTATCGGAAGCTCGAAGACCAGCCCTGTAGCAAGACATATTGATGTCAGAGTACCGATATATGACCTTACATTAATCTGATTGACAACCGAGGGATCAATATTATAGGAGCTGAGAAAATGTATTGATAGGGGTGAAAGCATAAAATACCCGAAGAGAACTCCGACAAAAAATAGCCCTGAAGCAGCCAGTACTGCCCCTTTAGCATACCTTGCCTCGTGGGGTTTGAGGGCTGGCTTGAAGAATTGCCAGAACTCCCAGAGTATAATCGGAAATGCAAGGATCAGACCGGCAACCATAGCAGCAGTTATGTGAGTCGTAATCTGCCCCGACATTTTTATACTTATAAGATTTAATGGTTTCGTGTTAATACATAAGGCAGGCGTTTTAAGGAATTCCCCTAGCTCGCAAAGTAATCGGTTGGTAATAAACTCGGGGCTTTTAGGGCCAAGAATAATCTTATTGAAAAGAACGTTTTTAAATATAAAAGCTATAATCATAAAGAACACAATAGCTAAGATGGACCGGATAATGTGCCATCTTAATTCCTCGAGATGTTGAAGGAATGACATCTCTTTTTCTCCATTCTTCCCTTTTTTCCCAAATATTGCCATTAACAACTAATATTAGATTGATTTAAAATTCAGCCTGTAAAGATGATAAATCTTCTTTAGCAAAACAATATTAATATTTCAGTGTATTACTTCTCATTTGACTAGCTATCATTTTTGTTAATTAATTCTTAAAAATAATATTTGATTAAGAAATTTAGTAACTTTATATAAACTGTAAAAATTAAGTTCTTTACAGTCGGCGAATTTTATCATTTTGGGAAGACTATGTTGAATGATTCTACTATACATGACTACTTAAAAAAGTATTTTGGATTTGATACTTTTAAAGGTAATCAGGAGGATATTATTAAGAATGTCCTGTCGGGCCGGGATACTTTTGTGCTTATGCCTACCGGAGGAGGTAAATCGCTTTGCTACCAGTTGCCTGCAGTTATGAAGAAGGGAATAGCAATCGTAATTTCTCCTCTGATTGCTCTTATGAAGAACCAGGTAGACGCCATGAGAAACTTCAGCACCGAAGATGATGTTGCCCACTTCCTTAATTCATCACTTACAAAGACTGAAATAGCCAGGGTCAAAAAGGATGTTTTGTCCGGAAAGGCAAAACTTCTGTATGTCGCTCCCGAATCGCTTACTAAAGAGGAGAATATTGAGTTCCTTAAAAACATCGATATCTCCTTTTATGCGATTGACGAAGCTCATTGTATCTCAGAGTGGGGTCATGATTTCAGGCCTGAGTACCGGAGGATCAGACCTATAATAGACATGATCGGAAGATCGCCAATTATAGCCCTTACAGCAACTGCCACTCCGAAAGTTCAGCACGATATTCAGAAAAACCTTAGTATTCTTGACGCCGATGTATTTAAATCCTCATTTAACAGACCTAACCTTTATTACGAGGTAAAATCCAAACAGGATGTTACAAAGGAGATCATAAAATATATTAAGAACAACGCAGGAAAGTCAGGAATAATTTATTGCCTGAGCCGTAAGAAAGTCGAAGAGATGGCCGAGGTACTTAAGGTAAATGGAATTAAGGCTCTTCCATACCACGCAGGCATGGATTCTGCTACACGTACACTGAACCAGGACAAATTTCTTATGGAAGAGGCGGATGTTATAGTAGCAACTATCGCTTTTGGAATGGGGATTGATAAACCGGATGTAAGGTTTGTAATTCATTATGATATACCTAAAAGTCTTGAAGGGTATTACCAGGAGACCGGACGGGCAGGACGTGATGGTGGTGAAGGGAACTGTATCGCATATTATAGTTATAATGATATTCTGAAACTTGAGAAATTCATGCAGGGGAAACCAATTGCAGAACAGGAGATCGGGAAGCAACTACTTCTTGAAACCGTTTCTTACGCTGAGTCCTCTGTGTGCAGAAGGAAGCTCCTGCTTCATTATTTTGGGGAAGAGTATCTGAACGAGAACTGTGAAGCTTGCGATAACTGCCTCCATCCTAAATCGCAGTTTGAAGGCAATGAGGCAGTTGTAAGTGTTCTGGAGACGATCCTGGCAGTTAAAGAGAAGTTTAAAGCAGATCATATTGCAAATATCCTTTCAGGGAAGGTTACCTCGGCAATAAAATCTTATAAACATCATAAGATTGAGTTTTTCGGCATAGGGGAAGATAAAGATGAGAAATTCTGGAATATGGTTATCAGACAAGCTCTTATCGCTAAATTTCTTACCAAGGATATTGAGAATTATGGCCTTCTTAAGCTGACACAGAAAGGAATTGATTTTCTCGAAAATCCAACTTCATTCATGCTTGCGGAGGATCATGACT
This sequence comes from Bacteroidales bacterium, assembly GCA_050014255.1. Lineage (GTDB taxonomy): Bacteria > Bacteroidota > Bacteroidia > Bacteroidales > VadinHA17 > LD21. The sequence continues at coordinate 33,914 of JBEKDR010000031.1, read as the reverse complement.
ATGCTGACACAACTGATGAGGAAAATGCCTTTGGCGCAAGAACGGCCGCAGTTGATGAGGAACTGTTCAGCATCCTGAAGGATCTTCGTAAAAAGCTGTCGAAACAGAAAGATGTCCCGCCATTTGTGATTTTTCAGGATCCTTCTCTGGAAGACATGGCTATTCAATACCCGATAACAATAGATGAACTTCAGAATATCTCGGGTGTCGGAGCAGGTAAAGCACAGCGCTATGGAGAAGAATTTATTGACATTATCAAAAAATATGTTGAAGAGAAGGAGATCATCAGACCGCTGGATATGGTGGTTAAATCGGTTGTCAATAAATCGGGTATTAAAGTATATATAATCCAGAGCATTGATATGAAAAGACCTCTTGAGGATATCGCTGAAGCGAAGGGACTGGAGATGCCGGAACTTGTATCAGAAATTGAAGCAATTGTAAATTCAGGGACCCGGATAAACCTCGATTATTATATCGATATGACTATTGACGAGGAGCGGCAGCACGATATTTATTCGTATTTCAGGGAAGAAGCTGAATCTGATTCACTTGAAGCAGCTATTAAAGAACTTGGAAACGAATTTGAAGAGGAAGAAATAAGGCTTGTACGGATTAAGTTTCTTTCGGAAATGGGGAACTGATAATATTATTTCGGATTTAGGATTTTGGAATTCGGATTTATTCTTTAATCCACAATCATTTATTTCCTGAATATCAAAGAGTAGAATACTACAGAAAGAACATAAATGGGATATATTATCTGTGCCGGAAGAAACCACCACATAAGCTTTTTCTTCCCATATCTGCCTGAAGTATTCAGCAGGATTAAAAAATCCGGAACGGATTTCAAAATTAGAATTACCAGGAAGACTCCGGTTAAAACCGGATAGAATAACCAGGCTATAAAACACGAGATCTGTAATACAATTGCGACAAATATTACAATCCCAAGAACGATTGTATCCCGATCTTTATAAGATTTCCCTTTTGATATCCACCTGCTTCTCTGTTTCAGGAACGACCCGATTGTTGATGATGATTCCGTCATTACCATTGCGTCAGAAGATTCCAGCCATAATATTTTGGAACGGTATTCTTTTTTCAGATTATGCATTAAGAAAATATCATCACCTGAGTTAATTTCATCATGCAGATAATCTGAATGATGAAGATACATACTCTTTTTAAAAGCGAGGTTTGCGCCGTTGCACATAGTCGGTTCCTCAGAAATCGCTGAACCGGCAGTAATTCCCTGCAGGCTCATGAACTCCAGTTCCTGAAATTTCCCGAAAATACCGGGGGCTGATTCTATTTGTACAGGACAAATAATCATATCGGGTCTGTTCAGTTTATAAAATGCTGCAATTATTCTGATCCAGTTTTTTCCCATCCTGCAATCGGCATCAGTAGTGATAATTAAATTGCCTTTTGCAGCGATTATTCCTGTTCTGAGAGCCTGTTTTTTCCCTTTCCCTATACTATTTAATGTAAGAATATTGCTGATCCCGGCAAATTCTGATAACACTTCAAGCGTTTTGTCTGTTGACCCGTCATCAACAAATATCACCTCAAATAAATTTCCCGGATAACTTTGTTGAGCAATGCTGTCTAAAAGAGCCGGGAGGTTTTTCTGCTCATTACGGCATGCAACAACAACTGATACGAAAATTGCCGGATCAGTTGAAGCTTCAAAGACCGTAATCTTGAGAAGGCCTCTGTATATTTTGAAAAGGAGTATAAAATAAGGTAGAATCAGTATAGCCGGGAGCCAGTACATAATTTATTCCTTCATCCATTCGTACATTTTATAATGGTGGCTCTTCATTCCAAGGGCTTCATAGGTATGTTGTGCTTTTGAGTTATTTGTTTCCACATAAAGACGAAGCCCAGCAATGCCCCCATTATACGCTTCATTTTTGATATGCAAATACATTGATCTGAAAATGCCTGTCCTCCTGAATTCGGGCAATACATAAACAGACTGGAACCACCAGACAGTAGTGTTTCTCCAATCGCTCCATTCGTAAGTTATCAGCAATGAGGCCACTATGTTACCTTTACCTTCAGCCACCCAATATTGTCCGTGGGTGGGATCATTAAAAACAGCATTGACACCATTATGAACTATTTCCGGTACAAGGGTCATCTGTTCAGTTTCCCAGGCCATTTTCTGCTGAAAATCGATGATTGCTGATGTGTCTTCGCATGTGGCTTTACGAATTATTATCATATTGTCTTGAAGTCTTTTGGTTTATTGCTCGTTGCTAGTTGCTGGTTGCTTGTTGATCAGAACCAGCAACCAGCAACCAGTAACAAGCAACTTCCTTAACTTTTGTCTTTTTCCCTTTGTCTTTTGTCTTTATTTGTATTCGTCCCAGCTTTTAATTACCAGGTCGTCGATACTCATTTTGCAGAAGGCCAGTATAAAGGCGCTTGCAAGTCGTGCATTGGTAATGAGCGGAACATTATAATCCACTGCGCTTCTTCTTATTGTATAATCGTTATTCAGTTCTTTATCGCTAAGATCTTTCGGGATGTTTACGACAAGATCAACCTCGCGCGACTTGATAAGTTCAATTGTATTTGGCGATTTATTCTCATCGGGCCAGTATGCCACATGTGCTTCTACACCGGCATTTTTCAGGAATTGTTGCGTTCCTCTTGTTGCATAAAGCTTATGTCCCTTTTCGCGAAGAGCTTTAGCGCTGTTAAGGAGCTCAACTTTTGACCTCGCCGGACCTGTAGAAAGCAGGATACTCTTTTTTGGCACCCTGTACCCGACAGAAAACATGGCTTTAAGTATAGCTTCATAAAAGCCTTCGCCTATGCAGCCGACTTCTCCTGTTGATGACATATCAACCCCGAGAACAGGATCGGCTTTGGCAAGACGTGAAAAGCTGAACTGAGGCGCTTTAACACCGACATAATCTAGCTCAAATACTGTCTTCCCTGGCTTCTCTGTCGGAAGGCCCAGCATTACTTTCGTAGCAAGTTCAATAAGGTTGGTTTTCAGAACTTTTGAAACAAAAGGCATACTCCGGCTGGCACGCAGGTTACATTCAATTACCTTAATATCGTTATCTTTTGCAAGGAACTGGATATTGAAAGGCCCTGAGATATTCAGTTCTTTTGCAATCTGTCGTGAAATACGTTTTATTCTTCTCGATGTTTCAAAATATATTTTCTGCGCAGGGAAAACCATAGTTGCATCACCTGAATGTACACCCGCAAATTCCACATGTTCGCTGATAGCATATGCTATCATTTCACCACCACGGGCTACTGCATCGATCTCAACCTCCTTTGCATTCTCAATAAACTCTGATACAACTACGGGATATTGTTTTGAAACCTGGGCTGCAAGTTTAAGATAATGTGATAATTCATTTTTGTTTGAAACTACGTTCATGGCAGCACCTGATAAAACATAGGATGGCCTGATAAGAACCGGGAAACCAATACGGTCGACAAATTCAAAAATATCATCTATGGTGGATAATTCTTTCCAGCGAGGCTGGTCAACCTTCAGAATATCAAGCATTCCGGAAAATTTATGCCGGTTCTCAGCCCTGTCGATTGAAACAGGAGAAGTGCCAAGTATGGGTACTTTTTCTTTATAAAGTCTCATAGCAAGGTTATTTGGTATCTGCCCGCCAACAGACACTATTACACCTCCCGGGTTCTCAAGGTCAATGATATCTAGAACTCTTTCGAAAGTCAGTTCATCGAAGTAAAGCCTGTCGCATATATCATAATCCGTACTGACAGTTTCGGGATTATAATTAATCATTATTGATCTGAATCCCTCTTTTTTTATCGTATCAATAGCATTTACTGAACACCAGTCGAATTCAACACTTGAACCAATCCTGTAAGCTCCTGATCCCAGCACAATTATCGACTTCTTATCGGTTTCACATATTATGTCGTGTTCTGATCCGCTGTAAGTAAGATAGAGATAATTTGTGATAGCCGGGTATTCGGCCGCAAGCGTATCTATCTGTTTGATATACGGGACAATGCCTAAAGTTTTCCTGTGGTTCCTTACTTTCAGAAGGTCGTCGTTTATCTGATCGGGACCTGATTTCAATACATGTCTGGCAATCTGGAAATCGCTGAAGCCGTTTATCTTGGAATGGGAGAGGAGATCTGCAGGTATAGATTCAAGCGATTGATATTTACAGAGCTCATCTTTAATATTGATAATATTTCTAAGCTTGAAAAGAAACCATCTGTCAATTTTTGTAAGCTCATAGATTCTTTCAACAGGCATCCCTATTTCAAGCGCTTCGGCAATTGAAAAGATCCTCATATCCGTCGGTTCGGCAAGTTCTTTTTCAATATCCTCAAAGCCTAAATTCCGGTTTCCGGTAAATCCGTGCATGCCCTGACCAATCATTCTTAATCCTTTCTGGATAACCTCTTCGAATGTCCTGCCGATAGCCATTACTTCACCGACACTCTTCATACTGCTGCCGATAAGATGAGACACTCCTTCGAATTTATTAAGGTCCCACCGTGGTATCTTGCAGACTATATAATCAAGCGCGGGCTCAAAACAGGCAGTTGTGTTTTTGGTGACCGAGTTTTTAAGTTCGTGAAGTCCATAACCCATTCCTAGTTTCGCAGCAATAAATGCCAGCGGATAACCGGTTGCTTTTGAAGCCAGAGCACTGGACCTCGACAGACGTGCATTCACCTCAATAACTCTGTAGTCTTCGGAATCAGGGGCCAGAGCATACTGAACATTACATTCACCTACAATTCCTATATGTCTTATAATCCGTATTGAAAGTTCTCTCAGCTTATGATATTCACTGTTTGTGAGAGTCTGGGATGGTGCAACGACTATGCTTTCACCGGTATGTATCCCAAGAGGATCGAAATTCTCCATGTTACATACCGTTATGCAATTATCATATTTATCCCTTACAACCTCATATTCAACTTCTTTCCATCCTTTCAGCGATTCCTCCACCAGGATCTGGTTTGAATAAGAAAAAGCCTTTGATGCAAGAGTTCTCAGTTCATCAGAATTTGATGAAAAACCGCTTCCCTGGCCACCCAGGGTATATGCCGCCCTGATGATAATTGGGTATCCGAGACTGGCTGCAGCTTCAATTGCTTCATCAACTCCCGATACCGCAATACTGCTGGGTGTCTTAACAGCTATTTCGCCAAGCTTTCTTACAAAAAGCTCCCTGTCCTCAGTAGCCATTATAGCCGTAACAGGTGTCCCCAGAACCTTCACATTATATTTTTCAAAAACGCCGGCTTTGTAAAGTTCTGTACCACAGTTGAGAGCTGTCTGCCCTCCAAATGATAACAGTATGCCATCAGGTTTCTCCCTGGCAATCACTTTTTCAACAAAGTATGGAGTAACGGGAAGAAAATAGATCTTATCAGCCAGCTCTTCGGATGTCTGGACAGTCGCAATATTCGGATTTATCAGAACGGTACTGACATCTTCTTCTTTCAATGCTTTCAAAGCCTGGGAGCCTGAGTAATCGAACTCACCTGCTTCGCCTATTTTCAATGCTCCTGATCCCAGGATAATTACCTTCTTAACTACATCTTTCATCATCCGGATTTGAGGTTCAAAAGTAATATAATTTTTTAATTTGACTTTGTAAATATGAAAAAATGCATATATTTGCAAAATAAATGCATAAATATGCAGAAAACTAAAAGGCTTCTGGCAATAGAGAAAATTATTTCTCTGGAAAAAATATCAACTCAGGAAGAATTGCTCAGAAAACTGAAAGGGAAAGGGATAAGCTGTGCACAGGCTACGTTATCCCGCAATTTAAGGCAGTTAGGAGTGGGGAGGATACCCAATGGCACAGGAGGATACAAGTATTCTTTACCTGAAAAGATAAGAGGTTCGGAAAAATCTCCTCTTAGACTGAATATTGTACCTGTTATTCAGGATATTGTTGAAGCAAAAGGACTTATGGTAATAAAAACTATTCCCGGAAATGCAAGTAACACTGCATTTTTTATCGATGGTACTGCAAGATATGAAATTGCAGGTACAATAGCAGGTGATGATACGATACTGGTTATACCCAGAGACGGAGTGACTATTCAGCAGGTACATACTTGTCTTGAAATTATTTTGCCAGGGATTCATGCACAGATCAAAAAGAAATGAAAATTTGTTATGCATCAATATTTTTTCTGTCTGATACCCCCTTTCTTATTTCCCCCAAGGGGGAAAAGGTCTACTTCAACTCCTTCCCCCGCCAGCCGTGGGGGAAGGTTGGGAAGGGGGTAACAAATGAGTACTTATGGACAATTCAAATTAAAATAATTTTAAATAACTCAAATATTAAAACTAATGAAAGAAAAAGTTGTTCTCGCGTATAGCGGTGGTTTGGATACTTCAGTGATACTTAAATGGTTAATAGAAAAGAATTATGAAGTTATTGCTTTTGTCGCAGACGTTGGTCAGGCTGACGATTTTGAAGCATGCAGGGAGAAGGCATTATTGCTAGGAGCATCAAAAGTAATAATAGCAGACCTGAAGAGGGAATTTGTAGATGGCTATGTTCTTAAAGCCATAATGGCAAATGCTATATATGAAGACAGGTACCTGCTTGGCACGGCTCTGGCCAGACCTCTTATCGCGAAGAAACAGATTGAAGTAGCGAAAGCTGAAGGAGCCAATGCAGTTGCACACGGTGCTACGGGCAAAGGCAATGACCAGGTCCGGTTTGAATTATGCTATTATGCCCTGATGCCGGGGGTTAAAGTTATTTCCCCCTGGAAAGATAAAGAGTTCCTGGCAACCTTTAAAGGAAGGACAGATCTTCTTAAATATGCTTCAGAAAAAAAGATTCCTGTGAAGGCAAGTATCGATAAGCCTTACAGTGAGGATGATAACCTTATGCACATCAGTCATGAAGCCGGAATTCTGGAAGACCCGATGTACACTCTTCATAAGAGTATGCTGGAGAAGATGGTGATGCCCCAGGATGCACCTGATAAAGAAACACGGATTGTTATTCATTTCAAAAACGGGATACCGGTGAAGCTTGTAAATAAAGAGGATGGAACGGTAAAGGAAGATTCTTATGATATGTACGTTTATCTGAATGAAATTGCAGGGAAAAACGGCATCGGGCTACTCGATATGGTAGAAAACAGGTTCGTAGGGATAAAATCAAGAGGAGTTTATGAAACTCCTGCAGCCACTGTATTGCATATTGCCCACAAGGATATTGAGGGAATAGCCATGGACAGGGAAGTAATGAGGCTCGTAAACATGCTCACCCCAAAATTTGCTGAGATTATTTATAATGGTTTCTGGTTCAGCCCGGAAATGGATTTTCTTATGGCCGCTATTGAAAAGAGTCAGGAACTTATTGATGGCAGTGTCCATCTCTGTCTATATAAAGGCAATGTGCTTATTGAAGGTCGCGAATCGCCATCTTCACTGTATGATAAAAAACTGTCAAGCATGGATATTGAAGGGGGATTTGACCAGACCGACAGTAAAGGATTTATACGAATTAATGCTATTAGATTGATGGCTCACAGGGCAATTGTTGAAGCCAGTAGTCAGAAGAAATAGATTTTTTTAACCGCGAAGTGCGCAAAGTAGGCGCAAAGAACGCAAAGTAAAACAAGCTATGCATTTCTTTGCGATCTTTGTGTAAACCTTTGCGACCTTTGCGGTTATTGGATTTTTCTTTTTGTAAAATTAACGAACATAAATATGAAACTCTGGGAAAAAGGGATTAATCCCGAACCTGCAATTATAGAATTTACTGCAGGGAAAGACAGAAAAACCGATTTGGCTCTTACAAAATGGGACATAATCGGTTCGATGGCTCACGTGATAATGCTCGAGAATGTCGGGTTAGTTTCAGAAGATGAAAAAAACAGCTTGTTAAAAGCCCTTCATTCTTTATTTGTATGGGATGAGGAAGGCAGTCTCCTTATTGAAAAAGATGTCGAGGACATCCATTCACAGATTGAAAAGGAGATGTCCTCAATTCTGGGCGCAACCGGGAGAAAAATTCACACAGGAAGATCAAGAAACGACCAGGTTCTGGTAGATATCCGTCTTTACACCAGGGAGGAGATCGATAAACTTTCTGTTCTTATACGGAGGCTATTTAACAGGTTACAATCGTTGAGTGAACAATATAAAGAGGTGCTTATACCAGGCTATACTCACATGCAGCCGGCAATGGTATCGTCGTTTGGTTTATGGTTCGGTGCATATGCTGAATGTCTGGCTGATGATGTTCTGCTACTGTCGGGAGCGAGAGCCCTGAATAATCAGAATCCTCTTGGCACTGCTGCCGGGTATGGAACAACATTGCCAATAAACCGGAAACTGACCTCTGAGCTCCTGGAGTTTGATGATCTTCTCTATAACTCAGCCTATGCAAGCCTTAGCAGGGGTAAAATTGAGATGGCGATTGCTTCGGCGCTGGCCTCTGTCGCACAGACCCTTTCAAGGTTTTCAATGGATGTATGTCTTTACATGACTTCTGAATTCAGATTCATTGATTTCCCGGATGAATATGTTACGGGTTCGAGCATTATGCCACAGAAAAGAAATCCCGATGTTTTCGAATTGATAAGAGCCAGATCCAATGTTCTCCAAACCCTGCCTAACCAGATTGCAATACTGACGATCAACCTGCCGTCAGGGTACAATAGAGATCTTCAGATACTTAAACAGCTGATATTTGATGCGTTCGGAGAATTGAGAGAGTGTATCGAAATTATGCTATTAATGCTTAATAACATTAAAATAAAGAAGAATATAACCGAGAATCCATTATATAATGCAATCTTCAGTACAGAAGAGGTAAACAGGCTTGTTAAACAGGGAATCCCTTTCAGAGATGCATATAAGGCAGTATCTGAAATGGTTAGAAATTCCACGTTCTCGAGAACTTCGCCGTCAGATTATACTCATGAAGGGAGTATAGGTAATCTCTGCAACAAAGAGATAGCCGAGATATTTGAGAACCGGATGAAATGTTTTAAGAACAGGACAGCAGCTGGACTTGCAGATAAGATGATGCATCATGTTACAAACGGAAAATCTCCAACTTGACGGCCCCCCATCCCCCCTGAAGGGGGGCTAATTTGGCATTATTAAGAAAATACACTCAAAAAACGAGAATTTACCCCCCTTCAGGGGGGCAGGGGGGTTATTTCGATTTCTTAATATTCTCAATAAATACATCAAACAGATAATCAGTATCCGTGGGTCCACCTGATGCTTCCGGGTGAAACTGGGTTGAGAAGAAGGGTTTATTTTTGTGTTTCATCCCCTCATTCGTCTGATCATTAATATTGATGAAAAGTGGCTCCCAGTCCGGACCCAATGTTTTATTATCTACAGCAAATCCATGGTTTTGAGAAGTGATATAAGCTTTATCGGTACCAACCTGAAGAACAGGCTGATTATGGCTTCTGTGCCCATATTTCAGTTTATAAGTATCAGCTCCTGAAGCAAGAGCCATTAGCTGGTTACCAAGACAGATGCCGAAAACAGGTTTATTACCTGCAAGAGATTTTTTAATATTCCCGATAGTTATTCCACACATTTTAGGATCCCCCGGACCATTCGAAAGGAAGAGACCATCAAAATCTTCATTGTGATAGTTATAGTCCCAGGGTACCCTTATAATCGTTGTATCTCTTTTCAACAGGTTTCTGATTATGTTGTATTTAACTCCGCAGTCAACCAGCAGTATCTTATATTTTCCCGTTCCGTAGACTTTTTTTTCATGAGTACTGACTTCTGCAACAAGATTCACTTTATTCGGGTCATAAAAACTGATTTCTGTTCCTGCAGGTTCGACTTTACCAAGCATGGCTCCTTTTTCACGGATTCTTTTAGTCAGAGCTCTTGTATCTATACCATAAATTCCCGGCACATTATTTCTTTTCAGCCATTCATCGAGGCTTTCAGTTGCATTCCAGTGGCTGTATTCAAATGAGTAATCAGATACAATCAGCCCTGAAATATGTATGGAGGAGGACTCATAAAAACGATACAGATCATTTTCTTCACTTTTCCCGGGAGCTCCATAATTGCCAACAAGAGGATAAGTAAGACACAGGATCTGCCCACGGTAGGATGGATCGGTTAAGCTCTCAGGATAACCTGTCATAGCAGTATTAAAAACCACCTCTCCCGCAGCGGGAACAGGAGCACCAAATGATCTGCCGGTATATACCATTCCATCTTCAAGAGTAAGCTTCACTTTTATTTTCTCTATCATTATGATGCGATACTTATTTCTTAATTCGTTTGTTCAAATGTTGGCATTTCGTTTTAAGTCACCTTATTGATGCGACAGCTTTTTCAATCTGTTCCATGGCTTTCATTACAGTCTGGTGTGTTGTACCAAGATTCATTCTCATAAACCCTTCACCTCCGGGTCCAAAAGTAGAGCCTTCATTCATTCCAACTCCGGCTTTGGTTATAAAAAAATTCTGGAGATCTTTTGCTGACATTCCGAACTTTCTGCAGTCCAACCATATCATATAAGTCGCTTCGGGTTGAACAGGAATGATCTCGGGTATCATTTTTCTACAATAATCCTTAACATATTCTATATTGTTGTCAATATAATCAAGCAGTGCATCGAGCCATTTATGCCCGTGAGTATAAGCAGCCGTTGAAGCTGTATTTCCAAAGATATTACCGTTCCCCACATGAAGATTATCAATTATCCGGTTAAATGATTTTCTTAAAACAGGATTCGGAATAATTACGGATGATGTAGAGAGGCCAGCCAGGTTAAATGTCTTGCTTGGAGCTATTAGTGTAATTGTATTTTCTGCAATTTTTTCAGAAAGCGATGCCATTGGAGTATGTGTAAAACCGGGTAGGACTAGATCGCAGTGTATTTCATCTGAAATGATCAGAATATTGTTTTTCAGGCAAATATCAGCCAGATTGTTGAGTTCCTCAGGTGTCCATACCCTTCCAACCGGATTATGTGGGTTGGAAATAATTATCATTTTTGTTTTGCTGTCAATTCCTGCGATCAGGGAATTGAAATCCATAACCCATTTCTCTTCAGCTTCGATCAATCTGTTATAGATCAGATTTCGGTCATGAGATTCTACCGCTGAAAAGAAAGGAAAATAGACAGGGGGCTGAACAATAATACTGTCACCGGCCTGGGTAAAAGCCAGGGTGCAGAAATTCAGTGCGGGAACAATGCCCGGACAAAAGGAAATCCATTCTTTTTCAACTAACCAGTTATGTCTGGTTTTTATCCAGCTGATCATCGACAGAAAGTATTCTGCAGGGCGGAAAGAATAGCCATAAATCTGATGATCAAGACGTTTCTGAAGGGACTCTACAATAAAATCGGGGGTATTAAAATCCATATCTGCAACCCACATTGGTATAACATCTTTTATACCAAATGTCTCCACCCTGCGGTCATATTTAATACAATCAGTGCCCTCTCTTAAGGCAGGTTCATCGAAATTCCACATTCTAATAAATGGTCTTGTTTCAGGGGCTTAAAGATATATAAAAATTGGAAACGGCTGATGGATTACCTTTTAGTCATCTGATTAAAGCGGTTTCATTTTAATTTATTCCTTGCCATGAACGTGGCAGGAAGTTATTTTTTGTGGCAAAAAAAAACAATCAGTGGTGAAAATTGTTTTTATTTTGTAAGAATTTTAAGCATTTTAATCACTCCAGCCTCTAAGCACATGTTAGTTTCAATATTATTTATTACTTTTATGGACGTTTTTAAATGAGTATTTAAAATTTAAATTGACTTAAGATGAAAAAGATTTTTGCAGGTTTTATACTTCCATTGCTGATAATAAGTTCCGCCTGTCTCACTTCATGCACTTCATGCAAAGACAAATCAAGCGCGAAACAGAAAAAAAATGAAAAACAACAAGTTGAAGTAATTCAAAGTCAGATAGAGAAAAATGTTTACCCTTTACCCACATCGGCAGAAGTGATTAAGATGCTCACTGAATTTGAGGTTGGTTACAGCATAGGGATAACAAATCCGGTTGAAAACACCAAGAAGTATTTCGACAATCAAAAAAGAGCCAAAAACCTTGGCGCTTTTGGAGCCGATCTGAGTTATGCAACACTTTATAATCAACAGCAGGAGGTACTCAATTATCTTGAAGCTATAAAATCTCTTTCCAATGAACTCAACATGTCAAAAGTTTATAAAGAAGATTTGTATACAGAAATAAGACAAAATTTTGATAACAGGGATACGCTGGTTAAAATACTTACGGATGAATTTAGTGACACTTATGCATATCTGAGTGATAACGATCAGCAGTCATTAGCTCTTCTTGTTGTAGGAGGTGCATGGGTTGAAGGAATGTATCTTACAACTCAGGTGTCGGATGCAGCATACCAGGTTGCAGGTATATCCAGGGTTTTGCTTGAGCAGAAAAAATCATTTGATACTTATCTCGAGATAACCAAGCCATATCTTAACGATCCAATTGTAGGTGATTTTGTAAAGTTGCTCGATCCTGTCAATAAAGTATATGAAGGACTCGGCACAAGCCTTACGGAGCAGAATATTTCAGACATAACGAAGGTTATTGTTGCTGTAAGAGAAGAAATAGTGAAATAATTATTTCAAAAGTCTTTGGCCGCAAAGAATCTTACTTTGCGGTCTTTTTTTTATTTAATGTTTTTATGAGGGAACCGGTATTACTTGCCTTAATACATATTTTTGCCATTGTTTCGACTATTAATCCTGCCGGAATATCATCAAGGGGCAAGAAAATTCTGCGTAGTTACCTCAGGAGATATCTTAACCGGGAGCTTGAAGAAGAATACTATGCCCTCTTCGAGAATAACCTTGAATTTTATTCCAATGAACTTAAAAGTGTTGATAAGGCGGAACTGGCTGATGACGAATCCCTTATCTCATTTCAGATAACAAATATCTGCCGGCAGATAAAAAAAGGGTTGTTTCTCGAAGAGAGGATGATCGTTTTTCTCCAGTTGATTGAATTTGCATTTGAAGACGGAATGATCTCCGAACAGGAGAAAACAATAATAGACATCGTATCAAGGACTTTCAATATATCAAAAAAAGAATATAATAATGCAATTGCTTTCATGATTGGCAGATCTTATGATGAAGTATCCCCCGAATGTATTCTCATAATTGAAAGTGATAATCCTGAATTATCCGGATCAGGCATTTATAAAAATTACGATCATTGGCGTCATATAAGACTAAAAGGGTTCAAAGGACATCTTGTTGTGATGCATATTGAGAGTACCGGAACACTTATTTTTACGTACGATGGTTCGCTCGTTCTCTATTTTAAAGGAAGGGATATTATTGCCTGCAGACCCTATCTTCTTGATCGTGGAGTGAATATAAAAGGGCAGGGTATTGATCCGATATATTATTCAAAAATTTACAAAAAATTTGTTTCAAGAAAATTCCCTGAAAAAATATTCTTCGAAGGCCATGAAATTGAATTTCAGTTCAAAAACTCCGATAACGGAGTGCAGAAAATGAATTTCAGAGTCGAATCAGGCAACATGATTGGCATTATGGGAGGCAGCGGAGTAGGTAAGACCACGATGCTTAATTTGCTTCATGGCAAAATCAAACCTACCTCAGGTAATATTTTCATTAACGGGTATGATATTAATGAAGATTCAGAAGAACTTAAAGGGTTGATAGGATTCGTTCCTCAGGATGATATGCTTATCGAGGAGCTTACAGTTTATCAAAATCTCTATTTTAATGCCAGGTTATGTTTTGGGGATTATAATGAGGAACAGTTAAATAACACTGTCCAGAAGGTTCTCCAGGAGCTCGATCTTTATGAGATCAAGGACCTGCAGGTAGGAGATATAATGAATAAGAAAGTGAGCGGGGGCCAGCGGAAACGGCTGAACATTGGACTTGAGCTTATGCGCGAACCCGTGGTTCTGTTTATTGACGAACCAACATCCGGTTTATCCTCCTTTGATGCTGACAAAGTGATGAGCCTGCTGAAAAATCAGTCATTAAGCGGGAAACTGGTTTTTGCAATCATACATCAACCATCATCGGACATTATTAAGATGTTCGACAGACTCTGGCTTCTTGATAAAGGTGGTTATATGATTTATGACGGAGATCCTGTTGAAGCCCTGGTATATTTCAAAACCGAAACATCACAGGCAAATGCCGGTGAAAGTGAATGCCCTAATTGCGGAAATGTTGAGACTGATAACATTCTGAATATTGTTGAGGTTAAGGTAATTGATAATTCGGGTTATCCGGGAAAAGAGAGACAGATAAGCCCCAAAGAGTGGTATGAAAAGTATAAGAAGAAGATGATGCCTGTTCTTGGTGAAAAATCATCCAAAACAGTTATTCCTCCGAGCAACTTCAGAGTCCCTAAAAAGACAGACCAGATCAGGACATTCATAAGGCGAAACATTACCAGGAAACTGGCTGACCGGCAATATATGGCTATTAACCTTATTGAGGCTCCATTACTGGCCTTCATTCTCGGTTACATTTCAAAATTCAGCGAAAATGGTATTTACACTTTCGCAGATAACAAGAATTATCCGATTTTTCTCTTCATGGCAGTTATAGTCGCACTGTTTATGGGACTGACAGTGAGTGCTGAGGAGATTTTCAGGGACAGGAAAATTCTTGAAAGAGAGAAATTTCTGGATCTGAGCAGATTAAGTTATCTTATTTCAAAGATTAACTTCCTGTTTGCTTTATCTGCTATACAGTCATTATCTTTTATACTGGTTGCTAATTTAATTCTTGAGGTCAGGGGAATGCTTTTTCAGCAATGGATCATACTTTTCTCAACAGCCTGTTTCGGTAACCTTTTGGGATTGAATATTTCAGCAGGAATGCGTACAGCAGTCAGCATTTATATCCTCATTCCGTTGATCCTTGTTCCGCAACTCCTGCTTGGTGGTGCCATGATAAAATTTGATGACCTTCACAAATCAATCAGCAAAAAAATATATGTCCCGGTAGTGGGCGATTTAATGGTAACACGATGGGCATACGAAGCGTTGTGTGTTGAGCAGTTCAAAGACAATGACTTTGAGAAGCCGTTCTTCAAAAATGAAATGGATAAAAGCCAGTGCGACTGGTATACATCATTTCTTATACCTAAACTGAAAGTCAAAGTCGATATGTGTCTTGCTGCAGGGAAGAACCCTGACTATAAAGAAGACACTGAAGCAAATTTTAATAAACTTAATTTCCACATTAACTACCTTACATCAGTTTCAGGAATTGTGCCCGGGAATTGGATAAGGAACATGAATTATCAGGGATTCAATGAATTTGTGGCTGGGGAGACCAAAATATTACTGGACAGTTTAAGGACCTCATTCAGGATGAAAAGCAGATTATTATCCGACGAACATGATACCCTCTACAAACAGATTTTAAAAAGGATAGGTGAGGAGAAGTTTCTTAATATTAGGGCAAAAAACTATAATGAAAGACTAGCTGATTTCGTCCTTAACAATCTTGGTTCAAGTAGAATATATGAAACAGATAATAAGTTTATTCAAAAGGCTGATCCTATATTCATGGCGCCAGGATCAAGATTTGGAAGGGCTCATTTTTATGCACCCTATAAACAGGTTGGGAACCTGAAAATTGAAACCATGATATTTAACATGATTGTGGTATGGATTTTGATTTTAGGTCTGTTTGTAACACTATATTACAATCTGCTGAAGCGTTTCATTGCATTTCTGGAATCGCTGAAATTGCCTATCCTTAGGAAGTTCGGGAGGGAATTGATTCAGGTATAAGGTCAAGAACATACCCTGTGCCCTGAGCCCTGTGCTTTTAAGATAGAACACAGTAAATTTGTATGATCTGACTAATTATGGAACAAAGGAGCAGAGTTTATCCGAAAAAAACCCTGGGCCAACATTTTCTAATTGATAAAGCTATCGCCCGCAAAATTGCCTACTCTCTCACAGGTGAAGGATACAGCTCTGTCCTTGAAATTGGTCCGGGTATGGGTATCCTCACGGGTTACCTGCTGGAAAGAGAATTTACTGATTTCCACGTAATTGAAATTGACAACGAATCGGTTCATTATATCAAGGAACACTTTTCTGAACTGAGCAATGTTATTACCGGAGATTTCCTTTCGTTGGATATTGATAAGTTTTTCACTGATAAAATGGCTATTATCGGGAATTTTCCGTACAATATTTCTACACAGATATTTTTTAAGGTATTGAAACATCGGGAAAAAGTAGTTGAGATTGCAGGAATGTTGCAGAAGGAGGTTGCTGAGAGAATCTGTGCAGGACCCGGTTCAAAAACATATGGTATCCTGAGCGTGCTGCTCCAGGCATTTTATAAAACCGAGTATCTTTTTACCGTCCCTGAGCATGTCTTCTCACCTCCGCCAAAAGTAAAATCAGGAGTAATCAGATTAATACGGAACGATGTTAAAAATCTTGATTGCGACGAAATAATGTTTTTCAGGGTGGTAAAAGCCTGCTTTAACCATCGCAGGAAGACATTAAGGAACTCAGTCAGAGCTGCATTCGACCTTAAACGTGATGATTATCATGAATTTGCGTTACGACCAGAACAACTATCTGTTGATCAGTTTGTTCAACTAACCAGATGGATAGAAGAGAACAGGATAAAATCAGAATGAAAAGCCTATTGCTTCAACAGGATTCATCTTAGCAGCAGCATTCGCAGGGGCATAACCAGCCACAACACCTATTATTCCTGATATGAAAACTGCAAGAAACATGTTTGATAATGTCAGATACATATTCAGATCATAGAGGTAATTAATAACAAGAGTGGCAATAAATATCATCAAAACTCCCAGCAGACCTCCAATTACTGAAAGTAGAATGGACTCAACAAGGAACTGCTGAAGTATAAAAAATTTCTTCGCTCCGAGGGCTTTTTGAATGCCAATAATATTTGTTCTTTCCCTTACGGATACAAACATTATGTTGGCTATTCCGAATCCTCCCACAAGGATCGCAAATCCGCCAATCACCCAGCCCCCAATATTTATTCCGGCAAAAACACTATTGAAACTCTGTGAGATAAGACTCGCTTTGTTCAAGGAAAAATCATCTATCTCATTTGGTCGAAGTTTTCTTGCTGCCCTTAATATCATTGTTGTCTCATCACTAAGTTCCTGTATCGGGACTCGCTCTTTAGCCTTTATCATTAAAGTTGCATTGAGAAACATGTTTTTCATGTTTATAAAAGTCATGCCAAAGTTTAATGGGACTAAAGTCTCCTCATCCATTCCGGTATCACTTATTCCCCCTTTACCTTCCTTTTTAAATACCCCGATGACAGTTGTTCTTTTACCTGAGATGGTGAATTGTTTGCCTACCGGATCTGCTTTATCAAATAATTTCTCCGCTACTACGGCCCCGACAACTGCGACATTTTTACCCGAAGCCGATTCTTCGGGTGAAAAATAGCGGCCATTTTCAATTTCAAAGGATCGGATATTAACAAATTCGGGAGTAACTGACATAACATCAACATTGTTTGCAAGATTCTTCCTGTATTTTAATGGTTCAGACTGGGAGACTGTAAAGCATGCTGCCGCTGTTTTTGTAGACTTGTTCAGAATAGCCTGATAGTCATTTTTTGAAACAACCGGCCTTTTGATGAGGTCCCACCATGGTTGGTTAAAGTTGAGACCCCAGGGAAATTTATGAACGTAGATCACATTTTCTCCCAAAGATGAAATTGAATCATGGATCGATTTTTCCATCCAGTCGAGTACTGTAAATACCGAAATAATCGAAAAGATTCCTATTGTAATGCCAAAAAGTGAAAGGAAAGTCCTTAACTTATTAACAATAATTGAATTACCCGCAAATATAAAACCCTCTTTAAGTAGCCTGAAAAACATTTTGCTTTTTTTTGATATTATTAATTGGGATCAAAGATACGAAAATCATTTAACGCTAATAATCATATATTATAATGTATGAGGTTAATAAAAAAATATCTATTTTTAGACGCCAGAACAAGAACATCCAACGGCAGTCGTAATTATCATATAATGAGTGACAAACGAATTCAAAGTGCTCTGATTTCAGTCTTTTATAAAGAGGGATTAGCCGATATAGTTAAAATTCTTTATAAATTAGATATAAAGATATATTCAACAGGCGGGACTTTTGGTTTTATAAATGATCTTAGTATACCTGCTGAAAAAGTCGAGGATCTCACATCATATCCCTCTATTCTTGGAGGCAGGGTAAAAACACTTCACCCTTCGGTTTTTGGAGGTATCCTGGCCAGAAGAGAGAATCCCGGAGATCTGGAACAACTTTCAAAATTTAAAATCCCGGAGATAGACCTTGTAATAGTTGACCTTTATCCATTTGAAGAGACAGTAAAATCAGTTGATGCAGAGGAAGAGATCATTGAAAAGATAGATATAGGCGGTATTTCACTAATAAGAGCTGCTGCAAAAAATTATAATGATGTTCTTGTTGTTTCAGGAAGAGAACAGTATGCAGATGTTCTTGCCTTATTACGGGAAAAACAAGGCTATACCTCAATTACAGAAAGAAGACTTTTTGCAGCGAAAGCATTCCAGACATCTTCCCACTACGATACTGCAATCTTCAACTATTTTAACATCCGGGCTTCAATCCCGGCTTTCAGAGAGAGCATAAATATCTCATACCCTTTACGATACGGAGAAAATCCACATCAGAAAGGGATATTTTACGGAGATATTGACCTGATCTTCGATAAACTACACGGGAAAGAAATATCATATAATAACCTTCTCGATCTTGATGCCGCTCTGAACCTTATTGATGAGTTCAGAATGCCGACATATGTGATCATCAAGCATAACAATGCATGCGGTGTAGCTTCAAGGAATAATTCCCTTGATGCATGGAACGATGCACTGTCATGCGATCCTGTGTCTGCCTATGGAGGAGTAATCGTTACTAATACCGCTGTGGATGAGGTGACTGCAGAAGAGATAGATAAAATATTCTTTGAAATAATTATCGCTCCCGATTTTACAGACTCCGCGCTGAAAATTCTTAAACAAAAAAAGAACAGAATAATTCTTCTAAGAAAGGATTCTGAAAGGAATAATTATTGCTTCAGGTCACTTTTAAACGGAGTATTATGGCAGCAAAGAGATACCAGCACCGAATCAGCTGAGCAGATGAGACCCGTTACAACCAAAAGACCTGAACCGGCAGAATTGGAAGATCTCGTTTTTGCCAATATAATTGTTAAGCACAGTAAATCAAATGCAATAGTGATTGCAAAAAACAGTCAGTTATGTGCCAGCGGTATAGGACAAACTTCGAGAGTGGATGCTTTGAAACAGGCTATTGAAAAAGCAAGGTCATTCGGTTTCGATCTCAACGGATCAGTTCTTGCATCTGATGCGTATTTCCCATTTGCCGACAGTGTTGAGATCGCACACAAAGCCGGTATAACTGCAATAGTGCAACCCGGAGGATCAGTCAGGGATAAGGAATCAATTGATTACTGTTCTTCAAATGGAATAGCTATGGTATTTACTGGAATCAGACATTTTAAACACTAAATATTAAATTAATTAGCTCATATAATGGGATTATTTTCATTTTTGACACAGGAGATTGCAATCGATCTCGGAACCGCGAACACTATCATTATTCACAATGATAAAATTGTTGTAGATGAGCCATCTATTGTGGCAATCGATAAAAATACGGGGAAGTTGATTGCAATAGGTGAAAAAGCGAGACAGATGCATGGGAAGACTCATGAAAACATTAAGACTATCAGACCTTTACGTGATGGTGTAATTGCCGATTTCAATGCAGCAGAGCTGATGATCAGGGGAATGATCAAAATGATCAACAAAGGACCTCGTCTTTTCGCTCCATCGCTTAAAATGGTTGTTTGTATACCTTCAGGCAGCACCGAAGTGGAGATACGCGCAGTGCGCGACTCATCGGAACATGCAGGCGGAAGGGATGTTTATATGATTTATGAACCAATGGCCGCAGCAATAGGCATTGGTCTTGATGTTGAGGCTCCGGAAGGTTGCATGGTGGTTGATATTGGCGGAGGTACTACCGAAATAGCAGTAATTGCTTTGGGAGGTATCGTCTGTAATAAATCAATTAGAATCGCAGGAGATGGTTTTACAGCTGATATTCAGGCATATATGCGTCATCAGCATAATATTAAAATAGGTGAACGCACGGCAGAAGACATTAAGATCGGAGTGGGAGCAGCTCTTCCCGACATAGATAATCCTCCGCCTGATTTTATTGTGAGGGGTCCGAATATTATGACAGCACTTCCGATCGAAATACCAATTTCTTATCAGGAAATAGCCTATTGCCTTGATAAATCTTTATCAAAGGTAGAAGCAGCTCTTTTAAACGTTCTCGAGCAGACACCGCCTGAACTTTACGCTGATATAGTTAACAAGGGGATCCATCTCGCCGGTGGAGGCGCTTTACTCAGAGGTCTTGATAAGAGGCTGACCGATAAGATCAATATCCCTTTTAATGTTGTGGAAGATCCTTTGCACGCTGTTGCACGTGGTACGGGTGTTGCCCTGAAAAATGTTGATAAATTTCCGTTCCTGATGAGATAATCTTACAGTGTGAATGAGGAATCTGCTGAATTTTCTGGCCAGATACAATAACCTGATCATCTTTCTTTTTCTTGAAGGAATAGCTTTTTATTTGCTATCGACCAGGAATAATTATCATAACTCCAGACTGGTGAATGGTGTCAGGGGAATGACTCGCGGAATTGAAAAAAGGATTAATAATACAAAGTCATACCTGAGTCTGCACGAGATAAACGAAAACCTTGCAGCAGAAAATATTGCTTTGAAAAACAGCATAGCAAAACTGGTTAGGAGAGAGAGTTCACTTTTTTTTTCCGTAGATGATTCTCTACATAAACAGCAATACCTTCACTCCTCAGCTGAAGTAATTGAAAATTCAATAAACCGGCAGAAGAATTTTTTTACTATTAACAAGGGAGAAAGTCAGGGCTTAAAGGTTGACATGGCTGTTATTTCTGCTAATAGTGTTGCAGGAGTAATTGTCGGCTGTTCCAAAAACTATTCTGTCGCGATGTCTCTTCTGAATCTCGATTTTAAATTAAGTGCCAGGATTAAATCAAATGGTTATTTCGGTTCGCTGAGCTGGGACGGCAGGGATTACAGGTATGCTATTTTAAGTGAAATACCTCAGCATGTTCTTGTTAATGTCGGAGATACAATTGAGACAACAGGTTATTCGGCAATTTTCCCCGAAGGTGAGTTCGTAGGTACGGTAAGCGATTATGAAAAATTTGGCGGCGACTTTTATAAAATTACTATTTTGCTGGCTACTGATTTTAAAAAATTGCATTTTGTGGATGTTATTGGCAATATGAAGAAAACTGAGCAACTGCAACTTGAAAAATTATTTAAATGATCAATTCAATCTTAAGGTTTGGTCTGATTTTTATCCTGCTTTTACTTCTCCAGGTATTGCTTTTTAACAATATCCAGTTCAGCGGATATGTTAATCCTTACGTATATATAATGTTTATACTTCTTTTACCTATTGAAATACCATCATGGCTGCTTCTTCTGTTATCCTTTGCAACCGGACTGATAGTTGATTTCTTTTCAGGCTCACCGGGAATGCATACATCAGCAACAGTTCTAACCGGATTCGTTCGCCCGTATGTTCTGAGAATTGTAGCTCCCCGCGATGGATATGAATCAGGATCCGACCCTTCAATGATGATATATGGTTTCCGATGGTTTTTCGCTTATACATTGTTCATAGTACTTGTTCATCATACCACTCTTTTTTACCTTGAGGTCTTCCGGTTAGCAGATTTTTTCAGAACAATGCTGAGAGTATTACTAAGTACACTGTTTTCCATGACTTTTATTCTTCTGATTGAATTTTACAGAAGAGGAAAGTAATTAATCCCGAACTATGAAAGATTCATTTATTAACAGGAAATATGTTATAATGGCGCTCATAGTGGTTGCTATACTTGGCTTGTTAGTCAGGTTGTTTATTATTCAGGTTGTAAAAAATACATACAGGCTTTCAGCCGATAATAATGTTCTGAGATATATTACACAGTATCCTGCCCGAGGGCTCATATATGACAGAAATGGGAAACTGATAGTCTTTAATCAGGCTGCTTACGATCTGATGGTCGTCCCTGCTCAGGTAACTAAAATTGACACAGCCGGGTTTTGCGACCTTCTGGGAATTTCACCTGATCTGTTCAGGAAACAATTGAAAACTGCCATAAACTATTCCCGTCGGGCTCCTTCTGTATTTCTGAAACAGGTTTCTAATGAGACATATGCCAGGCTTCAGGAAAAGATGTTTATGTATCCGGGCTTCTATGTTCAGCCACGTACACTTCGGAAATATTCAAAACCTGTTGCTGCTCATATTCTTGGATATGTAAGTGAGGTCGATGAAGGAGTAATAACAAAGAATCCTTACTATAAACCGGGAGATTATATTGGTAAGAGCGGGATTGAAGAAGCCTACGAAAAAGATCTGCGTGGGAGACGCGGTGTAAAAATATTTCTGGTAGATGTTTTCAGCCGGATAAAAGGTTCCTATGCAAACGGGAAAATGGATACAGTTGCCGTTCAGGGATCCGATATTGTTTCCGGCCTCGACCTCGACCTGCAGGAATACGGAGAACTTCTTATGAAGAACAAAAGAGGCAGTATTGTTGCCATAGAGCCCAAAACCGGTGAGGTACTGACTCTGGTCTCCTCACCGAATTTTGATCCGGCATTGCTTGTCGGAAGGGTAAGATCGGACAATTTTGCAAGTCTGTCAGTAGATACATTAAAACCTTTGTTCAACAGGGCATTGATGGCTTTTTATCCTCCGGGCTCCACTTTTAAACCCATTAACGGATTGATAGGATTACAGGAAAGGGTAATCACTCCGGCAACACTTTTTGAATGTCATAATGGTTTCAGGGCAGGAAATAAGTTTGTTGAATGCCATTCACATCCATCTCCGCTTAATCTTGTAGGAGCCATTGGAAATTCATGTAATGCATATTTTTGTCAGACATACAGAAGAGTTCTGGAAAATCCAGACTATAATACTATCGCTGACGCTTATGATAAATGGAAAAGCTATCTCAATGAATTTGGATTCGGCAACAAGCTGGGAACTGATTTTGTAAATGAACTCACAGGATTTATTCCATCGACTGATTATTTTGATAAATACTATGGCAAAAACAAATGGAAAGCGCTAACTGTCATCTCAATGGCAATTGGTCAGGGTGAAGTTGAAACAACTCCGCTTCAGATGGCTAATATGACTGCAGCAATAGCGAACCGTGGTTATTATTATACTCCTCATATTGTAAAATCAGTTGGTACTGATCATGCTATCGACGAACGTTTCATCACAAAGCATCAAATAAGTATCGATTCGACAAATTTTGAAAGCATAGTACTTGGGATGGAGGCCGCTGTGAATAGCGGAGGAACAGCTACCATAGCTGCATTGAATGATATTATTGTTTGCGGTAAAACTGGTACAGCACAAAACCCTCATGGCAAAAACCATTCGGTTTTTATTGCATTTGCACCTAAAGAGAATCCGAAAATTGCAATTGCTGTTTATGTGGAAAATGCTGGATTTGGTGCTACTTATGCTGCTCCAATCGCCAGCCTGATGATTGAAAAATACCTCAAAGGTGAAGTCACCAATAAAGCACGGGAACAAAGCATGCTTAATCTAAATCTCATGCAATAGTGAAACGGACCGTTAATATATGGACCGGGATTGACAAGACTGCCATAATCCTGTTTTTACTTCTGATTATAATGGGGTGGATCAATATTTACGCTGCAGTTTTCAATGAAGAGCACACTGGAATACTGGACTTTTCACAACGGTATGGAAAACAGTTTATCTGGATAGTTGCCGGGCTGGTTCTTGCTGTTTTTTTAGTAATTATCGATAACCGGTTTTATTTCTTCTTTTCCTGGTTTATTTATGGGACCTGTATGCTGCTTCTGATTCTGGTGGTCATATTCGGGAAGGAAATAAACGGTGCAAAATCGTGGTTTGAATTTGGAGGAATCAGTCTTCAACCGTCGGAACTGGCAAAGTTTGGAACTGCCCTCGCGCTTGCTAGTTATTTAAATACCAGGAGACAGGATCTCACACGGTTATCAGTTATAGTGCTGGCATCTGCAATAATTATATTTCCGGCAATGCTTACCTTGCTTCAGCCCGATATGGGTTCAGCAATTGTTTATTTCTCCCTGTTTTTAGTTCTCTTCAGGGAAGGGATGAGCCCATATATATTTATATCAGGATTATTGATTGTAGTTTTATTTTTTCTTACCCTTCTTACAAACAATCTCTCTGTTTCAATTTCATTAGTAATTATAGCAATTATTCTTGTATGGTTTACAACTCGGAAATGGAAATTGACTCTTTTCGGAACCTTGATTTTCCTTCTTATTGGGATAATAGTATATTTGCTTGACCATTATGTTATTAAATCCATTGGTGATGAGTTGGTTTTATTTATATCCGTCATTCTTTCCGGTGCAGCTTTTGCTTTTTATATTTATAATAAGAGAGCAATGTCTGTTTTAATAATTTATCTCTTCCTGATTGGAAGTATCGCATATGTTAATTCAGTCGATTATGTTTTTAATGATTTTCTGAAACCTCATCAGAAAGAGCGAATTGACATCTTGCTCGGATTTAAAACAGATTTTCACGGAACAGGGTACAATGTCAACCAGTCAATAATTTCAATTGGTTCAGGCGGATTTTCCGGGAAAGGTTTTTTACAGGGGACCCAGACAAAATTCAAGTTTGTTCCCAAGCAAAGCTCGGATTTTATTTTCTGTACAGTTGGAGAAGAATGGGGTTTCTTAGGCTCCGGAATTGTAATAGGAATCTATTTGTTCCTCCTTCTCAGACTGATCTCATTGGCCGAACGACAGCGATCAGACTTTGCAAGGATATATGGATATTGTGTTGTTTCAATCCTTTTTACTCATATCTTTTTGAACATCGGAATGGCTATAGGCCTTGTTCCTGTTATTGGCATACCCTTACCGTTTTTAAGCTACGGAGGCAGCTCCTTATGGGGGTTTACTATTCTTTTATTTATATTCCTGAGACTTGATGCAAGCCGCTCCGAGTATCTGATATGATCAGAATGGTATCGTTATTCCGTGTGAGATTTCAATACCAAAATCTTTTTCAACGTAATCGATTAGTTGAGGAAAAAACTCCATAAAATCATCCTGGAGAGAATAATAATTCTTTTTAAGAGCACGCATTGCAAACCTGGTTTCATTCGGCAGGGTAGAGCGCTTGCTCAGCGTGTTTAAAACATGACGGATGCCGCTTAAAGTCTGATACGATTCTATCCAGTTGTTTATTATAAAGAAAGGCATCATTTCCCTTACATTTTCCGGCATAATTTCGTAGTTATTCACGAGTGCCCTGTAAAAATTATAAGTGACGCTCTCGAGCGGTCTTCTTGAAAAAAAATCCCATTCCTTTGTAAGAAAATGATCATAGATTATATCGGTAATTACACCTGAATATTTATGGTATTTTCTGGTAAAAAATATCTTGCTCCTGTGAACAACAGGATGCCGGTCGGTGAATCCATCAATGTGCCGGTGCAATATGATACCTTTTCTGATGAGATCGGGATACTTTAGGTAATCGCGTCCTTTTACGTAATCACCTATGTAATTGCCAATGATAATTTTATCAGAATCACCTGAAAGATATATGTGAGCCAGCACATTCATAACATGACATAATAGTACAAAGAATTTGCCATATACCTTCTCTTATTGAAAACATTTTCTTTAACATGTTTTCAGAATACACCCGGAATAGCATTAACAGATTATAATTCAGGAAATTAAAGCATAGAAACGGCATTTTAAAAAATACCCTGAAATGCTCGGAATTTCGGTATGCAAATTATACATTTGTTGGTTCATTTTAAAATGAAAATTTCATTTCCGCTATTTAAATTTCTAATAAACTAAGGAGGATTTATGACTAAGAAAAATGTCATCATAATTGGTGCGGCAGGTCGCGATTTCCATAATTTCAACACCTGCTACAGAGATAATGAATATTATAATGTTGTTGCATTTACCGCGGCTCAGATTCCCGATATTGACGGGAGAAAATATCCCAAAGAGCTGGCCGGCAAATTATATCCTGAAGGGATCCCGATTTTTTCCGAACAAAACCTTCCTGATCTTATAAAGAAATATAATGTCAATGATTGTGTATTCTCTTACAGCGATGTCACCTATCAGAAAGTGATGTCTGTGAGCGCAATAGTGAACGCTGCAGGTGCCAACTTTGTGTTGCTCGGACCTTCTGATACCATGGTAAAAAGCACAAAACCTCTTATTGCAGTTGGAGCTATCCGTACGGGATGCGGCAAGAGTCAGACATCCAGAAAGGTTATAGAGCTCCTTATGGAAAAAGAATTAAAAGTGGTTGCAATTCGTCATCCGATGCCCTACGGTGATCTTAATGCGCAGAAAGTTCAGCGATTTGCTGTGGTTAAAGACCTTGAGAAACATAAATGTACCATAGAGGAAATGGAAGAGTATGAACCACATGTAGTCAGAGGTAACGTCATTTATGCCGGGGTAGACTACGAAGCAATTCTGAGGGCAGCTGAAAACGATCCTGCAGGCTGTGATGTAGTTCTCTGGGACGGAGGAAATAATGATTTTCCATTCTACAAACCCGACCTTATGATAACGGTTACAGATCCTCATCGGGCAGGCCACGAACTTAAGTATTACCCTGGTGAAGTCACTCTCCGTATTGCCGATGTTGTTGTAATAAATAAAATGGATAGTGCTGCTCCTGAAGCAATACAGATCGTCAGGGAGAGCATTGATAAGGTTAATCCGAAAGCAATTGTTGTTGATGGAGCTTCCCCGATTAAAGTCGACAACTCCTCTCTGATCAGAGGGAAAAGAGTGCTTGTCGTTGAAGATGGCCCTACTCTTACACATGGGGAGATGAAGATTGGTGCAGGAGTTGTTGCAGCCCGAAAATTCGGAGCTGCAGAACTGGTTGATCCGCGTCCCTATACTGTTGGCAAACTGAGCGAGACATTCAAATTATATCCCAATATCGGAACACTTCTTCCTGCTATGGGTTATGGTGATCAACAACTAAAAGACCTTGAAACAACTATCAACAATACTGATTGCGACAGCGTAATTATAGCCACACCAATTGATCTGAACAGGATTATCAAAATAAAGAAGCCAAATACAAGGGTTTATTACGATCTCCAGGAGATTGGCGATCCGAATCTTTCTCAGATTATCGATGAATTTGTGAAAAAATATACTTTAAATAGTTGAGAGGGAGATTCCTCGCTAACGCTCGGAATGACAGAGTTTTATAGAGTCATAATGGAAGGATAGGTGAGAACGGGCGTCGCCCGTTCTCACCTATCCTTCCTGTCCAAAAAATTAACTGTCATTCCGAATGAAGTCCCGATTTATCGGGACGAAATGAGGAATCCCCATAGGCATATTTAGAATTATTTCAGTAGAATCTGTTCAACAAATTTTATTTCACAACTTTTTTATATTTCTCTAGCCTTGCATCTTTAATTACGCCATTCCAGTTCATACCGAATCCGAAATCATAGCTGTTTCCTTCCGAGTCGACATGGCATATCATATCAAATGGCACATCCTCTTTCTGAGTTTCCACAGTTTTCATGTCGACAGGCATCTGCATTGGAAGTAAGCCTGAAGGCTCCGATAAGCCCGTAATAATATCAAGGATAGCCTGATCCTGCACGTCAAAGTTGACAATTATGGCGTCTGCATCTTTTTCGAATTCACTGAATACCATGGGTTTTGACATTACGATTGATACAATGACCGGTTTGGTTTTCATGGCTTTTTTAGTATCCAGAACCATTTTCAGATCTCCGGCATTGGAAGCTGTAACTGTTTTACCCTTATAGGTCCTGTTTGTAAATTTCTCAAACGGGTCTCCGCCGGCCATGCTCGGATCGCGTGCGTACAAAGCTTTATATGGGCCATATTGCAGGCTTATAGGGACATATCCGTTTCCGCCTTTCTTCACATCATCAGCGTCGTAGCCGCTGCCTGAATTAGGGCTCCTGATAATGACAAGAGCAAAATCTGCTTCAACAGGATTATCAGTAACCTTGAAGTATTTCTTTACCAGGTTGAGATTAACAGGATAATTTATTGATTCCGGAATTGGACCTCCAAAGAAGTCTCTCCCTGCAGCAGTAGTTCTTTTCGGAATATATACTGTTTTCTGTTTTGCAACCGGAAGCACTTTGTTCTTATTCTTCAGCATGATAATTGATTTCAGCTGGGCTTCGTACCCGGCTTTCATGAATTCCTCATTTCCTACAATCTTTTTTGAATCTTCAATATTGAGATAAGGATTCTCGAAAAGCCCTACGCGGAAGATATTCTTCAAAAGACGAACTGCAGATTGCTCCATGCGGGCTCTCATAAAATTCTCTCCATGTTCTTTAACTCCCATCTGGTATGCTTCTATTACCGGTCCGGCATCATTATTGCCGCCAAACTGGTCAACACCTGCCATTATGATTTTATAATGTCTTTCTGCAATTGTAAGCTTTTCAGCACCCCAGCAGGTTGTACCGAATCCGTCAACTGCTTTTTCATCGGAAGTTACTCCCCAATCTGTACAAACGACTCCATCAAATGAATATTTACCCCGCAACAGGTCATTTATGATATATTTATTGTAGCTGTTACCTACATTTTCATTGTTTTGCTTATCTATGCCATAAGAAATTGTATAATAAGGCATTACTGCTGAAGCCATTTTTGTTTCACCTTCAAGTTTAAGAGCACCCTCTGTAAACGGAATAAGATGATCAGCAAGGTTATTACCAGGATAGACAGCGTATTTCCCGAAAGCAAAGTGAGCATCTCGTCCTCCTTCTTCGGGACCACCGCCAGGCCAATGTTTTATCATTGTATTTACGCTCGTATAACCCCAGCCACCTGCAATAACCTTGTTACCTGAAGATGTCTGAAAGCCATCAACGTAAGCGCGGGCCATGTCGGCAGTAAGTTGCGGATTTTCGCCAAACGTCCCATTGACTCTTGCCCACCGTGGTTCAGTAGCGAGATCAATCTGGGGTGAAAGTGCTGTTGTAATACCTAATGCACGATATTCTTTTGCAGCAATCTGTCCGAATTGTTTTACAACAGCCGGATCAAAGGTGGCGGCCATTCCGAGTGAACCCGGCCACATAGATAGTTGTCCTGCAGAACCAACATTGTATTCTGCCTCAGAGGTAGAACGGTGCCTTGGATCAGAGCTGTTGTTGGCAGGAATACCTAAGCCTATGCCTTCGCAAAGTGCCTGTACTTTGTTGTTCCATTTAGCAGCAACTTCAGGACTTTCCACTGAAGTAACCAGAACATGCCTGAGGTTATCTTTGGTGAGGAATTTTATCTGCTGGTCGCTGAGATCGTATGCTTTTGCTCCACTCTCCGGGAAAGGTTTACCATTATAAGTGCTTGCTCCAAATCGTGTATCTCCTGAAGGAATTGCCTGATGGGCACTGTAAAGCATCAATCCTGCAATCTGCTCAATAGTCATTTTTGATGCCAGATCTTTTGCCCGTTCCTCGGCGCTGAGACGCCAATCCTCATATTTGTCAAGTTTTCCGTTTTTATTCAGGTCCTTAAAAGCAAAACCACTGACTGTTAATAATTTAACACCTGAGGTTGTATCATACCCAAGAGTCTGTCCTGCCTTATTGGTCACGATCCTGAGTGATCCTGTTCCGGATTCACTCCAGTTTTTACAACTGCTGAAAAACAGTACGATTACTAAAACGATAGAGAGATTAGAGGGAATTTTTAGCTTTTTCATGTCAGTTGAATTGAGGTTAATTATGAAGTATAGTTTTTTAATTATGAATTATTTTTTACCACAAAGGAACCCTAAGGTTTTTCACAAAGGCACTCGAAGTACAAGTATAAATCATATAAGATCATTATGAATTCCTTATTCCTATAATCTTTCCTTAAGTTTTTTTCCGGCCTCTTCGAAACCTGGTTTATTAAGAAGCGCAAACATGTTCTTTTTATATGCTTCGACACCCGGCTGGTCAAAGGGATTGACATCAAGAATATATCCGCTTATCGCGCAGGCCATTTCAAAGAAGTAAATAAGCTGCCCCATGTAATATTCGTCTAATGACGGAATGTTAACCGTGATTATAGGTACTTTCCCGTCGTAATGGGCAAGCATTGTTGCTGCTTCGGCATTCTGATTAACTTCCGATAGCCTTTGCCCTGCAAGATAATTAAGCTGATCAGAATCATCCTTTTCCAAAGGTATTGTAACTTTTTTTTCAGGATTTTTAACTGAGATAAAAGTTTCAAAAAGAATTCTCTGTCCATCCTGAATATACTGGCCCAATGAATGCAGGTCGGTTGTCATATCTACTGAGGCCGGGAAAATACCTTTCCCCTCTTTTCCTTCGCTTTCCCCGTATAATTGTTTCCACCATTCCGAAAAGTAATGTAATTTTGGTGTGAATCCAACCTGGATCTCTATTGGTCTGCCACTCTGGAGTATAAGATTTCTGGCAGAAGCATATAGAAGTGACGGATTCGTTGTTGCATTTTTATTATTTCTTGTCATTTCCTCCATTGATTTCGCCCCTTTTACCAGAGTTCTTATATCAATACCACTTAATGCTATCGGAAGGAGACCAACAGGAGTCAATACAGAGTACCGGCCACCAATATTATCGGGAATAATAAATGTTTCATAACCATTTAGTACAGCAAGTGGTCTGAGTGCTCCTTTTTTCGCATCTGTTATGGCAATTATCTTTTTAGCTGCTGCCGGTTTCCCGATTTTTTTCTCAAGATGATTCCTGATTATACGGAATGCAATGGCAGGTTCCGTTGTGACGCCTGATTTTGATATTACAGCAATTGAATAATTGCGTTCATCAAGTATCTCCAGGAGGTCAGCCATGTAATCCTCGCATATATTCTGACCGGCAAAAATCACATCATGGTGTTTTGTTTTTAAAAATTGTGAAAAGGAATGAGAAATTCCTTCGATCACTGCTCTTGCTCCGAGATAAGAGCCACCGATGCCGATAACTACAGTAGTATCGGAGATTGATTGCAGATATCTGGCAGTTTTTTCTATTTTATCAAGCTGGGGAAGGATATCATCAGGAAGGGAAAGCCACCCGAGAAAATTATTTCCGGGACCCGTACCTGCATTCAGGCTATCAATATGTCGTATAGATTGTTGGGCATGGGCAATAATTTCTTCAAAGGAGACAAAGGCTGCAGTATGTCTCAGATTTACACTTAAATTTTCCATCATTTTATTTAAAATTTTTCAATGCAAATAATTATTTTTAGTAAGCGAGTTACCCCCTTTCAAGTTTCCCCCAAGGGGGAAATGACTCCTTCCCCTGGGGGAAGGTTGGGATGGGGGTCAAAAGGTTAGCAGATAAAACATTTTTCATTTTCCTATAATAAACTTGCAAAGTTAATAAAAAAGCCGTCGGAATTTATCCAACGGCTTTAATAAACGGGGGGAATATATATTGACTGAAAATTATCTTTTATGAACACCGCCTGCACTGGAAGAGTGAGAATCGACATATTTAGGATCACCTTTGTAATTGATATCCCCGGCACTGGAAGCTCTTGCTGTAAGCTTTTCAGACACATTGACATCAGCATCGCCTGCGCTTGAAACAGAAATATCTGCTTCCCTGGTTTTCAGATCATAGGCTTTAAGATCGCCTGCACTGCTCAGATCGGCTCTCAGGAAGTCAGTTTCACCTGTAAGGGTGATATCACCTGAACTGCTGATATCGATATCTATTTTATTTGCTTTTACCTCAAGTTTGATATCTCCTGCGCTGCTTGCAGATAAGTCGAGTCTGTCGCTGTTTATCGGGGACTCCCCGTAAACATCGCCTGCGCTTGTTGTCTTTACTGAATTCACCTCTTTCATAGTGACATAGACCCTTTTCCTTTCTGCATCACGTATACTGTATTCGCTATAAACATTAAGCACTCCGCCTCTTACTTCCGTGAGAATATAATCCTGCAGATTTTCATCTGCTTCTACTGAGACAGCCTCATTATTACCCTGTTTCAGATAAACGTCAATTCCTGAACTTACTTTTACACCGGTGAAAGAATCTGTTTTTCTTTCTCTTGTGACCACCTTTCTGTTTCCCTCGACAGTTTTCCAGAACTGGCCATTGATGCATGAGGTGATACCAAAAATGATAATTGCAAATGTTAAAGATCTAAGGCTTTTCATACTTCTTTTTATTAGGTTTTTAATCTCTCATTGAGATAAAGACAGAAAAAAAAATATTCTGTTGCATCCGGGGCAAAAATTATTAACGTTTTTTGCCCCCCATCCCCCCTAAAGGGGGGCTAAATTGCGGAATTAAGATAAATTACGATGCATACAGAAATTAGTCCCCCTTTAGGGGGATGGCCGCGGAGCGGCCAGGGGGCCTTAACTCCCATAACAGAATTCCTTCAGGGGGGGTCTAATGCCACTTGAATATTTTTAATCCGACAAAGACCCCGGTTACTGAAAGGATCTTTCATCTTAAAGACTATATTGACTATATTGACTCTAAAAAATCAACATGAGATCTATTCAGGAATATCAGGATTTAGTGATAAATGATATGGTTGACGACTGTGATTTGTTCTTAAACACTTTATAATATTAACCAATGATATGTCTGGTTTATCAATACCTTCATATCTGCTTTGTTTCCTAAATTTATAATCTGCCTGAAGACCGGATATCCGTCAAATTTTATATCTGTAATGTTACTTTTATCGTATTTAGTTAGACTTAACCATGATACAACATTTTTGGGATAATCCTAGGAAGTAATTCTTCTTTTAAAAAACGGATACTATTAATACGTTATTAAACCTGAAAATAATTAAGATGTCTCAATATTAAAAAGGTATTTTTGATACCTGAATGCTATAAATGAAACATAACATCAAGTTTATCAACTGTTTGAAATATTAAATTTGTGAAGGGGAAAGGAATAAGTAAATTTGTTTCAAACTTTTAGAAATTGTGATTAAGAAGAATCTCATATTTGAACTGTTATTAATTGAAAAACTTAAGTCTGGAGATCCTGATTCATTTTCTGATATTTTTTCAGCGTATTATAAGGACCTGGTTTTCTTTGCCTACAGTTTTACGCGCGAGCTATCAAGTGCCGAAGATATAGTCCAGGATACTTTTGTCAAACTCTGGGAGGATCATGAAAAATTAATTGTAACTGTTTCTTTGAAATCAATTCTATTAAAAACAATTCAAAACAAGTGTATTGACTGGCACCGACACAGAAGAATCGTCAGTAATAGCAGTACTTATATTATTGACAATTCACCTCTTTATGAATATGATACAGACAATTATGTTCTCAGATCTGAAATGGAAGGAATAATTGAAAAGGCGGTAGAAAATCTGCCTGAAAAATTTAAGGAAGCTTTTGAAATGAATAGGTTTGAAGGGCTTAAATACCAGGAGATTGCAAACAAACTGAATGTTTCAGTAAGAACTATTGAAGTACGAATTAGCAAAGCATTGGAATTGTTAAGAAAAAGTTTAATTGATTTTCTTTAATAAGAATATTTATATATATTGTTTTATAAGTATCGGGAATCATGCATATTAATACAGTTTTGTTAAATACTTATATTCGGGTTCTCCCTACCAGAGATTCCTCATTTCGTCACGCCAAGCGTGACTGCATTCGGAATGACAGGGTATTTTTTAA
>JBEKDR010000030.1:0-37901 GCA_050014255.1 Bacteroidales bacterium | reverse complement strand
GAAGCATCCAGCCGCCAAGACCAATTCCCCTGAGCAGAACGTTTTCTCCTTTTTCATTTACTATCTGTTTTCCTTCTGCCCTTAGAAATCCCTGACAAAAAACCACGGCCCCGGTTAAAACAAAATAGAATGTGACCGTAAAAGCAATAATGTATTTTTTCATTTGTTATACTCATTTGAAATTTAAAATTTTATTGATCTGTTTTTTCTCCTTAGTGTTACTTAGATTTTTACTTCGTGAAACTTTGTGGTTAAATATTTTTTAACTTTTTACTTTTGTCTTTTATCTTCAACTTTCGCCTTTCAACTTTCTCTTTTTGCCTTTTTCATAGAATTCCTTTCTCAATCAACCTGATTATCTCCGTACCTGCCATTAAAAATCCGCCGACACCATAAACTTCAGTCATTTCCCTGGTGACATTTTTGGGATCGGCTCCGATAGGCTGTATAAATCCTACCTTCCCGTCGGGCCATACTGACCCAACCATTGATTTCCATCCCTTTTCTATTGCCGGAAGATAAGTTGTTCTGTCAAGATAACCATTATTTACACCCCAGGCCATACCATAAACAAAAAAGGCTGTTGCGCTCATTTCCGGATTTGGATAGCTTGCAGGATCCAGAAGACTTGCATGCCAGAATCCGTCAGATGATTGTAACGCAAGAAGTTTTGCAGCCATTTGCTTAAAAATAGTGACAAAAAAATCCTTGTGCTCATATTTTGCAGGAAGCTCTTTAATAATAATTGGCAGACCGGCAAACACCCATCCATTACCACGTCCCCAGAATACTTTTGCCCCGTTTGCCTCTTTTCGTGTAAAATAATTCGAATCCCTGAAATAGAGGTTCTCACCTTTATCGTAAAGGTAATCGGTTGTCGCCTTATATTCCTTGTACATAAAGTCAAGGTACTTCTTCCTGCCTGTAACATTGGCCATCTTCGCCCATACTGTAGGACCCATGAAAAGAGCATCGCACCATGACCATCGCTGAGTAGACCAGTAATTATCTGAATTTTCAAATTTAAGATCGCCTGTTGCAGGGTTCTTAATTATCTGATCCAGATAAGCCTTCATCGGTTCGATCATCCTCTTTTCCTTATATTTACGATATAGTTCAATATAAGTCTGACCCACACAATAATCATCGGCATGATATCTTCCGAGAGGATTCTCTCTGGCCATATATGACCAGCCTGTTTTCTCCGAAATCCCTTTCAGCCATTCATAGTACGAATTATCACCAGCAATACCTGCCCATTCAACCATTCCGGCATAAAGCGCCCCGTTTGTCCAGTCAGCAAGTTCATGCGTGAGAGGAGTTCTGATCTGCCAGTCTGCAACGGCTTTTAGAACTGTTTTAATATTGGTTTTAGTTAAATCAGATCTGAAAGATGTCGTTTGCTCCTGCGAAAAAACTGAAAAAGTGCATAGTAATAGTATAGATGTCAACATTTGTTTATTGGTTCTCATATATCGAGATTTTATCGGATTAGTGAAATACATTCATTATTAAATATTACTTAGGAGCGACCAGTTGCTAGTTGCTTGTTGCTTGTTGCTTGCCCCGTGAAATAAGGCTTAAGCGTGGCTTTGCGCTATTTCACGGGGCGGGTTGCTTGTTGGTTGTTGCTCAAGACTAGTAACTAACTAGTAACCAGTAACCAGTAACCAGCAACCAGTAACCAGCAACCAGCAACTTTCTTTACTTTTAACTTTTATCTTTCTTTATTTCTTGATTAATTGATTTGTAATTCATAATTTCGTGATCGTTAACGAAACATCAATGTTCAAATTTAGATAATTTTATAATCTCTTTTAAAGATATGAAGTCATTTATTCATGAGAATTTTCTTTTGAGTAATAAAACAGCTGAAATATTATATCATAAATATTCTGAATATCAGCCCATTATAGATTTCCACTGTCATCTTGCACCTGCCCTTATATACGGGGATCATCAGTTCACCAATCTTACCCTGGCCTGGCTGGAAGGCGATCATTATAAATGGCGGGCCATGAGGACAAATGGAGTGAACGAAAAATATATCACAGGTAGTGCTTCAGATATAGAAAAATTTAGAAAATGGGCTGAAACGGTTCCTGCAACTATAGGAAATCCGCTTTATCATTGGACACATCTCGAACTTGCCAGATATTTCGATATAAATGAACTTCTTTCTCCCCTGACATCTGCCAGGATTTATGAAAAAGCTTCAGCCCTGCTTCAGTCAAAAGAATTAAGTACCAGATCTATAATACGGAAAATGAATGTGAAGATCATTTGTACAACTGATGATCCTGCCGATAATCTTGAATATCATCAGAAACTGAAAGGCTCCTTTGAGATTAAAGTTCTGCCAACTTTCCGGCCCGACAATGTCATTAAAACTGAAGAACCTGAAATATTCAAGTCATACATCCGGAAACTGGAAATGGTGAATGGAGCAGAGATCAATAAATTTGATGAGCTTCTTGAGGCATTGGATAAAAGACACAAGTTCTTTCATGAGACGGGATGCAGGTTATCTGATCACGGTATTGATCGCTTTTATTTTGCAAAGTTTACTTCCCGCGAAGTTGACAGAATTTTTAAGAATCTGCTTGAAGGGGAGATTATTTCGGACGAAGAAGTTGAGAAGTATAAAACAGCTGTGATGCTGGAACTCTGCAGAATGAACCATAAAAGAGGCTGGAGTCAGCAGTTTCATGTTGGCGCAATGCGAAATAACAATGCAAGGATGTTCAGAGAGATGGGACCGGATACAGGCTGGGATTCAATCGGAATTGCACAAGATCCGCTTAAAATATCGAAGTTTCTCAGTGAACTTGATAATAAAGAGCAGCTTACTAAAACGATACTATATAATTTAAATCCTGCAGATAATGAGATGATGATAACCATGGCAGGTAATTTTAATGATGGTTCATCACCAGCGAAAGTACAATATGGAGCAGCCTGGTGGTTCCTCGATCAGAAAAGTGGTATTGAAAAACATTTGAAGGATCTCGAAGCGCTCGGATTATTAAGCAGGTTTATAGGAATGGTCACTGATTCACGAAGTTTCCTTTCATACCCACGCCACGAATACTTCAGACGCATTGTTTGCAATTTTGTGGGAAGCGAAGTTGAAAAAGGGCTCATTCCTGATGAAGAAGAACTTCTGAAACCTTTAATTGAGGGAATATCATATGGAAATGCCAAGGAGTATTTTAACTTTTAAGCCTCAGACTAATTCCTCATCTCCCTGCCACCTTCTGCCTGGAGAGAAGAGGGTATAAGAATGAGAAGCATATTAAGTCCCTCCCTCTTGGGGGAGGGATTTAGGGAGAGGTAAAAAAGAAGAGGCATCATATTTTATTATTAATACATTATATATGAACGATTTAAACTTAAAAGATAAAGTTGCAGTTATAACAGGGGGTGGAGGCATTATCTGCGCAACCATGGCCAGATCGCTTGCCACGTACGGGGTCAGAACAGTTATCCTCGACATCAATAAAGATGCTGCAACAGAAGTTGCTGACCGGATTGAAAAAGAGATTAGAACACCAGCCATTGGAGTTACGGCCAATGTTCTCGATAAATCCTCACTTGAGGCAGCAAAGAAAGATATTCATAAGGAATTCGGATCGGTAGACATATTGATAAACGGGGCCGGGGGAAACTCCCCTGCCGCTACAACCAAAGTTGAAAAAATAGAGGGCACTGAAGAGGAAGACCCTGAAGATACATTTTTCGGACTTCAGATCGAAGGTTTTGAAAAGGTATTTGACCTTAACTTTAAGGGCACACTAATCCCGTCAATGGTTTTTGCGACTGACATGGTTAGAAAAAAATCAGGAGTAATAATTAACATTTCTTCAATGAATTCTTTCAGGCCTTTGACCAGAATTCCTGCTTATTCTGCAGCAAAAGCAGCTGTTAATAATTTCACGCTCTGGCTTGCGGTTCATTTTTCAAAAACAGGTGTAAGGGTGAATGCAATAGCTCCCGGATTTCTTCTTACAAATCAAAACAGGTTCCTCTTAATTGATGAAAAAACCGGAGCCTTTACGCCCAGGGGAAAGAAAATAATCGACGCGACACCAATGGAACGCTATTGTGTACCTGAAGAATTGACAGGAACACTTATCTACCTGGCTTCTGACTTGTCAAAGTTTGTAACAGGTGTGGTCATTCCGGTTGACGGGGGGTTTAGTGCGTATAGCGGGGTGTAAACAATGCTGGTTGCTGGTTACTGGCTCTGTTTGTTGGATTTAAGTACACGGTAATGGAGTAAGGAGCAACTAGCAACTAGTAACAAGCAACTAGCAACAAGTAACATAACAAAGTAATAACAAGAAACAATACTTAATCAAAATGACAATTGCGAGAAACGTAATAGTGGCCCAGTCAGGCGGCCCTTCTCCGGTAATAAACAGTTCATTGCGGGGGATTATCGAGACATGCAGGATGTTCCCTGATAAATTTGGGAAAGTATACGGAGGATGGCATGGCATTGAGGGAGTTCTGAATGAGGAGCTTCTTGATCTGTCAGTTCAGAGTGAAGAGGAGGTTGCACTTTTAAGAAACACTCCTGCTGCCGGAAGTATTGGTACCTGTCGCTATAAATTAAAAGATAGCCAGCAAAGAGATTTCGCGAGGATAATTGATGTATTTAAGGCTCATAATATCGGATACTTCTTCTATATAGGTGGCAATGATTCACAGCATACTGCTTTCAAAGTCAGTGAAATGGCAAAAGCTGAAGATCTTGACCTGATTGCTGTAGGAGTGCCAAAAACGATAGATAATGACCTTGGGGATAATGAATTCAAACTCATAGATCACACACCCGGATACGGAAGTGTTGCAAGGTACTGGTCGCATATTATCCAGAATGCCAATGAAGAGAATATGGGCTCCGCTCCTGCTGATCCCGTCCTGGTTATTCAGGCAATGGGAAGGAAAATAGGATATATTCCTGCTGCTTCAAGACTAGCCGATCCGGGAAGAAATATGCCACTGCAGATTTATATGGCAGAATCAAAAGTATCGATCGATAATCTTGCTGATAATGTCAATGATCAACTGAAAAAAGATGGAAGATGTATTGTTGTCGTAAGCGAGGGATTTGATGTTGGTAGTATCGGCGAGATAAAAGATGCTTTTGGTCACATATCATTCGGATCGAGTCAGAATTCTGTCTTTCAGACTGTTGTTAATTATCTTAACAGCAAAGGCTTAAAAGCCAAAGGTGCTGCCAGGGGCCAGGTTATGGGGACTGATCAGCGGGATACTACTTCATACGCTTCTATAGTCGACCTCGACGAAGCATATAAGGTTGGACAGAAAGCTGTTGAGATAGCTATAAATGAAGGAAATGGCTGGATGGCAACAATTCTGAGAGAGCCGGGTTTTATATATAATGTAAGGTACGATAAAGTTCCGCTTGAGAACGTGGCCCTTTCAGAAAGAACATTTCCTGAACAATGGATTGCCAAAAGTCGTTGCGATGTAACAGATGATTTTCTTGCATATGCCAGACCACTGATTGGTGAAGACTGGCCATCAGTACCAATGATAAACGGGAGGCAGAGATTTGCAAGATTGCAAAAGAAGTTTGTTGATAAAAAATTGCCGGGCTATCAGCTTGAAGCGTATGAAAAAGGTAACTAAATAATATGAGCCCACAAGAACAATTACTTGCCATTAAGCCGGAGAAAGAGTTTTTTATTGGAATTGATTCCGATGGTTGTGCTTTTGATACTATGGAGATAAAACAGAAAGAGTGTTTCTGTCCAAACTTCATAAAGTACTTCAGAATGCAGTCTGTTTCGAAGTATGCCAGGGAGACCTGGGAATTTGTGAATCTATATTCAACAAACAGGGGATGCAATCGCTTCCTTGCAGTAAATGAGACCCTAAGACTTCTGGCAGCCCGTCCCGAAATAAAAGCCAGAAATTTTTCTGTACCATCTGCTGACCCACTTATAGAATGGACAAAGAAAGAAACAAAGCTCGGGAACCCGGCGTTGAAAAAGTACGCAGCCGAGGTTAACGATCCTTTCATTACACAGACTCTGGAATGGTCACTGAAAGTTAATGAGGATATAGAAAAGATGGTATTTGGAATAACTCCCTTTCCTTTTGTAAAAGAATGTCTCGGGAAAATAAAATCAAATGCTGATGTCATGGTCGTTTCACAAACACCGTTTGAAGCATTGAAGCGAGAATGGGAAGAGAACAGAATCGACCATTTTCTCAGGATGATAGCCGGGCAGGAACATGGAACCAAAGCAGAACATCTGAAATATGCAGCAAAAGGTAAATATCCTGATGATAAAATCCTTATGGTTGGGGATGCTAATGGTGATCTTAAAGCTGCCAAATCTAATGGTGTACTCTTCTTCCCGGTTAATCCGGGAAAAGAGGAAGAATCGTGGAAAAAGCTTTATGAAGAAGGACTGGACCGGTTCTTTGCCGATAACTATAAAGGCGCTTATGAAGAGGAACTGATTAAGGAGTTTGAGACTTATCTCCCTGAGCATCCGCACTGGAAGCAGGTGTGAGCCTCCTTCGCTGAAGCTACGGAGGCTGAAAGGCGTGAGGCGCGAGGCGTGGGATGGCCAAAATAAAAAAGAAATATAATTATGATATATTACAAATCCGGTTCAGAGAATACGGTTCTTGACTCAAAAGATCTTGAGCCAGGAATATATTCTGCTCTTGAAAAACTTGGAGTCAGAAAGAAGGTCCTGGTGGTTCCTCCCGATTGCACACGATTTCACTCAAGAGCCGGCGAACTTACATCTTATATTTACCGGTATTACAGGGAAAGTCTGAAAGACGTCCTTCCTGCCCTTGGTACCCACTCTCCCATGACTGACAATCAGATTGACAAAATGTTTAAAGAAGTTCCGAAGTCACTTTTTCGTGTACATGACTGGAGAAAGGACGTCGTAACAGTTGGTACCGTACCCGGAGAATTCGTATCTGATATTACTGCAGGTGCATTGAACTATTCCTGGCCCGCTCAGCTTAACAGACTAATTTTCAATGGAGGACATGATCTTATACTGTCAATTGGACAAGTTGTACCTCATGAAGTTACAGGAATGGCAAATTATAACAAAAACCTGTTTGTGGGTACAGGAGGACCTGAAGGTATTAATAAGAGCCATTTCATTGGAGCTGTTTGTGGAATGGAACGCATTATGGGAAAAGCTGATAGTCCGGTGAGGACTCTGCTAAACTATGCCTCTCATAATTTCACCAGCCATCTACCGGTTGTATATGTACATACCGTAATCGGTCGTGATAATATAGGAAGTTTGGTGGTAAGAGGACTTTTTATAGGTGATGATGAGGAAGTATTCAGACTGGCTGCTGACC
This sequence comes from Bacteroidales bacterium, assembly GCA_050014255.1. Taxonomy (GTDB): domain Bacteria; phylum Bacteroidota; class Bacteroidia; order Bacteroidales; family VadinHA17; genus LD21. The sequence continues at coordinate 30,524 of JBEKDR010000030.1, read as the reverse complement.
TTTCACTCAAAGTAAACTTCAATGTACTCAAAAAACCACTGAAAAAAGTTGTTGTCTATCTCGATCCTGCAGAGTATAAAAGCACCTGGCTTGGGAACAAAAGCATTTACAGAACACGTATGGCCATGGCTGATAATGGGGAGCTGATAGTTCTTGCACCCGGGTTAAAAGAGTTCGGTGAGGATAAAGAGATAGACCGGTTGATAAGGAAGTATGGTTATCGCGGCACACCAGCCACATTGAAATCCCTGAAGGAGAATGAAGAACTAAATAATAATCTGAGTGCAGCTGCTCATCTGATTCACGGTAGTTCTGAAGGAAGATTCTCAATTACTTATTGCCCCGGTCACCTTACAGGGAAAGAGATAGAATCTGTAAACTTTAAATATTATGATCTCAATGATATGCTGAAGAAATTCAATCCAAAAAAATTAAAAGAAGGTTTAAATAAGATGGACGATGGAGAAGAAGTCTACTTTATCTCAAATCCTGCGCTTGGTTTATGGACATCAAAGCAACTGTTGACATAAGAATTATTTTTAAATTCATAATATGATAAACTGGGGAATAATTGGATGTGGTAATGTCACAGAAGCAAAAAGTGGCCCTGCATTTAATAAGGTCAGAGATTCAAAACTTGTCGCCGTTATGCGGAGAGATGCCATCCTGGCTGAGGACTATGCCAGGCGACATAATGTTCCAAAGTTTTATACTAGGGCTTCGGATCTTATTAACGACAAGGATATCAATGCGGTATATATTGCCACTCCTCCAGGAAGCCATGCTGAATATGCCCTGGAAGTTATAAAAGTCCGCAAACCTGTATATATCGAGAAACCAATGGCTATAAACTACTCCGAATGCCTTAAAATAAATAAAGCAGCTGAGAAATACGGGGTTCCGGTTTTTGTAGCATATTACAGGAGGGCTCTTCCCGGCTTCCTCTTTGTTAAAGATCTTATTGAAAACGGGAGTATAGGAAAAGTGCGATTTTTGATAGTACAGTTATTCAAGTCTCCTTCTGCAGATGAAAAAGCCGGGAAACCCTCATGGCGGGTAGATCCCGAAATATCAGGCGGGGGACATTTTTTCGATCTGGCTTCCCATCAGCTTGATTATCTGGACTTTCTTTTCGGGCCAATTCAGAAAGTTAAATCTATGACAGTAAATCTTGCAGGGCTTTATAAAGCTGAAGATTTTGTTTCTGCAGAGTTCATTTTTGGTAATAATATCGTTGGAACGGGCACATGGTGTTTCAGTGTCTCGCCTGATAGCGGAAGAGATATTATCGAGATTATTGGGGAAAAAGGTTCTATTAAATTTTCCACCTTTAGTTTTGAACCAATTATCCTTACAAGTGAGTCGGGGCGTCAGGAATTCATAAATGAACGCCCTGAGCATATCCAGTATTATCTTATTGAAAAAATAGTTCAATCACTAAAAGGGCAAGGGGATTCTCCCAGTACAGGAATAACCGGAGCCAGAACCAGCAGGATTATGGATGAGGTAGTGGCGGAATACTATAGGAAAGGTTAAGGTTAAGGTTAAGGTTAAGGTTAAGGTTTAAGACAAAAGACAAAAGACAAAAGACAAAAGACAAAAGACAAAAGACAAAAGACAAAAGACAAAAGACAAAGGTCAAAGGTCAAAAGTCAATGTACTTATTTAGACAAAATTAGCCCCCCTTCTTCGCCTTCGCGTAGCCGCTTCGGCGAAGCAAGGTAGGGGGGTTGGGGGGTAAAAACGCGCAACAAGCAACATCTAATAAGTCACGAAAAATTCGACATAAATCAGAATATAATAAATATAATCTTTTAGTTATGAGCAACTTATCAGATATCGGGTTAATAGGACTGGCAGTAATGGGCGAAAATCTAGTTCTTAATATGGAGAGTAAAGGATTCAAGGTTTCTGTGTTCAACCGGTCAACGCTGAAAGTCGATGATTTTCTTGCCGGAAGAGCCAGTGGCAGAAGGATTATTGGCACTCATTCAATTGAGGAGCTTGTCGGATCTCTGGAACGGCCCAGGAAAGTAATGCTGATGATCAAAGCCGGGAATGCGGTTGATGAGGTGATAAACACACTCATCCCCCATCTTGCTCCTGGAGATATAATTATTGATGGAGGTAATACTCATTTTCCTGATACAAACAGAAGAACAGCCTATGTAGAAAGCAAAGGTCTTCTTTATATCGGTACCGGAATATCAGGAGGTGAAGAAGGAGCACTGTTAGGACCCTCAATAATGCCTGGCGGATCGAAAGCAGCATGGCAATTTGTGAAACCAATCTTTCAGGCAATTGCAGCCAAAGTAGAAGATGGCACTCCATGTTGTGACTGGGTCGGAGAGAATGGGGCAGGTCATTTCGTAAAGATGGTTCATAATGGTATAGAGTATGGTGATATGCAACTTATTACCGAGGCATATCAGATAATGAGAAATATCCTGCATCTGAGTGCAGATGAGATGCACCTGATTTTTAAAGAATGGAATGAGGGTGAGCTTAACAGTTATCTCATTGAAATAACCCGCGACATCCTGGCTTATAAAGATTCAGACGGGGAACCACTCGTGGATAAAATCCTTGACACAGCAGGGCAGAAAGGTACCGGGAAGTGGACAGCCGTTACTGCTCTCGATCTGGGTATTCCACTTACGTTAATCGGAGAAGCTGTTTTTTCAAGATGTCTTTCCGCTATAAAGAACGAAAGAGTAGAGGCATCGAAAATACTGAACGGTCCCACTCCAAATTTTACCGGAGACAAAGTTAAATTCATCACTGATCTAAAAGAGGCTCTTTATGCATCAAAAATTGTTTCGTATGCGCAGGGTTATGAGCTGATGAAGGCTGCAGCCGAAGAATATAAATGGAGACTTAACTACGGAGGGATTGCTCTCATGTGGCGCGGCGGATGTATAATAAGGTCGGCTTTCCTGGGTAAAATTAAAGAAGCCTTTGATAACAATCCTTCCATTACAAATCTTCTTCTCGATCCTTTCTTTAAAGATAAAGTAGAACAAGCACAAGGTGGCTGGAGAAACGTAGTCTCAGCTGCTGCTATGAATGGTATTGCGATCCCGGCAGTCTCATCAGCTCTTGGATATTTTGACGGTTATCGTTGTGAAAAACTGCCTGCCAATCTTTTACAGGCGCAACGTGACTATTTTGGTGCACATACCTACGAAAGAACTGATAAACCCAGGGGTGAATTTTTCCATACAAACTGGACAGGTCATGGAGGAACAACTGCTTCTTCAACATATAACGTCTGATATTGAACTGCATATCAATAAAGAAAATGAATGAAATTAAAAAAACTGGTGGTTACAGATGGACAGTTTGCGCATTGATATTCTTTGCAACGACCATAAATTATCTCGACAGACAAGTAATCGGTATTCTCAAACCAGTGCTTGAAAGTGATTTGAAAATCGGAGAAGTTGAATACGGAAATATTGTTTCTATTTTCCAATTATTCTATGGTTTTTCCATGTTGCTTGCAGGTAGACTTATTGATAAATTCGGAACAAGAATCGGTTATGGAATATCTGTATTTCTCTGGAGCGTCGCAGCAATAGGGCATTCACTTGCCAAAGGGGTTATCGGATTTGGATTCTGGAGAGCCTTATTAGGTGTGAGCGAATCAGGGAACTTCCCGGCAGCAATAAAAACGATTGCTGAATGGTTTCCCAAAAAAGAAAGAGCACTGGCGACAGGAATCTTTAATTCCGGCGCTAATGTAGGGGCAATTGTAGCACCTATTGCAGTTCCGGCAATCCTAATCACATGGGGCTGGCAGGCAGCATTTATCATTACAGGCGCCATCGGATTCGTATGGATCATTCTTTGGTTTATATTTTATGAGTTACCTGAAAAGCAAAGAAAACTTTCACCCGGAGAACTTGAATATATCAAAAGCGATTTAGATGAAAAAAACGAAAGTACAACACCAATCCCGTGGGTTCAGCTTCTAAGATATCGTCAAACATGGATATTCTTTATCGGAAAAGCTATGACAGATCCTATCTGGTGGTTTTACCTTTTCTGGATACCCGGGTGGTTATCAACGGTAAGGGGCGCTGGTCTTGATATTAAATCTTTCGGACTTCCCCTGGTTGTTATATATACATCAACTACGTTTGGCAGTGTTTTCGGAGGCTGGCTTTCATCATTTATGATAATAAAAGGAATGTCCCCATTCAATGCAAGGAAATACACAATGTTAATATTTGCTCTCCTTGTTATTCCTGTCTTCTTCGCTCAGTCAGGCGGTGTCAGTACGTGGGGAGCAGTGGCTCTTATAAGTCTGGCCGCTTCATCACATCAGGCATGGTCAGCGAATATTTTTACTACTGTTTCAGATGCTTTTCCTAAGAGAGTAGTCAGTTCAGTTACCAGCATCGGAGGTATGGCTGGAGCCATTGTAGGAGTTTTTGTTTCAGTTTTCGCAGGGCAAATTCTCAACTTCTTTAAAAAGGCCGGTCATGTTGAAACCGGCTATACCGTCATGTTTACGATTGCCGCATGCGCATATATACTGGCATGGATCATTATGAATATTTTTGCACCTAAAGTTAAAAAAGTGGCAATTGATTAGTGCAGGCGTTAAATGTTATATATCATGCCTTCAAAAAAGTCAAGGATTAAGGATATCGCCAGGATGGCAGGAGTCTCCATTGGTACTGTAGACCGGGTAATACATAACAGAGGAGAGGTTGCTGAAAAAACCAGGTTGAAGGTTCAGCGAATCCTGAAAGAGACCAATTACTCCCCTAATTTAATGGCACAGGTGTTGAAATCAAAAAAAAGATATCATCTTGTTTCACTTCTTCCATCGCCCTCGGAAGACAACTCTTTCTGGAAAAAACATCCTCTCGGCATGATAAGGGCTATTGAGGAGCTCGATCCATTTCCGGTCACACTTAGCCAGGTGACATTTGATATGCAGAATGAAGATGATTTTCAGAAAAAAACCGGTAATGTTCTTAGTCTCAAACCTGACGGAGTACTTCTTGCGCCAATCTTCAAGTCAGAATCTATCTTATTTTGTACACGACTTCAAAAAGAGAAGGTGCCTTTCGTTTTCATCGATGAATATATTGAAGATACTGATTTCCTGGCCTATATCGGTGAAGATATCTTCCGGAGCGGAAGAGTCGCCGGACAACTTACGGACCTGGTCACTCCGGAAAATAGTGACATACTGGTGGTAACCATTGCAAGAAACATCCGGAATGTTCATCACCTTACCAGCCGCACTGAAGGATTTCTAAGCTATTTCCTGAAATCGGGTAAAAACAAAGGAAAAAAGATTATTATAAATATTGCTGACCCGTCTTCTGCTGAGGTTAAAAATGCAATCGACAAAGCATTTCTGGATAATCCGGGAATCAGGTCAGTTTTCATAACTGGTTCAAGATCATATCTCATTGCTTTATACCTGGAAAAGAAAGGATTAAATTCAATAGATCTTATAGGATACGATCTTCTGGATTTAAATGTCAGGTATTTAAAATCCGGAAGTATCAGGTTCCTGATCGGTCAGAGACCTGAGGAACAAACATATAAGGGGATAAAGAAATTATTTGAATACCTGTCGCAGCATAAAATACCTGACAAAATTGAATATCTTCCCGTTGATATCGTTACATCTGAAAATGTTGACTTCTTTTTATAAAATAATAAACATTATGATTTTAATTCTTACCCCCTTCCCAACCTTCCCCGCCAGCTGGCGGGGGAAGGAGCGGAACAAATCCTTTCCCCCTTGGGGGAAACAGGAAAGGGGGTGAGGAAACTAACAATACTTTTTCGTAGCCTGCAACTATATGAAAACACTTGGTAAATATTCAATTGGCCTCGGAGACAGATTTGGTCACCAGGGAAGTCCACAATTAAAAGCAATTATTGCAGCATCTGAAAGAGGTATCGAAATAACGCCTGTATGGAATAAATCAAATCGCGAACATATTACAATTGGAACTCAACCTGAAGATGTCAGGATTGAAGCAGATTCAGTTACAAAAAGCGCAGGATTCAAAAAGCCATATTTCGTAGATGCCGACCACATCAACTTTGATTCAGTCGATCATTTTATAGAAAGTTCTGATTTTTTTACGATTGATGTTGCGTCTTATATAGGAATGAAAACTAATGATGAAAAGATAGCTGAATTCCTGTCGGACGTCGAGAAGTACTCAGGTGAACTGAAAATCCCGGGAACAAAATTTTCATTTGAAACTACAAAATCTCAGATCAGACAAATTGCAGAAAAGTATCTTTTTGCAGCAGCAAAGGCCCGGGATATTTACAGGAAAATTGAAAAGGTCAAAGGAAATGGCAGTTTTATCACTGAAGTTTCAATGGATGAAGTGGCTCAACACCAGACACCTGTGGAACTCTTTTTCATTCTTAAAATGCTGGCTTCTGAAAACATACCCGTTCAGACAATAGCGCCGAAGTTTTCAGGAAGGTTCAATAAGGGTGTTGATTATGTTGGTGATCCTCTATTGTTTGCCAGTGAATTTGAATCTGATCTTCTGGTTATTGACTATGCAGTTAAGGAATTTGGTCTGCCTGAGAACCTGAAGATGAGCATACATTCGGGATCGGATAAGTTTGCAATCTATCCTCACATTGGTTCAATAATAAAAAAATATGACAAGGGAATACATCTGAAAACAGCTGGGACAACCTGGCTTGAAGAAGTGATTGGTCTTGCCGGATCAGGTAGGGAAGGTCTCGATTTTGTCAAAGAGATTTATATTAAATCGCTGGAAAAAATCGAAGAGTTGTGCACACCCTATGCCGATGTCATTGATATTAAAGTGTCTTCACTCCCTTCAAAACAGCAAGTTTATGAATGGAACAGCAATAAGTTTTCAGATTCATTAAAGCATACTCCCGGAAGTCCTGATTACAATCCGGACATGAGGCAATTGATTCATGTTGCATATAAGCTCGCAGCTATTAGGAAAAATGATTATTTCAGGTTATTGGAAAAGAACGAGCAATCTGTTTCGAAGTGTGTTTATGAAAATATTTATAACAGGCACATCTGCAGGTTATTCGATATAAAATAAGGACCATCACTCAGGAGTTTTCGCACCTGTTATCATTTTTGCTTCCGTCTGATGCAGATCAAATACCATGATTTCGTTCATTCCTTCTCTTAGACAGGTGGATGGACAAAAAAGCCTTTTTTGGGGTCCTATATTCCAGTAACGACCTAGATTATGTCCGTTAACCCAGACAATACCTTTGGTGAATTTTGAAACATCAATATAAGTATCAGAATATAAATCGCCTTCCCCCCTTGACAGAACAAAATTGCCTTTAAAGAAAACCCCCGGTTTATTAAGCGATTTCCCTGAGGATCTTAGATCCCAGATAAATTTTTTATCCATCGGAAGATTATATACCTGCCAGTTTAGTAATATAGTTCCATTAAGTGTCACACTGTCAGTAATGCCTTTCCTGTCAATAAGATTTTTTCCATAATTTATACGTCCCATTCCTTCAACTAAAATCTCAAGTACAGGCGCTTCTGCATTGCTTGCCGGTAAATCAATTGAGTTTATTCCCTCTCTTCTGTCGAGTTTTCCGATGTAATTACCATTCAGAAAAACAGTTGCATAATCATGAACATCAGTCACAGTAAGCTTACCGTTTTTAATTCCTTTAAGTTCAGTTTTATATAAAATAAAGCCATGGTACTGACCATAAGCTTCAAAAGTCTTAGGCTGAATTGAGCTCACAGGTTGAGGCAGATTATCCCAGACAGAGGTAAAAGGCTGCATTCCCATCGGCGTTATTACAAAGGAAGGGACTGAGTCAGGGATTTGTGGAAGTACTTTCCCTTTAGGAAGATATGAGCTGATAAGCTTCCTGAGAGCCATGTACTTAGGAGTTGGTTGACCCTGCTCGTTGATTGGAGCATCATAATCGTAACTGGTAACATCGGGTTCATACCCTTTACCGCCGGAGTTAGCTCCTGCAGTATATTCGAAATTGGTTCCTCCATGAATGACATAAAAATTAAACGACTTCTTGTTGTCCATAAGGAATTTCACCTCCTTTAATAATTCTGAAGTATCAGGCTTTGCCCATTTCTCACCCCAGTGAGTTAGCCAGCCGGGGTATGTTTCGCTGCTGAATACAGGTACTCCCGGATTTATCTTACTGGCAAGTGCAAAGTCTTCTGAAGAACTTCCGGAATCCAGACCAACTGCGCTTCCAGGAAGAGATCCGGCTTTCAGCATATTTGTTGTCGGACCATCAGCAGTATAAGTTGGTATATTAATACCATCGGAAGCCCAAACTTCTTTCAGTCTCAACAGGTAGTTCCTGTCATTTCCAAAGCTTCCATACTCATTTTCAATCTGTAGCATCAATAATGGTCCTCCTTTGGTTATAAGAAATGGCTTGATCACTTCAGCCAGTTTTGCAATATATCGTTCTGCAGCTGCCATATAGCGTGGGTCCATACAGCGTAATTTTATATCTGGTATCCGCAAAAGGTAAGGAGGAATTCCGCCAAGATCCCATTCTGCACAAACGTAAGGTCCTGGTCTGAGTATCAACCACATCCCCTCTTCCTGCACAATTTTAAAAAAATCAGCCAAATTATGATTACCCGTGGTAAAATCGTAAACGCCCTCTTCAGATTCGTGGTAATTCCAGAAAACATAAGCTGTTATTGTATTGCAACCCATAGCTTTAGCCATCATGATTCTGTGTCGCCAGTATTCATAAGGTATCCTCGCCGGGTGCATTTCGCCACTGATTATCTGAAAAGGCTGTTCGTCAAGAAGAAATTCTGATGTCCCTAATTTGAAAGTATGTTTCGGTTTCTGAGCCTCGACTGAAAACGAGAATAAAATTAATATCGTCACAAAAGAGATATAAACAATCCGCTTAATCATATTTTTATCATGTGTTTAACGTCAAACTTTATATTCATCAAATTACTTTTGTTTCAGATAGCCTGGAAACTATGTAGTTTCCGATAGATTCCATGCTGTTTCTTCATCAATTCAGCATGTGTTCCTGTCTCAACAATCATTCCTTCATCAAGAACGACGATTAAATCAGCATGTTGTATCGTTGAAAGACGATGCGCAATTACTACTGAAGTCCTGTTTTTCATTAGTTTAAGTATTGCATCCTGAACAAGCCTTTCTGATTCTGTATCGAGAGCAGAAGTTGCTTCATCGAGAATCAGAATCGGCGGATTAGCCATTATCGCTCTTGCAATGCTTATTCTTTGTCTTTGACCTCCACTTAGTTTATTTCCTGATTCTCCAACAGCGTTTTCATAACCTTGTTCAGTCTCCATTATGAACTCATGCGCATTGGCGATTCTGGCAGCAGATTCAACCCTTTCCGTATCAGCTGTTCTTACTCCGAAAGCAATATTCTCTCTGAAAGAAGTATTAAACAGGATCGGATTCTGGCTTACAATACCCATGAGGTATCTCAGGTCCTTTATCTTCAAATCGCGAATATCAACACTGTCAATCAGAATACTGCCCTGATCACAGTCCATAAACCGCGGAAGCAGATCTGCAAGAGTTGATTTTCCGGCACCCGACTTACCCACGATAGCTACTGTCTGACCTTTTCTTATTTTCAGGTCGATATTCCTGAGCACAGGTTCATTGTTATAGGCGTACCAAACTCCTTTAAATTCAATTGAATCATTAAATCCGTCAACAGAGATTGCATTCTTTTTTTCTGTGATAGTTTCCTCTGCATCGAGTACCTGGTCGATCCTGTCAATTGAAGCCATTCCTTTCTGTATAGCAAAATACGCAGTAGTAATGTTTTTTGCAGGCTGAATTATCTGTGAAAAGACAACCAGATAGACAATAAGACTTGCAGGTGTCATATAACCTGATCCATGGAGAACAAGGTTACCTCCGACATACATTAGAATCATTACAACTATTGTCGAAAGAAATTCGCTTATTGGTGATGCCAGATATGCTTTTCGAATTACCCTCTTGAACACTTTTGCATATTTTTCATTTGACTCTGCAAACTGCGTCTTCATCTTTTCTTCAGCATTGAACCCTTTAACTATTCTTAAACCCGTAAGTGTCTCCTCCACAATAGTAAGAAGTTTCCCAAGATTTTGTTGGCCGACCAGTGAAGATGATCTTAAAGTCCGGCTTGCACGTCCGATAAGCCAGCCACTTACAGGAAGAAGTGCCAGAGCAAACAGGGTTAACTCGTAACTTGACACAAAAAGGTAAATAACAAAAACCAGTATTAAGATTGGATCTCTGAACATCATTGTAAGTGAAGACATCACAGAAATCTCCACCTCCTGGACATCATTGGATATCCTGGTCATAACATCACCTTTCCTTGCGTCAGTAAAGAATGACAGAGGTAGTCTGAGTATCTTGTGATAAAGTTTTTTCCGGAGGTCACGGACAGTGCTTGCCCTTATAAATGCCATGCAGTTGTTGGCCAGAAAAATGAAACCGTTTTTAAAAAAGCTGGCTCCTATTACAATCAGAACTACTAACATCAATGCTCCCGATTGTCCGTTTTTTTCAATAAAAACTGAAAGATAGTATTTGGTGAAAGCTCCGATGTATTCCGAAGTTAACTTAAATGGGCCTGGGTTCGCGACTGCCACTGCACCGCTGAAGAGCACCGTCAGAAAAGGTTTTACCAGAGTAAAAGTAAGAAGTGCAAATAAAGCACTTAAAATATTGTAAATTATGTTCTTAACTGCTGACCATTTATAAGGTGCAAAATATTTTAGCAGCAATCTGATATTTTTCATCTATTCGTATTTATTAAAAACCTGTGTAATTGAACGGAGTGATTGCCTTTAGTTCGGCTTTTATGGTATCATTAAGGTCCAGGTTTTCAATGAAGTTCGATAATGATTCAGAAGTGATTTTCTGATTCGTGCGCGTGAGTTCGAGAAGTGCCTCATATGGATTTGGATAACCCTCTCTTCGCAATATTGTCTGGATAGCCTCAGCCACGACAACCCAGTTATTTTCCAAATCGCTTTTTATCTTGTCATTATTCACAATCAATTTATTTAGCCCTTTTAATAAAGAATTAAAGGCTATCAGCGAATGACCAATGGGAACACCGATATTTCTTAAGACTGTTGAATCCGAAAGGTCGCGCTGAAGTCGCGATATCGGCAATTTCATTGAAAAATGTTCAAAAATTGCATTTGCATATCCAAGATTGCCTTCGCCGTTTTCAAAATCTATAGGATTTACTTTATGAGGCATCGCTGAGGATCCTATCTCCCCTTTTTTTATCTTCTGCCTGAAATAATCAAAAGAAATATATGACCAGAAATCACGGGCCATATCAATCAGTATTATATTTATCCTGCGCATATTATCAAATAATGCAGCAAGATTATCATAATGTTCTATCTGGGTAGTGGGTTGAGATCGTTCGAGTCCCAGTTCTTCATTTACAAAGTTATTTGCAAATGAAATCCAGTCAATATCAGGATATGCAGCTTTGTGGGCATTAAAATTTCCTGTCGCACCACCGAATTTAGCAGAATATGGTATCTGTCCAAAGTACTTGGTTTGTCCATCTATCCTGGCAATAAAAACCTCAATCTCCTTGCCCAGCCTCGTAGGAGTCGCTGGTTGACCATGAGTCCTTGCAAGCATCGGAATATTCTTCCACTCATCTGCAAAAGAAGCCAGAGTCTCTCTTAACTCATAAAGAACGGGGAAATAGATATTTATCATTGCATCCTTAATAGATAAGGGTATAGCAGTATTATTTATATCCTGGGATGTGAGACCAAAATGAATAAATTCACTCCACTTTCCCCAACCCGACTGGAAAAACTTTTCTTTCAGGAAATATTCGATAGCCTTTATATCATGATTTGTGATTTTCTCTCTTTCTTTGATTTTTTCCGCATCTGTTAAGTCAAAGTCCTCATATATTGATCTAAGAATCTTGAAATTATCTTTTTTAAAATCAAGCAATTGAGGAAGAGGAATGTCGCACAGGGCAATGAAATATTCTATTTCCACCATCAGACGATATCTGATCAGCCCGAATTCAGAAAAATACAGGTCGAGTTCATCAACCTTTTGTCTGTATCTTCCGTCAAGGGGAGATATGGCAGTAAGAAAATTTAATTCCATTATTTATCAGATTGGTGTTTCACTTGTTATATCTATAACTACAAAAATACTATTTTAGATGTTGTAAAAAAAAAGGTATGGATAAAATCAGAATTTCAGCCGTTAAATATGCAAATACTTATCCGTTTATTTATGGATTGGTGGAAAGCGGATTTGAAAAGAAGGTAATCCTCGAAACCGACCATCCGTCAGATTGTGCTGCAAAACTGATTAGCGGAAGAGTTGATATCGGACTTATTCCCGTGGCTGCTCTTCCTCAGGTAAAGGATTATAATATTGTCAGCGATTATTGCATTGGTGCAAACGGGAATGTCAGAACCGTTTTGCTTTTAAGCAACTGCCCTTTTGAAAAGATCAGGAATATACATCTTGATTATCGCTCTGTATCATCAGTTAACCTGACAAAAGTCCTGGCAAAAAACAGCTGGAGAAGAGAGTTCAAATGGATCAGTACATCAAAAGAATTCGACTTTTTGAATATCGGTTCTGATGACGCAGTCGTACTTATCGGTGACCAGTGTTTTGAACTTGAAAACAGGTTCAGATACAAAATTGATCTTGCAAAGGAATGGAAGGAATTTTCAGGGCTTCCATTTGTTTTCGCCTGTTGGACATCAAACAAACAGCTTGGTAATGAATTTATTATAGAATTTAACGAAGCTTTGGCACTGGGAGTATATAATATTGACGGAGTTGTAAATAAATTTGGACAGACAGGAACTATTCCCGGTGAAATTCTCAGGACTTATCTTAATGAGAACATTGATTTCAATTTTAATGATGAGAAGAAAACAGGACTTAAGTTATTCCTGGAACTGATGGGGAAACTTTGAAATAATGGACAACTTGTACTTACATAATGATCTGATAATAAGAGATTATCATGAAGAAGACTATGACGAGATAGTTAAATTCTGGTTTCTGACCGACATGGGTAATCCGGATAGAGGCGATAACAGAGACACTATAAAAAGGACTCTTGAGTTAGGAGGAAAACTGATTGTAATGGAATCAAAATCCACAAAACAGATTTGTGGCACGTCGTGGATGACATATGATGGCAGGAGAATTGTGCTTCATCATTTTGGAATATTACCCGAATGCCAGGGGAAAGGGCTTTCAAAAATTCTTTTAAAAGAATCTCTTCAATTTGTTAAAAATATGGGCACCCAGGTTAAACTTGAGGTCCATTCCACTAACGAAAAAGCAATTAACCTTTATCAGAAATTCGGATTTAAACATCTGGGGGAATATAAAGTCTATATAATCAGGGATGTTTCAAATTTGTAAAAATGTTATTCAAGTTGTCTATTTAATGTTTAACTTTGGACCTTGATGCGATTTAAACAACTATATTGATAAACTAAGCAAAATTATCATGGCTAAAACAATCACCTTTAACGAACTCCGCAAGATAAAAGACCAGTTGCCCTCCGGTAGTATGAGACAGATTGCAGAAAAACTGGATTTGAATGAAGAGACAGTTAGAAACTACTTCGGAGGGAGAAATTTTGACAAGGGCCAAAGTGTTGGAATTCATTTTGAACAAGGACCGGATGGTGGTATAGTTACTATTGATGATACAACTATACTTGATCTAGCTCAGAAGATGATCAACTACTAATTCATTATCTGACAGCCTGTTCAAAAGCAAAAGGCTCTGTCTTTTGCTTTTTTTTATTTTGTATGAAGATCACCGGAATTATAGAATCCGCCGAAAAACAATATAAACAGATCCTTGAAGATTTTTTCATTTCTGTATATAATGAAAAATCGCTCACTTCACATGGAATAGATCATCACAGGAGGGTCTGGAACTATTCAAAGGAGCTGCTTGAACTGATTCCTTTAAAGAACATTGCTAAAACCTCACAACTCGCTTCTGAACTGATAATTGCAAGTTACCTGCATGATATTGGTATGTCAGTTGATCCGGGGGTAAACCATGGAGGGCATAGCAGAGATTTATGCGCCCAATTTTTGATCAAAAATAATCTTCCTCAAAATGATTGGCAGGTTGTTCTGGAAGCCATTGAAAACCATGACAATAAAGATTATACCAGCAACACCTCAATGAGTGAACTGCTCAAAATTCTTTCAGTTGCTGATGATCTTGATGCTTTTGGATACACCGGAATATTCAGGTACTCAGAAATTTATCTGACCAGGGGAATTGATCCCAAAAAGATCGGATATATGATCATGGAAAATGCTGAAAAAAGGTTCGACAATTTTGCAAAAGCTTTTAGATCAGATAGTGCGATAGTACAGAAGCATAAAGAAAGATATAATGTCCTATATGACTTCTTCAGCAAATACAATGAACAGCTTCCCAATTATCATTTTGGCACTGTAAATCTCTCGGGTTTTTGCGGAGTGATAGAGATTATTCTCTTTATGATGAATAATGGGCTGCAATTGAAGAATTTCTTTACGGAACAGGAGAAATATTCTAAGGATCCAGTTATTATATGGTACTTTAGTGAACTGCAATCTGAATTGCTCGTAGAGCATACAGTATTATAGAACAATTTATGTCGTATTTTACGTGTACCTCGTAGAGGTTAAACATTTGTTTATAATTGAATCCTTTGTCTATCCCCTAAGGGGAATATCAGGTATAGCTTTAAATCATCATCTACAATACCATAACCCCTATGGGGTATGAATATATAAACATATAAAACTGAATATGAATAAAAATAAATCAATAATACTTTCAACTTTTAACACTTAATCAATTCCTTCAGAGTTGTTTTGCTCAGGATATTATTAGTAGTATCGCGTATTTCCTTAAATACTTTTCTTATCTGGCATGTGGTTTCATCCTTACAAAATTCACATGGACGGTAAGAATTCTCTGAAACGCAGTATATTAATGAGATTGTACCCTCAAAATGACGTACAACTTCGGCCAGAGTCACATCTTCCGGCCTTTTTAATAAATAGTATCCGCCTGCTTTTCCCAGATTGCTTCCCAGGATCCCAATTTTTCTTAAATCGAGGAGAATATTTTCGAGAAAACTCTGTGGTATCTTTTCTCCTTCAGCTATCTCGCGGATTTGCATAGGTCCTTTACCATATTCCCGTGCTAGTCTCGCCAGAGCTACAATTGCATACCGGGTCTTTTTTGACAATATCATGTTTCTGGCTGAATAGTTTTGATAAAGTTAAGTATTAATACCTAACCATTTGTGGTTTTTATGCCAATTAAACCCAACATAAAGAACATTACATTTGTTCACAAAATCGGTAGACATTATGAGAATTATACTTTCACTTTCGTTTTTCCTGCTGTTTCTGGCAAATTCCTTTTCACAATCGACAAATGATATTCTTAACCTTCTGATCTCAAATAAGACGATTAGTCAATCGCAGGCTGACTCAATAAGGGCTGAAGCTGCTCTGGGACAACAGCAGGCAGATGCTTCGCGGAAATCGTTTTTCCTTACAGCAGCAAGGCTGATGCAGCTGACAGGATTTACACAGGTCAGGTATCAGGAGTTTCAGGAGTCAGGAAAGCACAACAGCTTTGATATTCGTCGTGCAAGATTAGACCTGAAGGGTTCAGTCACCCCGGTTTTTTCGTACAGGTTGCAAGTTGATTTTGTTGATAAGCCAAAAATACTCGATGCATATAGCGAAATAAAGCTTGCCGATTACTTTACAATTACTGCCGGTCAGTTTAAGATACCTTTTTCAATGGAGAATCTGGCCCCGGTGAATAAGATGGAAATGATCGACTTTTCACAGGTCGTTGAAGCTCTTGTCGCGCGCAGCAAGGATGTAATCGGAAATCAGAATGGACGCGATATCGGGGTACAGGTCGGTGGCACAATTTTGAAAATCAAAGATCTG
This sequence comes from Bacteroidales bacterium, assembly GCA_050014255.1. Lineage (GTDB taxonomy): Bacteria > Bacteroidota > Bacteroidia > Bacteroidales > VadinHA17 > LD21. The sequence continues at coordinate 14,508 of JBEKDR010000030.1, read as the reverse complement.
CCTTTAATTGAATATCGTCTTGGGGTCTTTAATGGATCAGGAATAAATGTCGCTGATACGGCAAATAATGCTAAAGACGTTGCAGGACGATTGATTTTCAATCCTTTTAAAGGATTCTCATTTGGAGGAAGCATTTATAGAGGATGGGATAAGGCTATAAAACCTGATGTTCCCGGTCATAGTCAAACCCGAAACAGGATCGGAGGCGAATTCAGTTATGTTACTACGGCCTTTTTGTTGAGAGGAGAATATATTGCAGGAAAAGATGGAAAGACCAACAGGGCCGGCTGGTATATCGAGGCAGGCTATTTTGTCATTCCCCAGAAGGTTCAGATTCTTGCCAAATACGATGTATATGATCCGAATACTGCGACCCCCAATAACATTTCAACAAACTATGTATTTGGCGGCAATTACAATTTTAACAGCTGGTCGCGTTTACAGGCCTTTTACACTATCCGGCAGGAAGAGGGAACAGCAGTAAAAAACAACTTTCTTTCTGTCCAGTACCAGATTGGTTTCTGATAAATTAAAACAGATACAATGAAAAAATCGATCAAATTATTATTAATCCTGACTATTATTTTTTCCTCATTAGCAGTTCCAAAATCATACAGCCAGGAAAAGAGTTCAGGCCAGATAAGCATATCAGGAGCTTTCGCACTTTATCCTATGGTCATAAGATGGGCAGATGAATACAAAAAAATAAATCCCGGAGTGCGTTTTGACATATCAGCAGGAGGGGCAGGCAAGGGTATTTCAGATGCTCTTAACGGAATGGTCGAAATTGGTATGGTATCGCGGGAGATATACCCTGAAGAACTGAAAAAAGGAGCTTTCCCGATTGCTGTTACAAAAGATGCGGTAGTAGCAGTAGTAAATGAGTCAAATCCTGCAATTGACGACATTATGACAAAGGGATTAAAAAAAGATGCCGCAAATGATATCTGGATAACGGGCAGATATACAACCTGGGCACAGGCGTTTGGAGCTAAACAGTCGTCACCAATTCATATATATACCAGATCCGATGCCTGCGGTGCCGCTGAAATGTGGGCAAAATTCTTTGGAAAGAAACAGGAAGATCTTTTAGGTGTCGGCGTGTTTGGCGACCCCGGTTTGGCACAGGCTGTGAAGAAAGATCCGTTGGGAATAGGATTTAATAATATCGGTTATGCTTACGATGCCACAACACGAAAACAGATCAAAGGTATAAGAGTGGTTCCAATTGATCTGAATAATAATGGCAAGATTGACAGTGATGAAGATTTTTATACTTCCCTGGACGATTTAATGGCTGCTATAGCTACAGGGAAATATCCTTCGCCTCCATCCAGAGAATTATACTTTGTGATTAAAGGAAGCCCCAGAAACAATAAAGTGCTGGCAGACTTTATCAGGTGGGTACTATCTGATGGACAGAAGTTTGTCAAAGAAGCAGGATATATAGCTCTTCCAAAAGATAGAATTGAAATGGAACAAAAGAAACTATTATAAAAGAAAATGCGTCTCCTGAGAGCTATAAAAGACAAGACTGCCCGGTATATTATGCTGGGCATTGCCATTTTTACTATACTATTTCTTATTGTTATCGGGTTAAGCCTCTTTTCCAAAGCATTACCCATAATGAAGGAGAAAAGCCTTTGGACATTGCTTTCATCCGCTGACTGGAAACCATTCAAAGGAAATTACGGCTTTCTCCCGTTTATTCTCAGTACTTTTTATGTATCCCTGATAGCCATAATCATAGCCCTTCCATTTTCCATTCTTACAAGCATTTATCTTAATTCCTATGCTTCAAAGAATGTGAAACGGTTTTTTGAACCCGTCGTGGACCTGCTTTCAGGTATTCCTCCGGTAATCTATGGAGTCTGGGGTACACTTACCATTGTTCCTCTGATCGCCAATAAGATAGCTCCCAGATTCGTTACATTTTCCTCCGGATACACTGTTCTTGCGGGAGGTGTTGTGCTAGCTGTAATGATTATTCCTCTTTTGATAAGCATAATGGTGGAAGTTTTTCGATCCATCCCGAAAGAGATGACCGATGCTTCCCTGTCTATGGGCGCAACCAAATGGCAGACGGTGAAGAAGGTGATCCTCAGGAAATCGGTCTCAGGAATTATTGCTGCTACTGTCCTGGCATTATCGAGGGCTTTTGGTGAAACTATGGCGGTTTTGATGGTATGTGGCAATATAACACAGATTCCTCATTCAATTTTTGATGCCTGCTATCCCCTCCCCGCATTAATCGCCAACAATTATGGAGAAATGCTTTCAATGCCAAGCTATGAATCAGCTCTTATGTTCTCGGCTTTCCTGCTTTTTCTGATTGTTGTTTTATTTAATGGTCTTTCGAGATTTACTCTGAATCAGATTGAAAGAAGATATCAGTTTTAAATAACAGACAAATTATTTTCAGTTAAGTATGAAAATTCTGGAAGAAAAAATATTTAAGGTAATTATGATTTTTGCAGCAATGATCATACTTGGTGTTCTTGTGTACATAATTGCTACCGTTTTTTACAGAGGATTGCCAGCTCTGAATCTGGACATGATAACAAAACTTCCGGGAGGCGGATTTTATCTCGGAAAGGAAGGAGGTGTGCTGAATGCAATTGTTGGTTCTCTATACATAATAATCGGATCGCTCATAATAAGCATACTCATTAGCGTACCGCTCGTAATGTATGTCAACTTCTATCTTCCTCCGAAGTCAGTTTTTGCCTCTTTAATCAGATTTTCACTTGATATTTTGTTCGGAATTCCATCAATTGTTTACGGAGCTTTCGGATTTGCTCTCATGATCTATCTGGGAATCAGAGCATCGTTATTAGGAGGAATTCTGACAGTTGCTATGCTTATAATGCCCATTATGATGCGATCGTTTGATGAAATAACAAGACTGTTGTCGCGGGAGCTGCCCGATGCATTATTATCGCTCGGAGCCACAAAATATGAGATGGTTAAAGTAATACTAAGGCAACTTATGCCAGGATTAATTACAGCGATCCTGCTTGCCATCGGCAGGGGGATAGGAGATGCAGCAACAGTTCTGTTCACAGCAGGATATACTGATAACATTCCGGCTTCTTTGAATCAACCGGCTGCAACATTACCTCTTTCGATCTTTTTTCAACTCGGAAGTCCCGTTGAAGAGGTTCAGAACCGTGCTTACGCTTCAGCAATAATCCTTACCGTAATTATTCTCATACTCAGTTTTTCTGCACGGTATTTCAGTTCAAAATTTACAAAACACAAGATATGATCTCAGCAAATCAAATTCTGCAAAAGAGCAACCATAATTCATTTATTGAAATGAATAATGCAATACCTTTAAAGAAACTGGTCACGAATCAGTCGATCAGGATCGAAAACCTTGACGTGTACATTGAGGATCAGCACATCCTGAATGATATTAACCTTACTATCCCTGAAAAAAACATCACTTGCATTATAGGTCCCTCAGGATGCGGTAAATCGACCTTTCTGAAAACGCTGAACCGGATGCATGACGAATCTCCTGAGGTAAAGATCAGTGGCAAAGTTTTTGTCGATGATGAAAATATCTATGGCCCACACGTGAACGTGATTGATACACGGAAAAAAATGGGTCTGCTGGCTCAACGGCCATGTCCCCTGCCAATGTCGATATTTGAAAACGTCGCATACGGCCCGCGAATTCATGGGATAAAGAAAAGGAAAGCAGTCAATCAGACTGTGATCCAATATTTGCAGTATGTCGGTCTGTGGGATGAAGTCAGGGACAGAGTTCGTACATCTGCCACCCGGTTATCTATCGGACAACAGCAGAGACTATGTCTGGCCAGAGGGCTTGCAATCGAACCGGAGTATATTCTGGGAGATGAGGCTACTTCTGCATTGGATCCTCTTTCAACAAAAAAAATTGAAGAGCTTTTTGTAAAACTGAAAGAAAAATATACAATTATTCTTGTAACTCATACGCTGCGACAGGCAAAGAGGATAGCTGACCATATAATTTTCATGTATCTGGGCAAAATAATTGAAGCCGGACCGACTGAAGAGTTCTTTAATAATCCAAAAAAACAATTGACCAGGGAATATCTCTCCGGAAGCTTTAGCTAATGACATTTGTCGGATGGGTATTGAAAAAATAATAAGGTAAAATATATATGAAACTTCAGGATTTAAAAAACCAAATTAACGGATTTTCGATTAAGGATCAGATGAGTAAACTGGTCTCTTTATTCCCTGAAAAGGTAATATTTACAACCAGCCTGGGAATTGAAGATCAGGTTATTACACATATTATATTCAAAAACAACCTTGATATTAAAGTAGCCACTCTCGATACCGGGAGGCTATTTCCTCAGACATACAATGTCCTCTCCAGTACAACAATAAGATATAACAAAAAAATAGATATCTATTTTCCTGAATATGAATCTATTGAAAAAATGGTCACAGAAAAAGGCCCTTTGAGTTTTTACCAGTCGGTTGAGAACAGGAAAGAGTGCTGCAGGCTTAGAAAAGTTATTCCGCTTAACAGGGCACTTAATGATATGGAATGCTGGATATCGGGGATCAGGGCCGATCAGTCAGATGACCGCAATCATATGGACTGGATTGAATATGATGAAGCCAGAAAACTGTATAAATTCTATCCCCTTTTTAGCTGGTCATTTGAAGAGGTAAAAAACTTTATTAAGGAAAATAATATCCCTTATAATTCACTGCACGACAAAGGATATGTCAGCATCGGATGCGAACCTTGCACGCGTGCAGTAAAGCCCGGTGAGGATTTTCGTGCAGGAAGATGGTGGTGGGAAAATGACGGACGAAAAGAGTGCGGGCTACATGCTAGGGGGAAAGGTTAAGGTTAAGAGAAATAGGGTTGCTGGTTGCTGGTTACTGGTTACTGGTTACTGGTAACTAGTCATGAGCAACAAGCAACAAGCAACAAGCAACCCGCCCCGTGAAATAGCGCAAAGCCACGCTTAAGCCTTATTTCACGGGGCAAGCAACAAGCAACAAGCAACAATTAAAGAATATTGAAATGATTAATATCAACGACGAACATCTTAAAGAACTTGAAGCTGAAGCAATCTATGTAATGAGGGAGGTTGCTGCCCAGTTTGAAAACAAAGTTTTGTTGTTTTCAGGGGGAAAGGATTCTATTGTTCTGGTCCATCTTGCAAGGAAAGCATTCTGGCCTGCCAGGATTCCTTTTAGTTTGATGCATATCGATACGGGTCACAATTTTGAAGAGACATTAAAATTCCGTGATGATCTGGCAAAAGAATTCGGAGCAGAACTTATTGTCAGATACGTTCAGGATTCAATAAATAATGGAAGAGTGGTTGAAGAACAGGGTGTCAATGCCAGTCGTAACAAAGCACAGTCAATTACCCTCCTGGATGCTATCGAGGAACTTAAAATCGATGTGGCTATTGGTGGTGGACGACGTGACGAGGAGAAGGCCCGCGCTAAGGAGAGGTTTTTTTCGCACAGAAATGAATTTGGACAGTGGGACCCTAAGAATCAGCGTCCGGAATTATGGAATATTTTTAACGGCCGGAAACATCAGGGTGAACATTTCAGAGTATTCCCGATAAGCAACTGGACTGAACTGGATGTCTGGCAATATATTCTGAATGAAAACATTAAACTTCCGGAATTATACTATACTCATAAAAGGAAGATATTCAGTCGCAATGGAGTTTACCTTGCATGGGCTCCTTTCATGCAGCTGAAACCAAATGAGAAGGTATTTGAGACAGACGTACGCTGCCGGACTATCGGAGATATAACCTGTACCGGAGTAACACTCTCTAAAGCAGAATCACTTGAAGAGATAATATCCGAAATAGCAGCAACAAGAGTCACAGAAAGAGGTGGAAGATACGATGATAAAAGATCAGAAGCAGCAATGGAAGACCGCAAGAAAGAAGGGTACTTTTAAGAAGGCGTGAGGCGTGAGGCGTGAGGCGTGAGGCGTGAGGTGTGAGGCGTGAGGTGTTAGGGGTGGGTTTGTTTGTGAGGAAAATTTATTAAATAGTAAATGAAAATAAACGGTAAAAATAAAAGTCTTCTTAGATTTACTACTGCAGGAAGTGTGGATGACGGAAAGAGTACCCTTATCGGCAGGCTCCTGTATGACAGCAAATCGATATTTGAGGACCAGATGGAGCATATTGTCCAGTCAGGCAAACGGATGGGCAGAGAAGAACTTGATCTTTCGTTGCTGACTGACGGACTAAGAGCTGAACGTGAGCAGGGTATAACAATTGATGTGGCTTACAGGTACTTTGCAACACCAGTAAGAAAATTTATTATTGCCGACACGCCGGGACATATCCAGTATACCCGGAATATGGTAACAGGTGCCAGTACTGCAGATCTTGCTGTAATACTTATCGATGCCCGGAAAGGAGTGCTTGAGCAAACCATCAGGCATTCATATATTGCATCACTTCTCGATATTCGCCATATAATATTCTGTATCAATAAAATGGATATGGTGAACTGGTCAGAATCTGTTTTCAGCAATACAAAAGATGAACTTGCTCTACTCATTGATAAACTTAATATCACTGATGCTCATTATATTCCCATCAGTGCAAAATATGGCGACAATGTGGTTGACCGGTCTGAGAAAATGAACTGGTATCACGGAAAAACTTTCCTGAATCTGATTGAGACAATTGAGATAAGGAAAAATAAGAATCCTGACAAGAAACGTTTTCCCGTGCAAACAATTATACGACCTCACACTTCAGAGTTTCACGATTACAGAGGCTACGCAGGAAGGGTTGCCGGCGGGGTTTTCAAACCAGGAGATGAGGTTACAGTCTTACCATCACTGCGCAAAACAAAAATTAAAAGCATTGATGTTTTGGGCAAAATACTTTCAGAAACTATTGAAGGAGATTCAGTTGCAATATCTCTGGAAGACCAGATTGATATCAGCCGGGGCGATATGCTGGTTTCAACCGATGACTTGCCGGTTATAAGTCAGGATATTAACCTGATGATTTGCTGGTTCAATGAACGTCCGATGAAGGTTGGTGGAAGATATCTTGTAAGGATGAACAGCAATGAAGCAGGATGTATTGTGAAGTCAGTCAATTACAGGATGAACATCAACACGCTCGAAAATGATCTTGAAAATATAATAATTAACATGAACGATATAGCAAATATTACCATAAAAACCTCAAAACCAGTCTTTTTTGATAGCTACAAGAAAAATAACATTACCGGAAGCATGATCTTTATCGATGAAAATACGAACGAGACTGTTGCTGCCGGGATGATCCTTTAAAGAATGTCTTGGAGTCTTAAAGTCTGCATATTTATCCACTTTATTTAGCCTCATTGTAATCTTTGCTTAAAATCTTTGCGATCTTTGTGCTTAAAAAAAAGGAACGTAGAAATGATTTCAAGGGAAAGTGGAGTTAAAGAAAAGCTGGTTTTCGCACCGGGATGCGCTTTAATGTTATATAAACCTGATCTGGCGGCAAAAATACATCAGATGCTTAATGAAAACTTAGGTGAGATGGATATGTTAATGACTTGTTGCCAGCATGAACCTCACTTGCCCGCAAATTCAAAAGTAATAAATATCTGCCCTGGCTGTGACAAGCGATTTGGAAATGATTACAGGAATGTTTCAACAATATCATTATGGGAAATTTTGGCAGTAAGTGATTTTTTCAGTTTCCCGGACTATAATGACCGCAGTATGACGATTATTGATGCCTGTCCTACCCGCGATCAGGAAAGAGTGCATAATGCAATCAGAACCCTGCTTTTAAAAATGAAAATCAGACTGGTTGAACCTGAGAACACAAGAACAAATAGTACATGCTGCGGAGATAGCTACTATGGTGAAATACCTACCGATAAAGTTCTGGAACAAATGATAAAAAGGACATCGGAGATGCCCATGGATGATGTTGTTGTTTACTGCATTACCTGCATTAAATCAGTCTACAATGGAGGGAAAAAGCCACAGTACTTAATTGACTTACTATTTGATGAAGAAACAGTTCCCAAAACTTATGATCCGGATGAGTGGCATAAAGAATTGGCTGATTATATTGATCAACATTAAACGCTTAATAGAAGTATTTAAGTAAAAATGCTTTTCTTTGTAAAACATTTTGAAAAGGAATCTGTTAAACAGACGATGAAAAAGGTTATTTCCATTTCGCTTATATTCCTTGTACTGACAGCAATGTTACATCTTTCTGTTGCAACACACTATTGCAGTGGGAAGATAGCCGCTTCAAAGATTTCACTTTCCGGGAAACTGGCATCATGCGGAATGGAAGATAATGATAAGGATTTGCCTTTGACAGGTGCACATTTCGCTTCACATTGCTGTGACAATGTTTTAGTATTTTATGGTATAAACAGCATCTACTTTCCATCTTTTTCATTTGTTCCGGAATCATATCATCACAATTCTCAGGCTTATAATTCACCTGTCGGACTGATTCACAATTCATTAGCTTTTATTAAATCAATATGTACAAATGAGAGTCCTCCGGATCCGCCCGTATCCAACAATGTGGACCTTTCCGAAATTTGTATCTTCCGTATTTGATCAATTCCCTCCTTGTCTATTTTACAAATGGATTCATATATCCGTCTGTAACAGTTGAACTTTTCCAACCTTTTCAACTTTTTCAACTTTTACAACTTTTACTAACAATTTAATCTTTAAAAAAAATGAAAACATTTAAATTATTTTTTGCAATTGTGCTATTAGGTGCTTTTGGTGTGACCACTACAGCACAGACAACTACAAATGCTCCGGTTCAGCAAAAGACAGAGACATTTAAAGTCTGGGGTAAATGTGATATGTGTAAAACTCGTATCGAAAAGGCAGTTAAAGCCGAAGGTGCAACTAGCGCTAACTGGGATGGTAAGACGAGTATGCTAACGGTGACGTTCGATCCAGCCAGAACGAACATTGATGCACTTGGTAAGAAACTGGCATCCGTTGGGCATGATACTGAAAAGTACAAAGCACCTGATGATGTATATGCAAAGCTTCCGGATTGCTGCCATTATGATAGAGCCAAATAATTTATAATCTCATTCTTAGACCATGTTCAACCGGATAGTAAAATACTTTCTCGAGAATCGTCTGATTACTTTTATATTCATGATCGCTTTTATTGTGATGGGTCTGGTTACTATGCCATTCAACATTAAATCAGGAATACTGCCTCGTAATCCGGTCCCCGTAGATGCTATTCCTGATATTGGTGAAAATCAGCAGATTATTGCAACCGAATGGATAGGTCGTTCTCCGAAAGATATTCAGGACCAGATAAGCTATCCTCTGACAACGGCTTTACTTGGTATTCCCGGAGTCCAGACTATCAGAAGTACTTCCATGTTTGGGATGTCATTCATTTATATCATATTTAAGGATAATATCGAATTTTACTGGAGCCGGGCGAGAATCCTGGAAAAACTTAATTCCCTGCCATCCGGAACTTTACCAGCAGGAGTACAACCTTCACTTGGACCTGATGCAACCGCACTGGGGCAAATATTCTGGTACACTCTCGAAGGACGCGACCCGAAAACAGGAAAACCAAATGGTGGATGGGATCCATCGGAACTCAGAACAATTCAGGATTTTTATGTCAAATATGGCCTTTCGACTGCTGAAGGTGTTTCCGAGGTAGCATCTGTTGGCGGTTTCATTAAAGAATACCAGGTTGATCTTAATCCGGATGCGCTTAAGGCTTATAATGTGTCAGTCATGGATGTGATGAATGCCGTGAAAAACAGTAATCTTGACGTCGGGGCTGAAACAATTGAGCTGAATAATGTCGAATATATTATTCGTGGATTAGGTTATGTAAAGAGCCTGAACGATCTTGAGATTTCAGTTGTTGCAGTGCGGAACAACGTGCCTGTAAGGATTAAAGATGTGGCCCATGTAAATTTTGGCCCCTCTACACGGCGTGGCGGGCTTGATAAGGCTGGTTCTGAAGCAGTAGGTGCTGTTGTTGTCGCCAGGTATGGATCAAACCCGATGGAAGTGATTAACAATGTAAAAGAAAAGATTAAGGAAATCGATGCAGGATTACTACAAAAAACTTTGCCAGACGGTACCGTTTCAAAGGTAACTATAGTTCCATTTTATGACAGGACGGGCTTGATAAAGGAAACAATCGGAACACTCGAATCTGCACTTTCACATGAGATCCTTATAAGTATACTTGTGATTATTGTACTTGTAATGAATCTCAGGGCCTCATTGATTGTAGCCGGTTTATTGCCAATAGGCGTTTTGATGACCTTTATTCTTATGAGAGCATTCGGGGTAGAGGCCAATATTGTTGCATTATCTGGAATTGCAATTGCTATTGGTGTGATGGTTGATATTGGCATCGTGGATGTGGAGAATATTCTCCGTCATCTTGAGTTGCCGGAAAATGAAGGAATACATGGGAAAAAATTATTGCAGGTAATTTACCACGCAACAACGGAAGTCAGGGCCGCAGTAGTAACTTCAATTGGAACAACTATAATTAGTTTTCTTCCGGTATTTGCTATGCAGGCTTCAGAAGGTAAGCTTTTTCATCCTCTTGCCTTTACAAAAACATTTGCATTACTCTCGGCATTCATTCTTGGTATAGTGGTTTTGCCAACATTAGTGCATATTTTTTATAACATACGGTTCGACACTAAGAAGATCAGCAAAATATGTAATGGCACGCTGATAATTGCAGGTCTGTTTTTTGCAATATTCTGGCATGTATGGCCTGCTTTGGCATTAACGACAGTAGGAGTAAATAATCTGCTCGATTACAGATGGTCTGAAAAACGCAAAGAATTTCCAAACTATATAAACATAGTGATCACTGTTTTGTTTGCAACTTTTTACCTCTCGGCTGAATGGCTGCCACTGGGAGCTCATAACAGCATCCTGGCTAACTTCCTGTTTGTAGCAGGAATTGTCGGGGTAATTCTCTTTGCTTTAATGACCATGGTTCATTATTATGAGAATGTACTCCGATGGGCATTACAAAACAAGTGGAAATTTCTGATGATTCCTGCATTAAGCCTGCTTTTTGGTCTGATAGTATGGCAAAGAACGGGTAAGGAGTTTATGCCATCCCTTAATGAGGGTTCATTTCTGCTTATGCCCACCAGTATGCCGCATTCAGGTATTCAGAAGAATCTTGAATACATTGAAACTCTGGATAAGCGTTTATCGACAATTCCTGAAGTCGAAGTAGCAGTCGGCAAATGGGGTCGTGTAAATTCAGCCCTTGATCCCGCACCGATACAGATGTTCGAAAATACAATAAACTATCGTTCAGAATATATTCTGGATGAAAATGGTCACAGGTTAAAGTTTAAAGTCGATAAAAAAGGAAATTATATCTTGGACTTATCTCAAATCAGAAATACAGTTGAAAAAGAAGCAAATAAAGAAGAAATAAATAGAAATAAAATTGAAATAAATGGAAATAAAGTTGATTTGGATAGTGTTAAACAAGTGACATTTGAAAAAGAAGACAAAATATTTCATGTTTTGGTTGAGAATAAATGGTTTTCAATTGAATCTGAAGTCCAAATTATTTCAACCTATTTCAATGTATTTCAGTATATCTCTGCCAATATCAATCAATTTCTGATTCCATATAATTCCGGAGAATATTTTCGTCAATGGCGTCCGCAGATCAAAAAACCATTGGATATATGGAATGAAATAGTAAAAGTAACCGATATACCCGGATTGACCTCTGCGCCCAGGTTACAACCTATTGAGACACGTCTGATCATGCTTTCGACAGGTATGCGTGCCCCAATGGGATTAAAAGTGTATGGCCCTGATCTCAATGCGATAGAACAGGCAGGGCTGATGTTTGAAAAAGTATTAAAAGATGTGCCTTCTATTAAAGCCTCTGCAGTTTTCTACGACCGTGCTGTGGGTGCGCCTTATGTTGAGATCAGACTTAAAAGGGAAGCAATGGCCCGTTACGGCATGACAGTCAGCGAGGTTCAGGAAATATTACAGGTGGCTGTCGGGGGTATCACTCTCTCAACATCGGTTGAAGGCCGTGAACGGTTCCCGTTAAGAGTAAGATACGCCCGTGAATTACGTGATAATCCCGAGGACATAAAACGCATCCTCGTGCCGGCATTGAATGGTGTTCAGATTCCGCTTGGTGAAGTAGCGGATATTGACTATACGCGTGGCGCCCAGATGATCAGAAGTGAAAACACTTTCCTTGTTGGCTATGTAATTTTTGAAAAGCTGGAGCGAAGAGCAGAAGTTGATGTAGTGAAAGAAGCCAGCAAAATCATAAGAGGAAAAATTGACTCGGGTGAGATAATCTTGCCTCCCGGGGTTACTTACAAATTTGCCGGTAATTATGAAAATCAATTAAGAGCTGCAAAAAGACTTGCGATAGTCGTCCCTATAAGCTTATTAATCATATTTCTCTTATTATATTTTCAATTCGGGACGCTAACGGCATCATTTATTCACTTTTCAGGTGTCTTCGTTGCTTTTTCAGGAGGCTTCATAATGCTCTGGCTGTATGGACAGGAATGGTTCATGAATTTCTCTGTTGCCGGATTAAATCTTCGTGATATGTTCCAGATGCATACGATAAACCTTAGCGTGGCTGTTTGGGTTGGATTTATTGCCCTTTTTGGCATCGCTACCACCGATGGTGTAATAATGGGTACTTATATTCACCAGGTCTTTGAAGCTAAGAAACCTGCAACCGTGCATGAGGTACGTGAAGCAGTCGTTTTGGCGGGGAAAAAACGTGTGCGCCCTGCAATGATGACCACCGCTGTAGCAATAATTGCTCTGCTTCCGGTGCTTTCATCAACAGGAAAAGGTTCCGATATTATGGTTCCTATGGCAATCCCGATGTTTGGTGGAATGATAATTCAGGTAATGATAGTTTTTGTAGTTCCGTTATTACAGTCAATTTGGAGAGAAAGCAGGTTGAAATAAATTGAAATAGATAGAAATAAATTGAAATAAATTAAAGTTTTCGGGAATGGACCTAAATAGATTAAAGAAAATGAAGTAAATTAAGATTGGTAATTCGTGCTAGAAATCTTAAAATACTAAATCATGGAAACACAAAACTTCATCGAGCTTAAGAATCTTGAAGTATATCAGCTTTCAAGAAAACTATCAACTACTGCATGGGAGATTTTCTGCAGAATGGATTTTATGGATAAAAAACATATCGGAGACCAGTTCCTGCGGTCAGTTGACTCTATAGGAGCAAATATTGCAGAAGGTTATGGAAGGTTTCATTACCTTGATAAAGTTAGATTCTATTATAACTCAAGAGCTTCTCATTACGAGGCATTTACTCATTGGTTAGATCTCATGTTGGAAAGAGAAAAAATTTCCAATGCGGAGTTTGAAACTATCAGTGAAACAGCCTTGAAACTACAGATTAAGCTTAATAATTTTATAACAGCAACTGCCAAAAATGCTAGAAAGAACAATTAATATGATTATAAAAGCGGTTAAAAAAAATTTAGAAAAGGTTAGAAAACATGTCAAATTATTTCTAATTATTTCAATATATTTCAACCTATTTCTATCTATTTCTGCTTATTCTCAATCGGATTCACTTTACCATTACCTTGAAGTCGCTGCCAAAAACAATCCGACTGTTCTGCAGAAATTCACTGAATACAAGGCAGCACTGGAAAAAATTCCTCAGGTTGGAAGCTTATCAGATCCGGAATTAAGCATGGGTGTTTTTCTGAGTCCAATGGAATTGATGGATGGGAAACAGGTAGCCGACATAAGACTTATGCAGATGTTTCCCTGGTTCGGGGTTCTTAAATCCGCCAAAGATGAAATGAGCATGATGGCAAAGGCAAAATTTGAGTTTTTCCGCGATGCAAAATTGCAGGTTTTTTATGATATCCAGCGTAACTGGTACGAACTGTATAAAATTCAAAAGAATATTACTATTTCAGAGAAGAGCATCGAGATTCTCAAAACCATTGAACGTCTTGCATTGGAAAAGTTTAAGACTGGTTCAATGAGATCTTCATCCGGAAGTATGGAATTAACTGACATTTACCGTATTCAGATTGAAACAGGTGACCTTGAAAATAATATTTCATTGCTGAAAAATCAGCGAATAACTCTCATTGCTCAGTTTAATACCTATTTGAACAGACCTCCGTCATCCCCTGTTTCCACTTATGAAAACATGACCCTGGATTCCCTTGAATTATCAATGACGGTCATTTCAGATAGTATGTTTGTACATAACCCAAAGCTTGGGATGCTGGAATATGAGAAGCTATCAATTGAGGCCAGGCATAAAATGGTCACTCGTATGGGATATCCCATGCTGGGTTTAGGATTAAATTATTCTCTTATCAGCAAAACACAAATCCCGATGGGATCACCATCTATGAATGGCAAGGATATGATAATGCCAATGGTAGTTCTTACATTACCGATATACAGGAAAAAATATAATGCAATGCAAA
>JBEKDR010000029.1:0-40539 GCA_050014255.1 Bacteroidales bacterium | reverse complement strand
TTTTTCACTCTTCCCCTTGGTCTATTTGATTGTCATAGAGTTTTTTGAAGAAAAATTCAATCCTCCAAAGCTTGTTTACGTGCTTGGTTTGTTTTTTATATTGCATGTTGGAATAAGTGTTTTTGGCGTTATTCTTGACTCTGGTACAGTAAGTATTCATAACATCTTTGATATTTTTAATACCTTATAATAAATGATTCGACTTCACATACCTATTCATACAGTTTTGCCTTGATGCACTTTGTGAAAGTCAAAAAATCGTTTTAAAAATGATTATTTCATGAACTTAACTTAATTCACCCGGTTTATTTATTATATTGAATAGATCTCCTCAAATGTGTACCAGATTGACTTTTGTAAAAGTGTGAAATATAGAATTTAGGAGATCCTGGACTTAGGACAAATTTTTAGGACTGGTTACTTATTAATAATCAATTTTTGATCGTCAAGTTTTGTCGTACCGGATCTCAATTCAACAGAATAAACACCTGAGGAAAGATTGCCGGGAATTTGTATATTATTAAGACCTGGGCTGAATATCGAATCCTCGAAAACTATCTTTCCGGAATAGTCAATAAGCCTGACTCTGACAGGTTGCAGGTTGGGTGCATCAATTGAAATATTAAAAAAATCCTTAGCAGGATTCGGATATATAATTATTTTCATTTTTTCATTATTAGTTGAACCTGGATTTTGCTGAGCGGTGCCAAATATTTTAAATTCAGAAATATTATTCCAGGTGTTTAAAGAGTTGCCATGCCCGACATATTTTAAAAATGAATATTCTGTATTTGTGCTTGAGGCAGGAAAATCAAATACCTGTAAGTCCCCTGAGAAATTGCACGAAGTATCCTGAATTAAAATCGGCTCCCAGGTAATACTATCTTTAGAAGCATAAATATCAAAATAGGAACTATACATTTGGCCAGGCAAGAAAGCTATTTCTAAATAGCTTATTTTATATGGTTCAATCAATGCAAAAGAAAGCCATTGATTATCACCATTAGTTGACCACTTGGTTGTAAGACTACCATCTGAGGCATTATTGGGATAGTCAGGCACACGATAAGAGCTTGCCTTAACGCTTTTCATTTTTGCCAGGTCAAGTTCTGGTTTATAGGGCAAAACATTGATGGGAATGTTTTTTTCCACTATTGCAATTCCGTCAGTAACCTTCAATTGAAATTCGATAGCAACGGATGTATTAATAATGGGAGTAAGATATTGGATCTTTGAACTGTTAGTTGAAGAGACGGATACATTATTTGGAACTGTCCATTCAAATGTTAAAATATCATTGTCTAAATCATAACTCCCTGATGCGTCTATTTCATAGACAAAGCCAGAATAGCTATCCGCCTCATTTTTAATCACTACGACAGGAGGATTATCAGGCTTGTTTTGATCCTGACAGTTATTTGTTACAGGTTGAGCGATAATATTTTCTGCAACGCCGCCGGAAATAGTCTGCAGTGGATTATTTGCAGGTTTTGTGTAGGAAACCGTAATAGTGTCGCCAAATTCTATCGGACTATCTAAAGTCAACTGAACCTCTGTTCCCGAAATAGCAACAGTATTAATAGTTCTGGCTACAGAATTAACCAGCACATTGAAACAAGAAGTTGTTGGAACTACTAAACTATTTAAGGTTAAATTATATATCATTTCAAGAAGAGAAGGTGTTGCATTTTCAACAACAGAAGAGATAAACACAGGTGACGGAGTAGTTGAACCAGACTGGAATTCGAATGCTCCAATATCCGGAGCATTACCGCTGAAAAGAAGCCCAACATCTACACCTGCATCTATTAAATCTGATCCTGGTGCTAAATGCAAAAAATCGATATCAGGCAGACTTCCATCTGCTTTTCTCATTCTCATTAACTGGGTTCCATCAAGCCCAATAAAATCATTGTCTGATACAGAAAAGTTGGGATTATTACCTGAATTATACAGAAATGTATTATTAGCTAATATAGAAACATTTGATACTCTTATTGCATTGTCGTCCTTATAAGAAATATTGTTTTTAAGTATATGGACCCTAGCGTAATCATCAAAATAATAACCATTTGTTCCATTCATATAAGATGTATTGTTATATAATTCTGCTGCTGCTAAAGCACCATTTTGGTCAAATCCGATGTTTCTATTTTTATAAGCCAAACAGTTTCTGATTTGAAACAAGATATCATTCCCATGATCCGTAATAGTAACTCCTAACTTAAATCCTGAACCATTTCCTCCTGTATCAAATGTATCTGGAATATATCCATTATAAAATGACCAGCAATTTTCAATTACAATACTTCCATCACTGCCATAGGGATCTATCCCATCATCAGTATTCCACCAAAAGCGGCAACCCCTTATAGTATTTAGGGTGCCATAAGCGACTTTGTTAAGTGCAAGCCCATCAGCATTTCCATATTGATTTCCTCCAGTGGTTAAAGGGTCTTGATTATGATGAAAATCACAATTTAATATCAAGTTATCAGTAGAATTTTGCCACATTTCCATCCCCGCTCCATTATCGTGGTAATTTATTTGCTCAATTATATTATGGCTTGAATTGACAATAACAAACCCTGAACATACGCTGCTTTCTATTTGTGAGTATCCAGATATATCCAGGCCCTTAAAATGGAAATAATTACCACTAAAATATATTCCAGAATTAGTTGAATATCTTGCACTTTTTGTAAGGATCGGTGTCTCACCAGGATACGCCCAGATCATTATTAAGTTTCCTGAAGATCCATTTTTACCAGTAAGAATTTGTTGATTATCAAATGAATAAGTGCCTCCGCGTAAATATACCTGATCTCCTGCTGAAATAACAGTCCACGCTTTGTTTAAAGTGGCAAATGGGTGAGAAATGTCTCCATTATTAAGGTCGTTACCAGATGGAGAAATATAATATGTTGTGCCCGATAGAGATAAACAAATTGGAATATATAATAGTACGAGCAACTTTCTTTTCATATGTCAATTGTTATTTTGTTACAAAGCATAAAATAATTGACAAATATTGAAAATCAAACGATAAAAAGAGCGTCAGATTTAACTGTAAATATAAGTCATTTTTTCTATAAATTCTTGTATAGAGGAAATCACTATAATATAAGGAATCAATACTAGAGAACTTTAATCTATGCAAATAACTGATATCATGTTTGTGTATGAATTATATGGCACTATGATTAGATACTTTATGATTATTAGATTTGCAAGTGACCCGGACCCGCTTCATTTTAGTATTGCAATTGATGTTATGACTTAATTAGAAATTTTAGTTGAGAAAAGTGTATATTGCCTGAAAATATAAAATTATAAAATAGAACATTTTCTTAATAGGGATATTCAAAATATTAATTAAATCAATAGAGGCCGTAATAATAGAATTTAGGTGCTGTCATTCAATTTCTAGACAAAAAGTAAAATTAAATGCAGGACAGTATTTTGATTTAAAAATATTATACCCTCTTTACAAATAAATAGTCTAAAATTAATGATTAAGCGGCTAGTACAACTGTATCAGAATAATTTACGAATAAAACAGGTAGTTTCATTGCTTGCAGTAAATGTTTTTATTATTCCATTATCTTTCGTCTCCAATATTATTATTACCAGGTTCTTAGGCCCAGTCGCGTTTGGAGATTTTAAATTCATATTATACATTTTCAATTTTAGTTTGGTCCTTTTCAATTTTGGATTTTTTCAGGCAGGAAACAGAGCTCTCGTTCTAAATACTGATCCTGAAAAAACCAGAGAGTATTATGGTTCTATGCTTATAATTTTATTAGGTCTTTTTTTGGTGATAGCCATCGTATTATTTGGTTACGCTTTAGTTGATAAGAATATTGGAGAGAAAGGACTACGCACTATGTTGATTTGCATTATTCCCTTCGCATGGGTATTTCTATTGGTAACTTATTTTGAGGTTTTATTCCAGGCCGATAACAAAATTAGTCTATTGGCCAAAAGCAGGTTATACCCTAAAATTATTTTCTTTATATCTATCTTGATATTATTTCTGTTTTTCTCTAAGTATCAGGGGAACAGGTTGAAAGTTATCTGGATTTTGTTTCTATTTACTCAAATTGTAGGTTTTCTTTACATTATATATAGAGTAAATCCCTCATTCAGAAATCTCAGAATCCGGATCGAAGAAATCTGGTTCTTTAACAAAACCTATGGATTAAATGTTTACTTAGGAGCTCTATTTAATACTGGTTCTTCCGCTTTATCCGGATTGCTTATCAGTTATTTTGGGATTAACAATTCCGGAGTGGGTTTTTATTCACTTGCTTTGACAATTACTGAACCCTTAGGTTTTATTCCAAATGTAATTGCTACAACTCACTATAAAGATTTTTCGACCAAAACTAGCATTCCAAAAAAATTAATTTTAATTACTGTTTCAGTTACTCTTTCTGCTATGGCTATATGCTGGATCTTAGTCGGTCCCTTTATTAAATACTTTTATGGTCTTGAATTTCGCTCTGTAATAGCCCTGACAATTATTGTGAGTTTTGGGGTCATTATGGGTGGATTTGCTGATTTCTTTAACCGGTTTCTAGGTTCCCACGGGCAGGGTAAAGCATTACGAAACAGTGCTATTATTGTTGGAATTTTCACTATGATATTTAATATTGCCCTAATTCCGCTTTTTGGTGAAACAGGTGCAGCATACACCACAATTTTTGCGGCTTTGATATATTTTCTTACTATGTTTTGGTTTTACAGAAGGTTAGTTTTCAAACTTGAAAAAAATGCATAATGATATGGAATTTCCAATTGCAAGAAGTACCTTCCTTTTAGAAAAATGTTTTGTAATCACTAATTAAGCTTAATGGCCAAAGATGAAAATAGCAAATCCAAATTCAATTAAAAAGATTTCAATTGGGCTGAATAATTCTCAAAACATATCATTTTTTGAATACTTTTTTGTATTTACTTTAATAATCTATGCCGGACGGGCAAATGCTTTTGTAGAATCCGGATCATTAAAAGATAATGTTATTGGTTTTCTTCTTCCTATTATTTTAAGTGTCATCTTGGTTATAAGATGGAAGGTCATATTTGACGAACATTTTTATCTCCTTCTACTGGGCTTTGGAGTATACTTCGTTGCAATTTGTATAAAAACTGGTGAAATTCACCCTAGCTATTTCCTACATTATTCTTTTAATTTCTTTATTGTATATTCCGTCATAAAAGCTTTAAAATCCAATCTATTTAAAATCTATGAACGTTTGCTTTATTATTTGGCAATTGTTGGATTATTTGGGTGGTTTATTCAAATTTTAATGGGAGGAGATAACCTTTTCAATTATCTTAATAAAATTCCTGGTATGACTTCGTTTTCATATGTGACCGGGAAAGGAGTGACTGCAATAATCTACTCTGTACAACCAGCCATACATGCAATTGTTAATCTCGCGATCCCACGAAACTGTGGGTATACTCAGGAACCAGGAAGTTTTGGTGTATATCTTTGTCTGGCTATCTTTATAAATCTTTTTATAACAAGTTCCGAAAAAAATAGTAAGAAACGGTTTTGGATATTGGTTATCACATTAGTATCAACTCAGTCAACTACAGGTTATGTAATCTTTATAGTAATAACTGTATTTTATATTCTAAGTAAAAATTTAAGCAAGATATTATTATTATTCCCATTTGCAATAGTCGCGCTAATCTACCTGTCCACTTTACCTTTTATGAGTAATAAAATTGTTACCTTGCTTACTGAAACTAACACTTTGGACCAATTAATAGTAAGAAGTTTTGGTGCTGAAGAAACTTATACACCTCAACGTTTTACTTCATTTGTGATTACGTTCAGAGACTTTCAGGAAAATCCAGTATTGGGATTGGGTCCTGATAATGAAAATAGCTGGCTCAATAAAATTGGGGCAAGAATTTCGCCGATTTCAGGAATAGGAAACTTATTAGCACAGTTTGGTATCGTTGGATTTCTCTTTTTTGTCATATCCTCCATCAGGAGTTCATTTTTCTTTTCTAAATATTATAATTATAATGGAAAAATTTTGTTATTCCTTATAATTATATTAATATCAATTAGTTATAGTGTAATTCAATTGCCGCTGCTTATGAGTTTCTGGATGTTTAAGTTATTTGCACCAATGAAGGTCAATCATGAAGAGGTAGCTGATTTTGTCCTAAATGCAGAAAAAAGTGAGATTAAACCCTTAGAAATATGAGGTAGGATTTTTCGGTTGTTGTTCAGGATAATTATTTTGGTCCTTGCAAATATCAAACCCTACCGAAGAATAGAGTAATATAACTATTAAGGATCAACTTAGATAATATACTATGAGTATTGTAATTTTTGGAGATAACTTCTCTTTCCCTGAAGGGAATGCTGCTACTAATAGGGTTTATACCTATGCAAAAGGGTTTATTGAGAATAATGTAAATGCTTATGTGATTTGTTTTGGGAATGATTACTTAGCTAATGGTTACGGAGTAGTAGAAAAAATTCAGTTCTTTCATCCACTGAATCAGAAAAAAAGGAATAATTCTTTTATATTAAGAAATTGGTTCAAACTCACCAAGTGTTTTAATACCATTAAAATAATAAGGAAAATTAATAAGGAAGATAGGATTGAGGCAATTATTGCTTATACGAAATTTTCATCGACACATTTATTCTCCTGGTTTTTGGTCAAAATAATCAGAACAAAATTAATAATTGAGAATAGTGAACATCCATTAAGATATTATCAAAATGGATTTATAAATAGAATAATTGGGAATCTGAAATTAGGTATAGAACTTGGAACTTTTGACGGCATATTGTTGATAACTCAAAATTTAATTGACTTTTATAAATCTAAATTGCACAATGACAATAAATTACTGTTGGTCCCATCGACTGTTGATCCAACAAGATTTGCCATTGAAAAGACAAAAAACAATACTTTTGAATACATTGGATATTTTGGTTCAATTGATCTCGAAAGGGATAACATCGATTTGTTAATAACAGCCTATTCTCTGATTCATGAGAGACTCGACAACGTACATCTTGTACTTGGAGGAATGGTCGAGAAGAAAGAGGAAAAAATAATATTTGACTTAATTAAATCATTAAAAATAGAATCTAAAGTCCATATTATAGAATATTTATCACGCGAAGAAATTATTCAATATGTTGTTAATGCGAAAGTTCTTGTGCTTGTGAGACACAATGATCCTTTTACGGAAGCATCATTCCCATGCAAATTTACAGAATACTTATCAACAGGAAATCCTGTAATTTCTGTTATGGTAAGCGAAATTCCAAAATTTATTAAGGATGGTGAAAACGGTTTTCTTATAACCCCCGGGGATGCTTACGAACTTTCTGAAAAATTGGGATTTGTTCTTAACAATTATCAATTTGCAACTGAAATTGCAAAAAAAGGAAAAGAGTTGACAGATTCAATATTTAATTATAACTATCAGGCAAAAAAAATAATTGATTTTATACATTCAATTTGATGTGTTTTAGTATTGGTTTGAATTGCATCTTCATCTTTTCATTAGATTATGAGAGCTGTTTTTAAATCTGAATTAGAATATACTGAACTAGAAAATATTAAGAAATTTTGTAACTCTGTTGATTACTGTTCTATTGAGCAATCAATAGGTTGGACTCAAATATTCTATAAATCAAAGATTCGTTATTTCTATTTACAGGATGATTTTGGGATCAAGAGCTTTTGTATGATAACTGAGCGTTTAAGATCAGCACATATTTGTTATGGACCTGTTTGTTGTGAGAAAGAGTCAATGATTAGCTCAATAAATGAAATAATTAATCATTATAAGAAGAGGGGTTTCTATTATTTAGGCATACAGATGTACTACAAGTCAGGTTATGATACTGATTATATTGAATATGCATTAAATAAACTCCATGATATAAAATATTTTTTTAATACTGAAAACACGAAATCCTCGATTGAAATAAATCTGGAAGAAAGTGAAGAAGAGATATATAGAAAAATTAGACATGGTCATAAGAATGATATTAAAAAAGCTATAAAACTGGGAGTAACTTTTGATGTTGTTAAGGATAAAAATGAATTAGACTCTTTTTTTGCTATTTACTCAAAAATGTGTAAAGCTCGAAATATTGATACAGGTGGGCTGTCAAAAGAAAATATTTATGAAATATATAATTACTTAATTCAAAACAACAAAGGTCAGATTCTTATTGGCAAAGATAAAGATAATGTTGTTTTGGGTGGTGAAATTCTCTTATACCAGGGTATTTCTGTAAGATGTTGGAAAGGAGTTTCAGATCCTGACAGGCGAGATATACCAGCATCACACCTATTACTTTATGAAGCTATTAAAAAATCCAAAAATGACAAATTCAAATACTTTGATTTTGGGGGATATAATCATTTTGCTGATGAAAATAATCATGTATTTTATGTAAACCATTTTAAAAAAGGATTTGGTGGATATTTTACTTTTTTTGCAAAAAAAATGAATATAAATCTTATTCCCTGCGGGTACTATATATACAGGTTTCTAAATCTATTTAAGAAAACTTTCAGAAGACTTCATTAGTTAATTGGATTAAATAGCTTTAAGCATGATTTCGACCTCCAATAGATTGTAAGGCTAATCAAATAATATGATCAATAAAATTCTATAACTGACTATGCAGCCCGTTTTTAAATTTGAACTTGATAAAATTGAACTCGAGAATATCAAAAATTTTTGTAGTTCTGTTGATTATTGTTCTCTTGAACAATCTGTCGGCTGGACGCAAATGCTTTATAAAACAAAGATCTGTTATTTCATATTAACTGATGACAACCATATAAAAAGCTTCTGTCAGATTAATGAAAAGTTTAAATTTGCTAACATTATTTTTGGACCTGTCTGTTGTGATAAAGAATTAATGATTACTTCAATCAATGAAATTATTAATTATTACAAAAAGCGGGGTTTCTATTATTTAAGCATCCAGATGTACTACAAATCTGGTTATGATACAGAATATATTGAATATGTCTTAAATAGTAAAAATACTATAAATTATTTTTTTAATAATAAGAACACAAAATCATCGATCGAAATAAATTTGGAAAATAGTGTTGACGAAATATATAAAAATATCAGAGAAAATCATAAAAGGAATATTAAGAAGGCTCTGAAATCTGAAATATCGGTAGATGTTATTAAAAACGCCACTGAATTGACTTCTTTTATTAATGTTTATTCAAAAATGTGCAAAGCACGACAAATAGAAGCCAGTGGATTATCAACAGAAAATATTATCGATATTTATAATTTTTTAATTAAAAACAACAAAGGAGAGTTACTCATTGCTAAAGATAAAGATAAAGTTGTTTTAGGCGGTGTTATTTTAGCTTATCAAGGTATATCAGTCAGATACTTAATAGGTGCTTCTGATCCAGACAAGCGTGATCTGCCAATTTTGCATATTGTCCTTTTTGAAGCTATCAAAAAAGCAAAAACTGATAACTTCAGATATTTTGATTTCTGGGGATATAATCATTTTGCTAATCAGAATGATCAAGTATATAATATTAACCATTTCAAAAAAGGATTTGGTGGATATTATACTTTTTTTGCAAAAAAAATGAATATTGATCTCGTTCCTTTTGGAACTGAAATATATAGTTTTATATTACTAATTAAAATGATTTTAAGCAAACTTTTATAATCATGTAAATTAATTTCTGTTGAGTTCATACTTATTAATGATAGTTAATGCAGGCTGTCTTTAAATCCGAATTAGATAATACTGACCTCGAAAATATCGGGAAATTTTGTAATTCTGTTGATTATTGTTCTATTGAGCAATCTGTAGGTTGGACAGAGATGAGTTATAAAACCAGGATTTGTTATTTTTTTTTAATTGATAACGCTGACATAAAAAGTTTCAGCCTGATAAGTCAAAATTTTAAATTTGCTCACATAGATTTTGGTCCTGTTTGTTGTGATAAAGAATTGATGATTACTTCAATAAATGAAATCATTAATTATTATAAAAAGAAGGGCTTTTTTTCTTTAGATATCCAAATGTATTATAAATCGGGTTATGATACAGAGTATATTGAATATTCATTAAATAAACTCCATAATATAAAATACAAATTTAATAATGAAAACACAAAATCTTCCGTCGAAATAGACCTTACAAGAAGCATGGAAGAAATTTATAGTAATATAAGAAAAGGTCATAAGAGTGATATTAAGAGAGCAACAAAATTGGGATTAACTGTTGATAAGGTTAAGAATAAGGATGAATTAGATTCTTTTTTTGATATTTACTCAAAAATGTGTAAATCTCGTAATATAGATCTAGGTGAATTATCCTCAAAAAATATTAATGAAATTTATAATTACTTGATTAAGAACAACAAGGGGAAGATTCTCATTGTTAAAGATAAAGATAATAGCATTCTTGGAGGTGTAGTATTAGTATATCAGGGTATATCTGTAAGATATTTTAAAGGAGCTTCAGACCCTGAAAGGAGAGATTTACCAATAACCCATCTCGCCCTGTATGAAGCTATAAAAGAATCAAAAAATGAAAACTTTAAATACTTTGATTTTTGGGGATACAATCACTTTGCAAATGAAAATGATCATGTGTACCACATAAACCATTTTAAAAAAGGATTTGGAGGATATTATACATTTTTTGCAAAAAAAATGAATATTAATCTAGTACCAAATGGTTACAATTTTTACAGATCATTATTACATATGAAAAATATTTTCAGGAAGATCGAATTTAACTAATAAAATCAAAAACTTTGAATTTCATACTTACTATCGACACTGAAGGCGATAATCAATGGGATCATGGCCGGGAGCTTACTGTTGAAAACATTAAGTTTGTCCCCCGATTTCAGCATCTATGTGAAAAACATCTTATAAAGCCGACGTACCTTGTTACCTCAGAGGTTTGTGAAGATGCTTTCGCAAGAGAAATGTTCACTGATTATTTATCAAAAGATAAAGCTGAAATAGGTACTCACTTGCATTCCTGGACAACACATCCTTTTCAGGATAATGATGGTCTCAGATACAATGATCAAAACCATGCTTTTGCAACTGAATTACCGGAAGAATTATTAATTGAAAAGGTAAAAAACATTACCGTTCAGATTGAATCTTCATTTGGAAGACGTCCTACATCTTTTCGTTCAGGAAGGTTTGGATTTAATAAGAATCTAGCCAGGATTCTTGCAGATAATTCATACCTGATTGATTCTTCAGTAACTCCGTATTCAAGTTGGACAGTAAACAAAGGTCTTCCTGGCGGAAAAGGAGGTCCTGATTTCCTGAATAGCACTCCCTTCCCATACAAGTATAATTTTGAAAATAATTCACTATTGGAAATCCCGGTTACCATTTTACCTACAAGTTTCCCGTTAAACCGGAACAACAGATTAGCTGTCAGCTACTTCAGAAATGTTGATGACAACATCTTGCTTAAAGTATTAAGAAAGCTTTTCTTTAGGTATCAACCACTCTGGTTAAGGCCAAATATATGGATGAATATGGGTCTTTTTGATGAATTATTGGGTGAAGCAGATAAAATTAAATTGCCATTTATTGTGATGATGTTTCATTCAAGTGAATTAATGCCTGGATGTTCAATATATCGAACTGATAAAGATGCAATCGAAAAGTTATATGATCTGTTAGAGCGTTTTTTTGTATTATTGCATGATAAGGATATAGATTCTGTTACCTTAACAGAAGCTGCAAAAAGTTATGAACTATGAAAGTTTGTTTTTATGGTAGTGTTGCAAGAGCATTAAATGGGAAAACAGATGGCGGCAGTGAATTGCAAATGGCTTTGCTGGCAAAGGCACTTACCAGAGGTGGGCACGAAGTGGTATGTTTAGACTATGAAATACGCGAAGATTTTATTACATCTGACGGGATAAAAGTATTAAGCATAAAAGGATGGAATAAGGGTATCATGGCCATTCGTATCTTCACCCATCGATTACCACAATTATATTCACTTTTGAAAGAACAAAACGCTGATATTTATTACTGCCGTATGCGAGATTATATGAATATTTTACCTTTTTTGGCAGCCCAAAAAATAAAATCTAAATTCATTATTGCTATGGCATCAGATCTTGATGCGTTGGGGTTTAGAATGAGATTAAAATATTATTACATACCCAATTTAAGGGAGATTTGGTGGGGAATGTTTGCCGGACTACTTATTGAAATTATACATCCCTGGTTGCTTCGTAAAGCTGATATGGTATTTGTGCAACATGAAGGTCAGAAACAAATACTGCTCCGAAAAGGTATCAAATCTATGCTATTATATAACTTAATTGATTTAACTAAACTACCTGTTATTTCAAATCCGGTTAAAAATGATTTCGTCTATGTAGGCTGGCTTGACAAAAGGAAAGGAATTGCCGAATTCTTCGAATTAGTAAAAAGATCTCCTTCACATACATTTAAAGTGATTGGACCCCCACGCGATAAAACCGGAAAATTATGTTACGATGAATTAAAAACTTTTCAAAATGTATCATTGCTGGGAGAGTTAAACCATTCCGATACATTATGCCATATTGGAAATTCAAGAGCATTGATAAGTACCTCTCCGATGGAGGGATTCCCAAATATATTTATCGAAGCCTGGGCGTATGGAGTCCCGGTGTTATCACTTTATGTTGACCCGGGAGATGTCATTAAACGGGAAGATTTAGGTAAAGTTGCTTACGGTAATATGGATAAACTCGTTAATGCATTGGAGTCCGTCGGAAATACGGACGAATTTGCAGCGAAAGCTAAAGCTTATGTGGAGAATCAACATGTATTAAATGAATTTAGGATTAAAGAGATAGATACGCTTTTTAATAAACTTAATATTAATAACAAAATCTAATGATCGGATTATTTTCAATTATCTCTACAAGATGAACAGATTTATTTCAAAATTTATTGACAAATTATATGTTAAGCAATGGCAAATAGGATTATGCAGGGGTGATATAAAAGAAATTTTAAACAGCAAAATATTTAATCCCGAAATAAACTGGTTGTCTTTAAATACTATGGATTATTTTCACGCTGACCCTTTTATGATAAGGTCAAAGGATGGTGATCTGGAAATCTTTGTTGAGGACTTTAAATTTGAGGATTATTATGGGAAAATAGCTTTATTGACTGTTGATAACAACCATAATCAGGTTAACAGAAAGATCATTCTGGATACAAAATTTCATCTTTCATATCCTTTTATCTTTAAAGATAATGATAGAATATATGTATTCCCCGAAGCCGGTCATAGTGGCAGATTAGCATGCTACGAATATGATCCTGTAAATCAATCCATTACTTTTCTACAGGAAATTCTGGGTCTGCCGCTTCTTGATCCTACCATTTTAAAATACAAGAATAAATATTGGCTGTTTGGAACATTAATCGGGAAAAATGCTGATAATAAATTGTACATTTTTTACTCAAAAAACCTTTTAGGACCCTATATTCCTCACTCCGGGAATCCAGTTAAAAATGCATTAAATGGTTCCAGACCTGCAGGGAATTTTATTGTGGTAGATGATGTTGTTTACAGACCTTCACAAAACTGTAAGAATCAGTACGGCGAATCAATTACGATTAATGAAGTGAAAATATTAGATGAGTTGAATTTTGTTGAAGAACCATATATGACAATTTGTCCTACACTAAAAAATCAAATAACCAAGGACAATGATAAGATACTTACATTTCATACTATAAATGTTGTAGATGATACTATCGTGGTGGATGGGATACGATGGACTTTCTCACCGAGAAATCAGTGGAAAAACTACTTAAAAAACAGGGAAATGTCGTAACTATCAGGCAGGTAAAAAAGAATTTAATTAATCAACCAGGTTTTTATAAAAAAATCAGATCTGATTAAACAGTAATCTACATATTTTTTAAGATTTTGCAACATAATTTAATACGAGATAATGAAAATCCTTTTCTTCACGGAGTCACTAACCTGCGGAGGTAAAGAACGACGTATATTGGAATTGATACAGTATTTAAAGCAACATACTGATTATGAAATATCTTTGATAATAACCGAGGACATTATCGATTATGATTATGTTTATCAGTTAGGGATCCCATTAATAATAATCAAACGGGAACGCTTAAAATATGATCCCAAGCCTTTTGTTAAATTTTACAGGTTTTGCCGTGAATTCAAGCCGGATATTATTCATGCATGGGGGAGAATGACCACCTTTTATGCAATTCCTACAAAATTGATTCTAAGGATTCCATTAATCTCCAGCATGATTGCTGACGCAAAAAGAGATTATAAAATATTTTCATTTGACTATCTTTTTTTTAGTTCTAACATTTTATTCTCAAATATTATTCTGGCAAATTCAAAAGCCGGTCTTACGGCTCATAAAGTGAAAAGTCACAAGGCTAAAGTTATTTGGAATGGCGTTCATCTGGAGAGATTTACTCAAAAGTACAATATAAAAAAAGTGAAGGAAGATCTTAATGTTACAACTGACTTTATGTTAGTTATGGTGGCAGCTTTTTCATTATTAAAAGATTACGATCTTTTTATCGATGTGGCCAAAGGTATAGGAAAAATCAGGAATGATGTTACTCTTGTTGGAGTTGGTTACGGTTCAGAATGGGAACGTATTCAGCAAAGGATTAAGGATGAGCATATTACCAACGTCATTTTAATCGGGAAACGAAAAGATGTTGAGTCTATAATGGCTGCTTCAGATATAGGAATCTTATGTACATATGCTGAGGGGATATCCAACTCAATTATTGAATGCATGGCCTTAGGGAAACCTGTTATTTCCACAGATATAGTCGGGGGAAGCAAAGAAATTATTTTAGAAGGTGAAACAGGATATTGTATAGAGCGGAATGCCGAAAAAATTGTTACTTCTATTGATTACTTATTGAACAATTCAGAATTGCGTATTTTTATGGGCAAAAAGGCAAAAGAAAGGATCAGTTCACATTTTTCCATTAAAAGAATGAGTGAAGAATTTGAAAATATTTATGAAGATGTTTTAGCTCATAATTCGATAAAAATTTCTGACCTGGAATCAAAATCCGGAATATAATTTATAAACTGTATCACATTTTAAAGATGAACAGGAAATTTTCTAAATATATTGACAAACTGTTTTTCAAAAAATGGATAATAGGAATATTCCGGGGAAATATCGAAGAAATTATAAGAAGCAAAACATTTGATCCTGATGTCAACTGGTTATTTGTAGAATCATACGATAAGTATTACGCTGATCCTTTCCTTTTAGTCTCAAATGATGAGAATTTTAAAATCCTCCTTGAGGAATTTTCATTTGATGATGATTATGGGAAAATATCATTAGTGACACTTGATAAAAGTTTTATTCAGGTGAATCATAAAATTCTTTTAGATACAAAGAGCCATCTTTCATATCCTTTTATTTTTGCAGAGAATGATAAAATCTTTGTATTCCCCGAAGCAGCCCAAAGTGGTAAATTATCGTGCTATGAATATAATCCTGTGAATGAATCCTTTATTTTTCTACAGGATATTCTGGATTTACCGTTGCGTGATTCAAGTATCTTAAAAAAAGATAATAAATATTGGATTTTTGGAACATTATGTGAAAATGATACAGACTATAAGTTACATGTCTTTTTTTCAGATAGTTTATTAGGGCCATACGTCTCACACCCTGGCAATCCTGTTAAAAGCGGCTCAGATGGTACAAGATCTGCAGGTAATTTTATTGAGATAGACGGGATTATTTACAGGCCATCACAAAACTGTAAAAAAGAGTATGGCGAATCAATTACTATAAACAAGGTCACTGAATTAAATGAAATTAATGTTATTGAAGAATCTTATCTGAATATTTGTATAAATAAAAAAAACAGATACAATCATGGCATGCACACAATACATACTATTAATGCATTGGAAAATATTATCATAGTTGATGGCGTGCATTGGACTTTCTCTCCAATAATTCAATTAAAAACTTTCTTAAGAAACAGAAGAAAAGCAAGAAAAAAAGAGTTAAAATAGATTATACAACAATCTAATTTTTTTCTTCAGTGATACCCAAGCTTTTGCTATTTTATAAACACACAATATGCGATATTAATGTTTAATAAAAACATAATATACCCTTTTATTGATGTAATTGAAACCTATGGAGACAACAAAGCTTTTTGCATTGCCGAAGAATATTATACCTATAAAGAATTTGCTAAGCACATTTCAAAAATCCGTAAAGCCCTTCGGTTTTCGAATACCGGATGTAAGAACATAGGCCTTGTAGCCAATGATGATATAGAAACCTATGCATCGATTTTTTCAATTTGGCTTGAAGGATTTGCATATGTTCCGCTTCACCCTTTGCAACCTGTTAAAAGAAATCTTGAAATAATTTCTCAGGCAAACATTGATTTAGTGCTTAGTTCAAATGAAAATATTTTATTCTCAAACATACATACCATTTATAGTGCTCGTTTAGAATTTGATGAACTCATTATGTTGCCTGATCCAACACCTGAAGATGCTCTTGCTTATATACTATTTACATCAGGTAGTACAGGGAAACCAAAAGGCGTTCCGATAATGAGGAAAAATATTGGTGCTTTTATGAAATCTTTTTCAGACGTTGGGATCGAAATTAATCAGTTTGACCGCTGCCTTCAGTGTTTTGATTTAACATTCGATGTCTCAGTACAGTCATTTCTATTTCCTCTTTTAAAAGGTGCTTGCATTTACACAATTCCTCATGATCAGATAAAATACAGTTATGTTTATGGTTTGTTGGAAGACCATCAATTGACTTTTGGAGCAATGACTCCTTCAATGATTCGTTATTTGCGTCCATATTTTGAAGAGATCAACATACCAAGCATGCGTTATAACATTCTAACTGCTGAAGCATCGCCACTCGATTTAGTTACCGAATGGTCAAAATGTATTCCTAATGCAGAAATATTTGATTTTTATGGACCTACAGAAGCCACAATTTATTGTACATATTACAAATTTAATAAAAATGGCATTAATAAACATCTTAACGGCATGCTATCAATTGGGAAGGCTATGAGTGGTCTAATTGCAATAATAACAGATGAAGCAGGAAATATTCTTGTAGACAATCAAAAAGGAGAACTTTGCATATCCGGAGACCAATTGACACCTGGTTATTGGAATTATGCTGGAAAATCAGCAGATTCTTTTTTTGAGATAGAGCGGGAAGGGACTGTCCGACGATTTTATAGAACAGGAGATTCTTGTTTTATTGACAATGAAGGGGATATTATGTATGCCGGGCGATTAGATTATCAGGTTAAAATTCAAGGATTCCGGGTAGAGCTTAGCGAAATAGAATATCATGCACGTGAATGTTTACTAGGTAAGAACGCAATTGCAATTGCTTTTGAAAACAAAACGGGAAATGCAGAAATAGCACTGTTTATTGAGACCGAATGTGATGATTCAAGTGCTTTAATGGAGTATTTAAAATCCAAGATGCCCTATTATATGATTCCGTCAAAAATACTTTATAACAGTAAATTCCCATTAAATTCAAATGGGAAGATAGATCGAAATATGTTGAAAAAATTAATACCACTATAATCATGAATTCAAATTTTGTATTCCATCATTTAGGTATTGCTACAAAGAGTATTGAAAAATGTGTTAGCATTTATAACAAACTTGGATATCATAATTCTGATATAAAGGTTGAACCATCACAAAATGTGAAAATCTGCTTTTTATCAAAGGAAGGAAGTCCGATATTAGAGTTAGTAGAGCCACTCAATAATGACGCTCCTGTTTCCAGTATAATTAAAAATTCAGGAACTACTCCGTATCACACATGTTATGAGGTCGAAAATTTACAGAATTCGCTGGACGAACTTGAAGATTCAGGTTTCAGGCTTCTTTTTGAACCTCTAAAAACTGAGGCTATGGATGCTGGACTATTCTGTTATCTTTTTTCTGCAGAAATAGGTTTAATAGAACTATATCAAAAGAAAAAGGTTTAGTATTAAAATTCGATTTAAAAAATGATTTCTAAGTAAAGTTCTATCTAAATGTCAGAGTACATAGTTAGAGAGGCGACATTAAATGATGTTGATTTTATTGTGAAAGCTATTATTGAAGCAGAGAAATCGGGTAGTGAAATACTAAGTTATTCTACTGTTTTTAATATAAGCGAGGAATTGTTAAAAAAGTTATTCCGACGAATTCTTTTAGAAGAAATTGATGGCTGCGAGTTTTCGATAACAAGTTATTTGGTTGTAGAAATTGGCAATAAAGTAGTTGGAACAATTGGTGCATGGGTGGAACATAGAGAAACTCCATCCTCTTTTATTAAGAGTAACTTGCTTAGTTATTTTTTACCTGAAAGTTCAATATTATATGCTTCACGGGAGGCAAGAATAACGTCTGAATTGTTTATTGATCATGTCGATGGAGCATTATCTTTGGTAGTAGTATATATAAGTCCGGAGCATAGGGGGCACAATTTATTTGAATTATTAACGAATGAGCATATTAAAAGGAATGAAGGTATTCAGGAATTGTCTGTACAGGTTATGGCTAATAATATTTATGCCATCAGATCTTATGAAAGATATGGTTTCAAGGAATGTTTTACTAAAAAATCTGAGAATGAAAAAATAGCCCGATTTTTACCATTTAATGAGAAGATATTGATGAGAAAACAATTAAAAAGCAATTGAGAAATGGAAGAAAAAGTAATTATAGCAAATTTGGAAAAAATCTTCAGGCAGGTATTCAGCAATGAATCTCTGATTCTTAAAAGAGGAATGTCCGCAAATGATGTAGCCGGATGGAACTCGTTAAATCATATGATTTTAGTTTCGGAAATTGAAAAGGCATTTTCAATCAAGCTAAAATTGAAAGATTTGAATAAAATGCATACTGTGGGTGATATGATTGATATAATTATGTCGAAATTGTAAATCAAATGGTTTTTACATCATTAAACTTCTTACTGTCTTTCCCTTTAATTGCTATAGTTTATTATATCACGCCGGTAAAATTCAGATGGCTTACCTTGTTAATTGCCAGTTATTTTTTTTATATTAATATTAAACCGGTTTTTGCATTGCTTGTGTCAGGAGTTACATTATCCACGTACATTTTTACTCGATTGATTGATAATGCTAATACTGGATCAAGAAAAAGGACTTTTATGGTAATAAACATACTGTTGATTCTATTGCCACTTTTTTTCTTTAAGTATTTTACTACTATTAATAACGGAATCTTTACTCTTTTAGAGTCGCATAATATTAGATGGCCGTTACCCGAAATTAAATTATTGCTCCCAATCGGCATATCTTTTTATACATTTATGGCAATTGGCTATACGGTTGATGTGTATAATGAGGAACTTAAATCTGAGAAAAACATAAGTATTATAGCTCTGTTTTTATCATTCTTCCCACTTATCTTATCAGGGCCTATTGAGAGGGCAAAAAACATGATACCTCAGTTTAAAATACATCCTAAACTTGATTTCACAGTGGTTACCCAAGGGATGAAATTGATGTTGTGGGGGTATTTTATGAAACTTGTTGTGGCAGATAGAATAGGAATTTATGTTGATGCTGTTTATGGAAATATTTCTCAGCACAATGGCACTTCTTTATTGCTTGCTTCCATTCTATATCCAATTCAATTGTATGCTGATTTTGGAGGTTATTCACTCATTGCCATTGGTACTGCGAAAGTATTAGGTATTAATGTTATGCAGAATTTCAAGCGGCCACTATTTTCAACATCTATGTCTGAATTTTGGCGTCGCTGGCATATTTCGTTAATTTCCTGGCTTACTGATTACATTTATACGCCCTTATCTTTTGCTTATCGAAGATTTAAAGTCTGGGGAATTGTATTTGCTATAATGATCACGTTCTTAATAAGCGGCATCTGGCATGGAGCGACTTTCACATTTATTGTATGGGGACTAATACAAGGATTGTTCTTAAGTATTGAGGCATTGACAAATAAGAAAAGAGCATTAATTGAAACAAAATACTTTCTTAATAAGAAGATATGGTTTATTGCTTTGTCTTGTTCGGTTACTTTTTTGTTATTCTCAGCTTCGTTGGTCTTTAGCAGGGCGAAAGATATGAGTGATGCACTACTTATTTATTCCAAAATATTCAGTGGCATATTTCAACTTCCCTATAGAGATGGCTACACAATGCTGTATAGTTTTATTGGGTTTTGCATTTTATTTTTAAAAGAATTCAGAGATGAATTTTATCCTGAAAAATTTCTTTTATTTGAGAATAAGAATATTATTATCAGGTGGTTGTCTTATTATTTTGTCATTTTTCTAATTCTGTACCTTGGCGTCTTTGGTCAGGAAAGATTTATTTATTTTCAATTTTAAATATGATAAAATTTGCATTAAAATTATTAATTTTTATAATTCCGTTCTTAATATTAATTACTATTGAGGTATTCATAGATCCTTTTAACTATTTCTCTGAGGAAAAGGATAAAGAAATGCTTGAAAAAAAAGAAAATATTTCGTTTAAAACGAATCCATATCTGTATAAATTGATTAAGTACGACAGAAATCCTTGCTCTACTATAATTTTAGGTGATTCTCGTATGGATCTGTTGAATCCATCCAAATTTGAAAAAATCGAAAAAGAAAAGGTATCAAACTTAGCAATAGGTGCAGGGACTTTACAGGATGCTATTGAGATTCTCAATTATATAACTTATAAACATGACATTAAAAAGATATACTGGGGAATATCCATTGAAACTTATAATGGAACGCGATTAAGAAACAGAGCAAAATCGTCTATTGAGATAAAGAATTCATTGCCATCATATCTGCTTAACAGATATACTTTCTCAGCTACAATGCTTATATGCCGATCATTCCTCTTTAATGAACAGATAGACCTCTATAAACCTCCTTTTTCAAAAGATGTTTTTTGGCAAAATCAATTAGACTTATGCTCCCGATATTTAGGGAATTACTCATATCCTGAGAATTATTTTAAAGACTTAAAAAAAATCGCAGATAACTGTTTAGAAAAAAATATAAAATTAGTTTTTGTCCTGCCTCCAACCCATATTGACCTTCAAAAAAAGATACATGAATTTAATTTAGATGAAGAAGTTAAGAGATTCAAGATTGATCTGGAATCATTTGGTGACGTATACGACTTTAATTATCCAAATGTTATTACTAATGACAAAAATAATTTTAATGACCCATTTCATTTTAAGGATTCAATATCTAACATTATAGTTCAAGAAATATCAACAAATAAAATACAATATTCAAAGTTTACATCCTTTGTTAAATAGTTGATCCTTATTGATTCAAGTTTTTCTATTCTTTGCTATTATTCGATATTTGAGTAGATTAAAATAATACTCCGGGAAATGGGCGAAAAATTTAAATTGGTATTTTTGGTCTCTTAATCATCTCCTATTCTTCATATTTTATTAACTACCCTCCATTCATAAAGGGGCCTAAAGCAATCGGTGTTGAGAATATATCAAAAAGTCATATATTGCATTGCAAAAAATACTGTAAATAGAAAAAATGCAAGTTCTGATAACAAGTTAATTCTCAACGCCTTTCCAAGATTTGAACTGTAGATTTTTTTTTACGAGCATATAATTCTAATAAATTATTTATGTGTGGTATAGCAGGGATATTACATTTTGATACTGAAAAAAAGGCGGATCTTTCGGTACTAAAAAAAATGACTGACAGAATATCGTATCGAGGACCAGATGGTGAAGGTTTTCATATTCATAAAAATCTTGGCTTTGGTCACCGCAGGCTTTCCATAATTGATCTCAGCACAGGTGATCAACCTATGTTTAGCGATGATAATTCTATTTCTATAGTATTTAATGGCGAAATTTACAATTATATTGAATTGCGTGAAGAATTAAAAAAATCAGGCTATTGGTTTAAAACAAATTCTGACACGGAGGTAATAATAAAAGCCTATCAGCATTGGGGGATTGATTGCCAGAACAAATTTAATGGTATGTGGGCATTTGCCTTATGGGACGAAAAACAACAACAACTTATTTTATCACGCGACAGAATTGGCGAAAAACCATTGCATTATGCAGTTTTTGAAAACACACTTATTTTTGGTTCTGAAATAAAAAGCATTTTCGCTTATGGTGTACCCAAAACTCCAAATCTTGAACTTCTCGAGATTTATCTCTCTTTAGGATACATTCCAGCCCCTTATACATTTTATAAAAGCATCTTTAAACTTGAAGCTGGACATTGCCTGCTTATTGCTGGCAATAAATTATCGAAGCATCAATATTGGGATTTATCTGAAATTGATGAGAATAATATGTTAACAAATAAAAAAGAGATATATGAACAGTTTGATAGCCTTTTAAATGACTCTGTAAAAATACGAATGAGAAGTGATGTGCCTTATGGGGCATTTTTAAGTGGGGGGCTCGACTCTTCCTCTGTTGTTGCATTAATGTCTGAAATAAGTTCATTCCCCGTTGAAACATTTACAATCGGTTTTAGAGAAAAATCTTTTGACGAACGTCATCTGGCAAAGCTTGTAGCTAATAAATTTCATACTGAACATCATGAACACATTGTGGAGCCGGATACTTTTGATGAGTCGTTGAATACTATTGTTTATCATTACGATGAACCATTTGGTGATTCATCTGCTATCCCGACAGGACATGTTTCAAAATTTGCCGCATCGAAAGTTAAAATGGTACTGACAGGCGATGGTGGCGATGAAGTGTTGTCAGGCTATACTTTCTATCAGGGTGAAAAATTTGCCGGACAATATCAAAAATTGGCTGGATGGCTAAGGACAGGGATTCCTGAATTTACATCTTTCGTGTCAAAACCAATTCATGGTTCACTTCGATATAAATTAAACCGGGTTCAGGATGTTTGCCATTCCTCCAATCTAAACTTTATAGATCGATACCTGGCAAAAGCTGTTTGGATTGAAGAGTCTTATATTAAACAGTTGACAACTGGTTTGAATGTTTATCCAATAAAGGAATTCTTAACTGATTTAGAGCATAAATGCAAGTACAGGGATCCATTTTATAAACTGATGTATTTTAATCAGAAATTATCATTGCCAGATGATATGCTAGTGAAGGTCGACAGAATGAGTATGGCATATTCGCTCGAGACCAGAACCCCGTTTCTTGATTACCGGTTAATCGAATATATGGCACATGTGCACAAAGATGTAAAAATGCATCATTATGAGAGAAAAACTATTTTGCGGAATACAGTTGGCCTTAGACTCCCCCGTCCACTATTAACTGCTCCAAAAAGTGGTTTTTCCGTTCCTCTGAGGGAGTGGTTTAAAGACGATACTTTTAACGATAAATTAAATACACTGGATAAAACTATGCCATATCTGAATGAGGGTATTATTTCTACTATCTCAAAAATGAATCAAAATGGGGAGAGAGATTTTGGAAATTTTATCTGGATGCTTTTCATTATTCAAAAAACTATCGAAGATGGCGGTGAACAAAAAAACTAAGATACTTATGGGTATTCCTTCAAAAAAAATCAGGATAGGAGGACCAATACATCATTTACCTTATTTAGTGGATTATTTTGAAAAAAAGGAGTTGTATGAAATAAAAACATTTACCTATGGGAGTAAAATTGACGGAGGGTCATTAATAGATAACAAAGAAAGTATTTTCAGGAAAATTCTTAATACACTTCAGGTTTTCTTCTTTTTTGTTTACCAGGTTATTGTTTTCAGACCGCATATTATTCATATTAATACAGCATTTGATCCAAAATCATTAATACGTGACATTCCATTCTCCCTTTTTGCATTTTTATTTAGAAATAAATTGATCTTCAAACTGCATGGCAGCAGCTACGAACTGTTAAAAACTCAAAATAAATTTACCTTGTTTTTGATCAAGCTTTTTTTTCTGGGAGCAACAAGGGTTGGCGTTTTATCTGGCATAGAGAAAGATGAATTTATTAAGAAATTTGGTAACTCAAACAAGATGGTTGTTATTAAGAATATAGTTCATCCAAATAAATCCATTGATATTAAAGATCAACTTTACTTCAGAAGAGAAACCTCCAGGTCTTATGGTTTATTTATTTCACGCATCATAGCAGGGAAGGGGTTAGATGATATAATTCGGGCTTTACCCATGGTAATAAAAACAACCCCTGGGTTTACCATGGTAGTAGCTGGTGATGGGCCAGAAAAAACTCGATTGATGAATTTAGCCCATGAACTAAATGTAAATAGCTCTATTATTTGGCTGGGAATCGTTCAAAATGAACATTTGGCGCAGTTGTTTTTTTCTTCTGATATATTCATTTTTTCATCTCATATGCCCGAGGGTATGCCAATGTCTTTAGTAGAAGCATTAAGGAGTGGCATTCCAATTATTACGACAAGGGTTCGTTTTGCAGTTAATTATCTGGAGGAAAACCAAAACTGTTTGTTTATAGAGGCCGGGAATATTAATGATATTAATGAGAAAATAAATAAACTACTAGTAGATAAAGACTTGCAAATGAGAATGAAAACAATTAATCCCAAAATGGTTGAGAACTTTAGTGAGAAAATTGTGGGCAAAGAATTTGAAACTATTTATAAGCAAATGCTTAATGTACATTAACAGTCTTAAATTGGATTATATTATTGACTTTATATTCTGAAAATTTATGAATGTAAAGAATTCTCAGCTTACTTTTAACTTTCATATTCATACTGTCTATTCTAATGATGGTTATAATTCTTTTTCCAGGTTATACCTTAGTGCTGTTAAAAATAAATTAGATGTACTTGCAATTACAGATCATGATACAATTGAAGGTGCGATTAAATTCGGAGAATGGCTTTTGATTAATAAGAAAACTGACCTTCAGATTATTATCGGAGAGGAAGTAACATGTTCTGATGGCACTCATATTATTGGTTTATTTCTGAAGGATGAAATAAAATCTAAAATTCCGACAGAAGTTGTAGCAGAAATTAAAAATCAGGGAGCATTTGTATATTTTCCGCATCCTGCCCGGCATGATGGTATATTGAAGTCAGAATACCGTGATCAGGTACTTTTACTTGGAGATTTCTATGAATACTTTAATGCAAAGTTTACAGATGAGTATAATGATAAAGCTTTTAATGAACTTAATCATTTACTTTCACCTTTAGGAGGCAGTGATGCACATTATAATTCTGATGTTGGCAAATGTATCTGCAGTCTGGAACGCTCATCTACTTTATTTGAAACTCTGAGTGATTACAGATTGAACAGAAAAATAATAATAAAGGGACATCGGAAATCTCCAAATTCAGGATATAATTACTTCCCTTTGTACTACAGGTACAAGGAGAAACTGAACCTGCCCATGTTTATCCGGAATCTCGCCAAAATAATATTCCCATTTTTCAAGAATTTTAGTGAAAGAAATTTTAGACCTACTTTATCAACTATTTATGAAAATATCTAAAAACAGTAAATTAAACCTGTTATTCAAATCATATGGTTATTTGATTTACCTGAGTTATTTAAGAAAAAGCCAGTTTTATTCAGAAGAATACTGGAAGAAGTTTCAATTGAATGAGATACGTAAAACTCTATTAAGTGCTGCTGGAGTACCTTATTATCAGGAATTGTTCAAAGACATTCATTTTAACCCAAAATATGATTTTAAGTCTTTTGCTGATTTAGAAAAGATACCTGTTCTTACAAAAGATATCTTCAGGAAAAACTATAAGCAATTTGTTAATCCAAAATACAGGGGTATTTCAATCGAGTACGCTACCAGCGGATCAACGGGTGAACCAATGAAGATGTTACTTACTCCCTATATGGTAGCTATTGACAAAGCAATGATATTCAGGCATCATAGTTGGAGCACAAAGAAATTCAGGCCTCTGATATTTGCACTTAGAAGTTATGTGCGGAAAGATGAAAACTCAAAATACTTCAGGTTTAGCCCGATTGAAAATGCATATTACTTCTCTGCCTATGACCTGAATCAGCTTAACGCAAATTATTATATAGAAAGTCTGATACGAATCAACCCTGATATCATACGGGGTTATCCATCTTCAATAAGCTTTTTGTGTGATTATTTAGATGCTTCTTATGTTGAGAAATTAACAAATTTAAAAGGTATTTATGCTGCTTCTGAAACATTAACTGACTTTGAGCGCCAGAAAATAGAATCACTTTTCGGGAAGAGACTGTTCAATTGGTATGGAATGACAGAACCTGCAGTAATCATTAAAGAATGTGAAATGCATGATGAGATGCATGTATGCTATGAATATGGTTATCCCGAATTTTTGGACACAGATATACCGACAATTAAAAGGTTGGTAACAACTTCTTTTTATAATCATGTGATGCCATTCGTCAGGTATGATACAGGAGATCTGGTTGAATTAGGAGGACATCCGATATCCTGTGACCGGAGCCTTCCGGTCGTAAAAACAGTCCTGGGAAGGAAAGACGAATATTTGGTAGGATCTAATGGAGCAAAGCAACCTTCAATAAACTTTTATACTCTGTTCAGGGAATTTCAAAAAGTCAAAGCATTCCAGTTAGTTCAGTTTTCAACACTTGAAGTACTGGCTAAC
Source organism: Bacteroidales bacterium (assembly GCA_050014255.1). Taxonomy (GTDB): domain Bacteria; phylum Bacteroidota; class Bacteroidia; order Bacteroidales; family VadinHA17; genus LD21. The sequence continues at coordinate 13,830 of JBEKDR010000029.1, read as the reverse complement.
ATCCGTACAATTTCCCCATTGTCCCCGGCAGAACTTAATACCATAACCAATGGATTAAAACTCCGGCTCGGTGATACTATACCGGTGTACATAAAGGAGACCGAGACTTTTTTCACAAATGCAGATGGTAAGACACTTATCATCTTAAAGAAAGCCGGCTCATATAAACTGGCTAATTATGATCTGTATTCATTGTCTTCACAAAAATCATGGGAAAACTTCAGAAATAAGACTGAATCATTTAAGCTCGACTGGAATGAAGCAGATGCAACTCCATTTCCCGATGTTCTAAATTTTATATCAGACCTTTTTAAATCAGATAATATTCTCAAGTGGTATCCTGAAGCTGAGCATAAGAGTTTGTTGACGGCACTTAAGAATTATACTGGAGTTGATTCCGAAGAAAATATATTACTTGCACATGGATCTGACAATGCCCTGAGGATGGTGATTCAAGTCTTTACAGATAAAAGTAAATGTTTGGTATTGCTACCTACTTATGACAATTTCAGAGCTCAGACTGAAGGTCTGGGGAATGAATTAGTCAATATCAGGATTGATGATTCTACGGATGCAAATATACAATTAGTCATAAATGCAATTAAAGAAAACCAGCCTCATATAATATATATTACTAATCCAAATAACCCGATCGGATATCATATTACATCAGATCAGATTGAATCCATCCTGATTATATCAAAAGATATTAATGCAATGGTAGTTGTAGATGAAGCTTATTACGAGTTCTCACAAAAATCTGCTGTTGAATTAATCAGAAAGTATGGTAACTTAATAATAATTCGTACTTTTTCCAAGGCATTCGGATTAGCAGGAATCAGACTTGGATATGTTTTAGCCGATCGAAATATTATTAAAGAACTATCCAAGATATCAAACCCGAAGGATGTCACAATGCTTAGTGTCATTGTAGGAGAATATATGCTTAAAAATGTTGAAAGAGTAAAAGCATATGTATCAGAGGTCAATGCTAACAAAGAAAAATTTTATGCTTATTGTGGGGAAAATAAAATAAAGTATTTCCCTTCGGAAGGTAATTTTGTCTCCTTCGAAGTTGATAAAGCTTCTGATTATCTTAAATTTATGGAATCACTTAACATATATGTAAGGGAACGTACAAAATATTTTAATGCAGAATTTATCAGAGTTACAATTGGGCAAGATCATTCCTTCAATGTGTTTTTGGAAGCAGATAAGAAGTACAGGAACCTTAAACGTAATATGCAGGATGGGTCTGATAATTAATAAGATGTATAAGGTATAAAACAAAATTTATGAAACAATTAGTACAAAATATTAAAAGGAAATCATTAACAATAGAAGATTTACCTATTCCGGTATGTAAATCCGGTGGAGTACTGGTAAAGACACTTTATTCCGCCGTAAGTGTCGGAACCGAAGTAATGAAATTAAAAAATGCTGATCTGAGCTATCTTCAGATGGCAAAGAAAAAACCTGAACAGGTTAAGGAAGTGTTAAATACTCTTACTCAGCTTGGGCCGGTAGCAACATACAGGAAGGTGATGAATAAACTCGATTCATTGTCCCCATTAGGCTATAGTCTTGTCGGTGAGGTTATAGAGGTTGGGAGGGGAGCTGATGAATTTAAACTTGGTGAAATAGTCGCTTGTGGGGGTGCAGGATATGCGAATCACTCTGAAATCAACTTTATACCTAAAAACCTTTGTGCAAAAGTACCATTTGGTGTTGAACTGAAAGAGGCCTCCTTAACTACTATTGCATCAATTGCTATGCAAGGTTTCAGGCAGACACAGTCTCAGGTCGGGGAAAATGTAGCTGTTATCGGGCTGGGTCTTCTAGGTCAGATTCTCATTCAATTAATAAGCGCCAACGGCTGCAGAGCCTTTGGTTTTGATATTTCAAAACGGAAATGCGATCTTGCTGTTGAGAATGGGGCATATTTTGCAGACGTGGCCACCAAAACCAATTTTGAAGAGGAGATAAATTCTCTTACAAACGGATTCGGATGCGATTCTGTAATAATTACTACTGGGACTTCAAGTAATGATCCAATTATTCTGGCTGGGAAAATAGCAAGAGACAAAGCCAGAATTGTAGATATTGGGATTACAAAAATGGATTTGCCCTGGGATTTATATTATCATAAAGAATTGGATTTCAGGTTTTCAAGGTCTTATGGACCAGGAAGATACGACCCTGGTTATGAGGAAAATGGTATCGATTACCCGATTGGTTATGTCCGCTGGACCGAGCAGAGAAATATGATGTCGATTTTGCAGCTCCTTAAAGACAAAAAGATAAACTTTGCAAAACTGATTACCCATGAATTTGATTTTTATGAAGCAGAAAAAGTATTTCCGGAGATAAAGGAAGGCAAAGAGGAATACCTGGGTGTGGTATTAAAATATGGAGCAGATGTAGATTTGAAACAAAGAAGCATTATTGGCAATGCCATTCCGCAAAGAAGTGGAAATCAGGTAAAGGCCGGAATGATAGGGGCTGGTAATTATGCCAGTACAATGTTATTGCCATTTCTAAAGGGTAAGATTGATCTTGTTGGTATTGCTACTGCAACAGGCATTAATGCACAGGACAAAGCAAAAAAGTTTGGATTCAATTATGCTACAACCGATTATAAGGGAATGCTGGAAGATCAGGATATTAATACAGTTCTAATTGCCACCCGGCATAATCAGCATGCCAAAATGGTTATTGATGCATTTAATAAGGGAAAGAATGTTTATGTCGAAAAGCCGTTAGCTATATCAGTGGAAGAACTTAAATCAATATCAGGGAGTTTTTCAGCTAATAAATGTTTATTAATGGTTGGCTTTAACAGAAGATATTCCACATCAGTTCAATTTCTGAAAAAACAACTAAAAAAAAATGTTCCCTATTCAGTCTATTATCAAATTAACGCCGGTTTTATTCCAATGGATAAATGGTACCAGGCTCCCGAACAAGGCGGACGAATTATTGGAGAGGTTGGTCATTTTATTGATACTCTTCAGTATTTACTAGATGCTGAACCTGTAGAAGTCTTTGCCAATTCTACATCAGTCGCTGGTATGCCTGAACAGGATAATTCCTTTATTACCGTTAAATTCAATAATGGTTCCACATGCGTCTTAGCCTACCTTGCTGATGGGGATAAGAATTATTCTAAAGAAAAGATTCTGATTACCGGTAATAGAACCTGTATAGAATTCGACAACTTTAAATCGGTTACTGTTTATAAAGATGGGAAATCTTCTAAAAAGACTTTCTTGACAATTGATAAAGGTCAGCGACAGGAGATGCAAGTTCTTGTTGATTCGGTTAAATCCGGCATAATGCCCGTTGCTTTTGAGTCTCTTATGTTAAATACATATACCACTATTTTAGCTATTGAAAGTACAAAGACTAAAACAAGTTTCAAAATAAATAGTAACGAGCTCATATGAGTGCATGGTATTTGAACAGACTTAAAACCATGTCATTTGCAGAAATCCTTTTCAGGATCAGACAGTTTTGTCAGAAGCAGTACGAGTTTCTTTTTTATAAACATTTTTTACCCTCATCTAGATTAATAAGTTGCAATGAAACAATTATTAATACCAATATTTCATATTGTAAACTATCTCGGGACATAGTCAATATTTTTGGCAAAGAGTTTAATTATTCAAAAAATGAAATTGACTGGCACCTTGATTTTTTTTCCGGGGAGACTTTTCCTGTCATTTTTTCGAAAAAAATTAATATCAGGATTAATCCCAAAGCTTCTGCAAAAAATATTTGGGAAATAAACAGATTGCAGTTTCTCATCCAGATTGCTGTTAATTATAAAATTTCAGGTAATGAATATTATCTTACTCAATTTGTAAAAATCATGACCTCATGGATCGATCAGAATCCATATTTACAGGGAGTAAACTGGTATAGTAATATTGAGGTAAATATCAGGTTGATCAATTGGTTTTTATGCTGGCAAATTCTGGACGTTGAAAACCTGAGTACTCAAAACAAACAATTTAAAGATTTTGTTGAAAAGAAATGGATTCCCACAATATTCAGACATTGTTATTACTCTTATCATAATCCTTCAAGATTTTCCTCTGCAAATAATCATTTGATCTCAGAATATGCCGGTTTATATATAGCATCTTCTTTCTGGAAGTTCCGGGAATCTGAAAAATGGATTCAATATTCCATTGATGGACTGGAGAATGAGATTGAACAACAGCATTCATCAGGAATAAACAAAGAGGAGGCTGCCGAGTATATTCAATTCATCACAGATTTTTTCCTTTTATCTTTCGTTGTTGGTGAAAAAACAAACAGGCCTTTCTCAGAACAATACAAGCAACTGCTTCACAAAATCTTTAGTTATATTTACAATTTTCTTGATTGCAAAGGGAATTTTCCGAAATATGGTGATGAAGATGACGGGAAATGTTTTATTCTCGATTTTGAAGAAAAGTTTAATAATTTCAAATCTCTGTTGACTTCCGGTGCTATAATATTTAATGATCCTGCATTTAAAGCAAAAAGCAACGGTTTTGATATAAAGAATCACTTTCTGTTCGGTGATGCTGGTAAACTGATTTATGAGTCAATCTCCAGGATTATAAACAATGAAAGTTCTAAGTTTTACAGAGATGAGGGCCACTTCATTTTTCGTAAAAAAGAGAATGATAACGAGATCTATTTGCATTTTGATGCGGCTCCGCTGGGATTCCTATCTATAGCTGCTCATGGACACGCTGACGCCCTGTCATTTATTTTAAATATTGACGGGCACCCTGTTTTTATTGACTCCGGCACCTATACTTATCATACAGAATTTGAATGGCGTCGTTATTTTATTGGTACACTTGCCCATAACACAATCAGGATAAATGAAGAAGACCAGGCAGTAAATGGTGGACCTACATTATGGATAAAACATTATGAAACAAGTATAATTGATCTAGATATAAGTGGCGAAACTGATCGTGTAAAAGCTACTCATAATGGTTATTTGAAAGAAGATGTGCAGCATATCCGTGAAATCGTTTTTGACAGATTAAAAAACGAATTTCAAATCATTGATACTATAGTCGTCGGGAAAAACAGGAAAATTCAGATTGAAATCCCGTTTCATTTTCATCCTGATGTTGAGATCGCAAATCCTGCGACTAATTTTTTTCTCATTCACGGGGACGCTGTAAGAAAAACAGAATTTTATATTGACGGAAAACTGGATCCGGTCTTAATAAAGGGACAAATGAAACCGCAGATTCTGGGATGGTATTCCGATTCATTTTTGAAGAAAGAAGCAACAAACGTAATTTTCTGTAAATTTCAGATTGAATGTACAACAACTTTTAAATTTATTATAAAAATTATTTAATATGAATATTAGCATTTTTGGTCTTGGTTATGTAGGCTGTGTAAGTCTGGGCTGTCTGGCAAAAAACGGTCATCATGTCATTGGTGTCGATACTAATTTAACAAAAGTGGAGCAGATAAACTCGGGCAAAGCCACTATTATCGAAAAAGATGTGGATACAATAATTTTTGAACAAAGATCAGCAGGAAGAATAAGTGCAACAACCGATATCCTACTGGCAATTAAAGAATCTGATATTTCTATCATTGCGGTTGGTACACCAAGTACCGATAAAGGACATTTGAATCTTCAGTATATTTTTAAAGTTGCTGAGGACATTGGTGAGGCATTACTGAATAAAGATACATTTCATATTATTGCCATAAGGTCGACTATTATGCCTGGCACCTGCGATAAATTTGCAGATATTGTAGAAAAGCTCTCTAAAAAAAAGAGAAATGAGCATTTTGCCATAGTAGACAATCCTGAATTTTTAAGAGAAGGAACTGCTGTTCAGGATTATTACAACCCACCTCTTACCCTGATTGGTTCAGACAACAGGATAGCTGCAGAAAAGGTAGCGGAACTATACAGGCAATTGCCTGGTGAGATCATAATCGTTGATCTGAAAGTTGCAGAAATTATGAAATATATTAATAATACGTATCATGCACTTAAGATCTCTTTCGGTAATGAGGTTGGTAATATTTGTTCTGAGTTAGGAATTGATTCTCATAAGGTAATGGAGATTTTCTGCAAAGATAAACAGCTTAATATATCACCTTATTACTTCAAACCAGGCTTTGCATATGGAGGGTCATGTCTGCCAAAAGATTTGAAAGGACTTAAGACCCTGGCTCATGATCTTTACGTTGATGTTCCTATAATTGATAGTATCGACAAAACAAACGAATTGCAGATTCAGCGTGCAATCAAGCTCATTTATAAATACTGGGACAAAAAACTTGGGTTCCTTGGCTTAAGTTTTAAGGCTGGAACAGATGATTTGAGAAACAGTCCTGCTGTTAATGTCATTGAAGCATTGTTAGGTAAGGGGTGCGACATTGTTATATATGATAACAATATAAATCTGGCCATGCTGACCGGAACAAATAAAGAGTTTATTGATTCACGGATACCTCATTTGTCAAGCCTTCTTGTTAGTGATCCTGAACAGTTAGTTAATGATTGCGATGTTATAGTAATTAACACTAAAGAGTCTGAATTTATTCGGCTTGTTGCTGATATTGAGAATAAAATAATAATTGATTTTGTCCGGCTGAACGACACAATTATTTCAAAAAGTAATTATATCGGAATAAATTGGTAGTGATGTCTTCATTTCAAGAAAAGCATATCCTGATCATTGTTGAGAATCTTCCTGTCCCTTTTGACAGAAGGGTATGGCAGGAAGCTAATACCTTACTGGATAATGGAGCAAAGGTTAGCATTATCTGTCCAAAGATGAAAGACTATTTGGCTTCCTTCGAAGTAATAAACGGGATAGAAATTTACAGACATTATCTTCCTTTCGAAGCCAGAGGTGCTGTTGGATACCTCTTTGAGTATAGCGTAGCTTTATTCTGGGAGTTTTTCTTAAGCTGGAAAATTTACTTTAAAAATAGGTTTCATGTTATACATGGTTGTAATCCGCCTGACCTGATTTTTTTAGTGGCATTATGTTTCAAGATCTTTGGGGTTCAATACGTGTTTGACCATCATGATATTAATCCTGAATTGTATATTGCAAAGTTTAATAGAAAGGGATTCTTTTATAAGATAATGGTTTTATTTGAACGACTGACATTTGCCACAGCTGATTTTAGTATCGCTACTAATGAATCATACAAGGATATAGCAATCAGAAGAGGGAAAATGGCTGAAGACAATATTCAGGTAATAAGAAGCGGTCCAAAACTTGACAGACTTAGATTAGTTCCTCCAGATAATAAATTTCGCAAAGGAAGGAAATACCTGGTGGGATATGTTGGTGTAATTGGAGAACAGGAAGGAATTGATCTCTTACTTGAAAGCATAAAACTGATTGTTCCTAAACGCGATGATATTCAATTTGCAATAGTAGGTGGAGGCAGTAACCTCGAAAAGATGAAACAATTGTCAGAAAAATCAGGCCTTAGCAAGTTTGTGGATTTCTATGGGAGAGTACCTGACGATTTATTGGTTGCTATTCTGAATACCGCTGATATATGTGTTAATCCCGATAAACCTACAGAAATGAATAATCTATCCACAATGAATAAAATAATGGAATATATGGCCCTGAAAAAGCCCGTTGTTCAATATGACTTAAAAGAGGGTAGATTTTCGGCTCAGGAGGCTTCACTTTATGCCAGGTGTGGCGATGCCAATGACTTCGCAGATAAAATAATACTCTTGATTGATGATCCGGAACTAAGAGCAAGGATGGGTAGTTTTGCATATGACAGGGTACTAAATGAGCTCTCATGGGACTTTGAGAAGGTAAAATTAATTAAATTCTATAACAGGATCCTGTTTAATTGATGCAACCGCAGCTGGCAGCTTTCCCCAAAGCAAGATCATACTAAAAAGGAGTAAACCAATCAGTTCATCTTATAATTTTAATTCAAATGAAAATTGACCATATCTGTTTTGCAGTCAAGAATATTCAGGAAGGAATTGCTTATTGGGACCGTGTATTTGGCTATAAGCAAATGACAAGTATAGTGGAAAACTCTCTCCAAAATGTAAAGGTGACTTTCTTATGCAAAGATGATAGCATAACAATAAAACTTATAGAACCTCTGGAACGTAATCAATCTCTAATAAATTTTGTTAACAAGGGCGGAGGTTTTCATCATGTTTGTTTTAAATGTCCTGATATTAATGTGAAGATGGATGAGTTAAAGAAAGAAGGACTTTTAACACTTGTCCCTCCACAACCGGGTGAAGCTTTCAATAACCACAATATTGCATTTTTACTCGCCAGGTACGGGCTCAATATAGAGTTAATTGACACTGACGAAAAAGCAGGGATGCTTTTTTAAATTAAATTTTATTTTTTTAAGAGAGCGACCCATAGATAGTTAGTCCATATGAACTTACGATCTAATTACTGAAGTTCCATCATAAAACAAAATAGAAGCTGTCTCTAAAGGCAGCTTTTTTTTTTACTCCAGATTCTTTCCATTTCCAGCTTTTTCATCCCAGATAGTTTAATGAAGGCAAATAAGCTGTGCCCTTTATGCTGTGATGCCCTTTGAAGCATTGTATGAATCAAGTGATTCTATCGGGAACCTATTCATGATAACGCGCGAATAGAAAGTACTATACATAGAAGAGATGTATGGAAACACCTTTGAGACCGCAAAAATATATTTACCCCTTTTGGAAAACTTAAGAAATGTTTTTTCACAAAAAAATACATTTTTAAAGTGCACCTTAAATTCTTTTTCAAGCTGTTTTTTAGATAAATAATTCGTATTTTCTTTTAGATAGTTGTAATATTTGATTGATCTTTCTTTTGATGTATTACAATCTTGCCATTCGTTCCTTACACCTAAGAGAACCCAAAAATGGACCCACCAATATGACTGTATAATTGAGGAGAAGGGCACAAAAACATGAGGTTCAAGCGGGATATATCGGGAAGGAAAAATATGCAGGCAAAAACCCTCAGGCTTAAGTACTCTCGATATTTCAAATATGGTCTCAGAATAGTTTCTGACATGTTCAAAAACCTGATCACTGATAATTAAATCAAATGTCTTATCTTCAAATGGCAATATGTAATTTTTCAAATCAATTTTCCGAATAATGTTATTTTTTATCATAGAATCAGTATCAACATTTTCTTCAGTTTTCATATTAATATCACAACCAAATGCCTGATAACCATGTTCTCGAAGCTCCTGAACATATCTTCCGCTACCACATCCAAAGTCAAGAATTACAGACTGAAGATTTAGTTCAAAGCCATATTCTTTGACTATCTTCATTTTCAAACCAATTATGTAAGAGAGGTCACTGTTTATACTTGTCACCATAACTGAATCTTATCAAACAGATGAAAGCCTTTTAATAGGTACTAAACAGATCCGCCAATATTTTTAATATAAATTAATTATCAATATACTAAGACAATATTTTTTTCGGAAAGAAAATCTTATTCTATACCAAAATGATGTTTTATAATTTTTTCTTTCTCAGAGTCAGTCAGATTTTGCGTTTTAAGTAATCCCTGATTTTGGATGTAAAGAAATTTCTGCATACTCATTTTAAGAACTACTTTTGCAGGATTGCCAATAATCACTGAATTATCAGGAAATTTCCCTCGGACAACGCTCCCTGCTCCAACAATGCAATTATCGCCAATAATGGTATTAGGAAGAATTGTACAATTATCTCCAATAAATACATTATCTCCTAGTTTAATCTTACCGAATACATCTGCATTAGCGATTTCTTCACGGAAACACCATATAGCTCCGTCATGAGTAATAATTTCTGTACCACCTGCTATTGCCACATGATTACCAATTTCTATCAAATAAGGTTCAGTTGAAAACGACATAGTGTTGAAAAGGCAATCTTGACCGATCTTCATTCCCTGCCTGCGTAGATACTTAATCTTCCGATCACTACTGGCTTTTTTGAGTATTAAGATCTGGAGCCGTTGTAGAATACTTCTAAAATTCATCGGTTTTCTAGGGATAAATTAAAACAATTGCTATTCAGAAACGGATTCCATAACATCAATAATATATTTACATAACAAAGGCGCAACCCTTGCAGAAAATTCCTGACCTGGATGTGAGTTATCAGGACTATAAGCATTTTTCTCACGCAAATACAAGTCGCCTTCTGTTTCATATTTATAAAAATCCCAAATAAAAATATTATCTCCCTTTTCATCCCAGTCATCAACCATCCATCTATAAAACTGATAAGTTCGTTTTGCCTCATCTTCTGTCATCTTATTTTTTGTGCATACCGCGGGTGTCCAAACAATAAATTTGTTATTTGGAAATTCATGCATCTTCTTCTTCAAAGCGTTATACTGCAATTTATAATTTTCAATCCTCTTCTCATCAGAGTCAATATTTGGTGTACCTGTATCTTCTAATATTCTGCTTACAGGGAAACAATGTTTGAAAATAATTACCTCATATTTTGCAGTAAGTATTTCAAGTGTAGGTTCCTCCATGTAAGGATTTTTCCCCGCGTTTTTAACCCAAATATTATAATAATCAAATGGATAATTATTCCAGCCATATGGAGTTTTTTTGGGGAATATAAGCTGGGTTATATCATAATTAGTTTTATTCTTTTTGTTAAAATCAGCAAAAAACTTTTGAACGTCACCCTTTTTAGTTAGTTTATAAATGTACTTATTGGTTTTACCAACCCAGATAGTACCTCCTGTGCTATGATGTAGAATTAAGATTTTCTTCATTCCAATGTTATTTGATTCGAAGCTGATCAAGCCAAAAAATGAAATTGTAAATAAAATTAGCAAATATTTCACGAAGATTTTAATCAAAGATAAAAAACATACTAATCATTCCGTAGAATCTAGTCTAAAACTATGAATGATTAAGATTATATTAAACGAAGGATCAACCAATAGGTAAACGCTAAGTTAATTCTTAATAAATTTCCCCGTTATAAGTATTTCTTTCCCGATTATCATCAGTATATATATACCCGGATCGATAAAAGATAAATCAAATTGTTTAGTACTTTCGTTGTTCAACAGAATACCATCGTAAACTTTTTCCCCCGCTAAGCTGACAATGGATATTTTATAACTTTCATCTTGAGAAGGCTTTATTATTTCAATCGTGAAAAGACCTGCATTTGGATTTGGGAAAAGTTTAATTAACTCCGTGCTATCTTCAATATAAGGATTAACGTGTATCGTTAAGGAAGCTGAAGAAGTAGCATTTGAATTATCTGTGGCAATTACAGTTAAAAAATAAGTACCTGAATTCACATTATTCCAGTTATATAAATATGGAGGTGTGGTTATTTCAGCAAGTTTTAAAGGTCCATTGAAGAACTCTACTTTACTAATAGTCCCATCAGAATCAGAAGCATTTACTGTAATAGTTATATTGGCCGGAGCAGTAAATGAGCTGCCACTTCCTGGGGAAGTTATTACAACAGAAAGGCCATTATTAATACAATTATTAATGACAGGTTGTGCAGTAAAAGAAGCAGCCTGATAACCGGATGCTGTCTGCAATGGATTATTGGCTGGTTTTGTATAAGCAACTGTAATGATATCACCATACCCTACTGGACTAGCTAAGGTCAACCGAACCTTACTTCCAACAATTGCAATTGAATTTATAATCCTGTTAACATGATTTACCTGTACATTAAAAGCAGAATTAGCGGGAACAATATTTGTCAAACTTAAGTTATATGTCATTTCTAACATAGCAGGAGTAGAATCTTCTACAACAGAACTAACATAATATGGATTTGTAGCACTTGCATTATAAATGCGTGCACCAACCTGCCAGGTACCATTTTGATTCGCTGTTGCAGGTGAAACTCCTAAATTCCAAGTAGCATTTGTTGATAATCCAGTCTGCCATTCGGTATCTAGGTCCTTTCCGTAATCAAGACGGGTGGCAGGAACGAAATCAATAAGATCTTTAAATTTTGGATTAACTATAACCGAGTGTGTATCATAACCTAGTGCTTGCCACTCAGCAAATGTTTTTGCAACTCCCAAATAATTGAACATGGGAGTCCCTGCTTCGCAATAAAAGACATTATAATCACTTTCAAAATCGGTTAGATCTTCATTTTCATATATATAAATATTGGCAATTTGATATTTAGTATAAAAAATATTATTAATTATCTTAGTCCCTGTTGAAGGAACAGGTGGACTAAAACTATCATTAGCATAAATATCGACAAGGCCCCTCCATGTTCCTGTACCAGGCCCTTGATAAATCATCTGGTCACTATAAAAGGTATTGTTATATATATTAACATTATTCATCCCTTTTACCACTAATCCAGTTGCTACCGGGGTTTTTACGATATTATAGGCAACCCCTCCGGAAACATTTGTCATTCCATTTGATTTACGAATTATACCCATTGGAACTTTATCAAGATAGTTGTATTCTATAACAGCATTTATGTTATAGCCGGTAAAAACTCCATGAGTAATACTTGTCATATCTGTTCCATTCCAGATAAACCTGTTACCTGTTATAATCTCTCCGTCAAGATTATTATTACTACTACTTATATCTTCATCACCAGCCTGCAACATATATCCTGAATAATTAATAGAAGAAATGGAGTTATTTCTAAATGTAAATGCGGTAGGCACGTCTCTTGGAACATTAAATCCTGACCATTCTCCTGTTTCTGTATCATTTACATCATTTCCTTCCACAGTAAGTGTTACCTGTGCAGATAGAAGAAATGAATTTATTGTAAGATATGTTACTATAAGTATTCTCTTAAACAGGAAAGTACTATGATGCAGAAATAAGATTTCCTCCATTCCCTAGTGATTTGATTAGCAGCTGATAATGATAAAAAATTAAATTGTAAATTAAATTGATAGTTTCTTAACGATTTTTACAAAGATAATAAACACATATAAAGGTGCAAACTTGTTTTCCAGGCTTTCCAACACTACCTTCTAAGCTAATTTGACTGGAATTGAAGTGTTCAAAGAGAAAAAAATATTAGCAATAAAAATGCTAATATTTATAAGGGATCAATTTTTTGGAAACCTCTTTTTGGCAAGATGGGAAAATAAAAGGAAGCTATCCTTATGAGATAGCCTCCTTTGTTTTGTCAATCTAGAGTATTAATCCTTCACACACCTGATAGATTTACCTGCTGTCATCTCTGTAGTAGCTTTGTAACTACCAGTCTGAGTTGCATCCAGTCTCCGGTACCAGGCCGTTGTGGCAAGGTCCTGGGTAGAACTCCACCAATAGGTCAGGTCACCAACGGAATTGTAGGTACCATCAGCAGCATAACGGTAACCTCCGGGGAGAGCTGTAAACCCGCTTGTATTGGTTCCATTTCCGTTGCTATTCCATCCGCTTGTGCTCTTCATCTGTGTTCCCTGGTCGGTACCACGCCATCCCCATACATCAACCTGTGCTGGTGGCATTCCCAGATACAATTCAAGTGTATTAAAATCTGCATCAGTCGGTACATGCCAGCCGGTGGGACATAAATTCCCTGTATTTACTGCAAACCAGTTGTATAAGGCTCCATACAATTCTCCGTATGTAGCTTCATTATTGTTATAATAACAATAAGCCGGAGTACTGAGGCCGGCCCAGGTGGTATTATCTGTAACGTAAGGTATTGACGTACTAGTACTATATGTGGTGGTTTTCAGGTTTTCTGCCATCCACCATTGGGTTCCTATTTTGACAGTATTATATGTATTATTGTCAATATCCTTTACAGTGCCTGTTTCATTAACTGTATTAAAGGTTAGC